>JAPLFO010000038.1 GCA_026390635.1 Ignavibacteriales bacterium
ACTGCTGTCTAATGGGGACTTCCAGAGTAAATGTTGATCCCGTGGAGCCGTCGCTGAAACACTTCAACGGGCACTCGTTCGCGTTGGCGAGTACTTTGGAAATATAAAGCCCGAGCCCGGCCCCCTGCTGTTCCGTTTGCTCCCGCAGTATCTGATGAAACTTGTCGAAGACCTTTTCAATTTCTTCTGAGGGAATTCCCGGACCGCTATCTTGAATTGAGAAAATGCAGCGGCTGCCGTCGGTTGCAGCGGTGATCGTGATGGCGCCGTGGTCATGGCAGAATTTGACAGCGTTGTCTGTGAGACGATGCAGAATGTCGTCCAGATGGGGCATAAAGATCAGAAGATGCATGACCTGATCGACGGCGTCCAGCGTCAACGTGACGTTTTTTGCTTTCAGCCGCGTATCGTACTGCGCAGTGATCGTTTCAAGGATGCGAAATGGTGAAAGATAGGAATTACGCAACTCCATTTTCTGGAAGAGCTCGCCGCTTTCCAGTTTGACGACAAAAAGAAAATCTTCGATCATATTGCTCAACCGTTTGCTGCCCGTTTGCAGCATTTCCAAAAACTCCTTGAAGTCTTCAGGCGAGAGAGAATCACCGCTTCCCGCGAGAATTTCTGATGCACCCATGATCGACGTGAGCGGTGTCCGCATCTCATGGGAGAGAAGAAAAAAGAGTCGGTTCTTCAACAACTCATACTGCTGGGAGATGGAAGCGGTGAGCTGCTCTTTGCGTTTCAGTTTCCCGCGAATGGTGGCGATGAGTATACCGGGATCGAACGGCTTTATGAGATAATCATCACTGCCGATTTCCTTTCCCTTCCGGATGTTGTGCGGATCGCTGTGTCCTGACAGGAATATAAACGGAATACCTTGGAATCTATCCTGTTTGCGCACTTCATCAAAGAATTCGAACCCGGACATTTCCGGCATGGAGATATCGGAAATGATCAGTGCCGGCGTCGTCGTGACCATGAGAGAAAGCGCTTCCGGCCCACTGTGTGCCGTGAGCGTTGAGTACCCTTCCATCTTCAGATAGGAAGCGGTAATGTCGAGCAAATCGGGTTCGTCGTCGACAAGCAGTATGATTTGGTCAGCGTTGGACATCGTCGTTCCGTTCTTCTGATGACTCCGGCAGAAATCTCACAGAATACTACAGAGACTTCTCAATAACTGCAAGCATGAGAGAGTGGATCTTGCCGTTGGATGCAAGGGTGTTGGGATTCTGGAAGTTCGTTGGTTTCCCATGAAAATCCGTTACCGTTCCGCCCGCTTCCTGTACGATCACAATTCCCGCGGCTTTGTCCCATGGCTGCAGAGTGACTTCCCAGTATCCATCGAGACGGCCGGCTGCAACATAGCAGAGATCAAGAGCCGCGGAGCCCAGGCGTCGGACACCCTGTGCTTCCATCAAGAATTGCTGGAAATGCTGGACGACGTTAAATGGATTCTCCCGCACGTTGTATGGAAATCCTGTGACGAGGAGGCTATTGATCAATGTATCGGTCTCAGAGACATGCAACCGGGTTCCGTTGAGAAACGAACCGCTCCCTTCTTCCGCGGAAAACAGTTCGTCTGCAATGGGATCGAAGACAACGCCGCCGATGAGCTTTCCCCGGTGCTGGATGCCGATGGAGACGCTGAAAATTGGAAAGGAATGGGTGTAATTCGTCGTTCCGTCCAGTGGATCTATTACCCAACAGTACTCTGAATCGGTATCGAGGCGTCCGCCTTCTTCGCCGAGGATCGCATGCTCCGGATATGATGCATGGATGCGCGACACAATCATCCGCTCCGATTCCTTGTCGATTTCTGTGACCAGGTTCGTTTCCTGTCCCTTTTTGCGCTCGATCGTCTTTATTTTGCCGAGATGAGAGACAAGATAAGCTCCGGCTTCCCGGGATGCTTCAATTGCTGTTTGAATCATAGTTTGCCTTCTCTGTGTCCTCTGTGATCTTCCGAATGGTGCTTGCGGCATCAGTCGAGATCCTCTGGACTGTTGCAATTTTTCTCTCTTGCAATACTGAGCAATTACTATCTTCCTCTCAGTATAGCCAATTTCCCGGGGATGTTCAAACGCTTGATTCAAGAAGGGAACCGCGGTATATTGGTCGCATCGATTCATATCTATAAGGAACTATCTGCGATGGACGTTCAAGAATACCGGCGCTGGCTGGGCGTGCTCGAGTCTGCAAATGCTTCCTGGCGTGAGTCGTGGAATGCGTTTGCCATTGATGACTCGTTGTGTGTGGACGACAATAGGGCGGCCGCAGCTCTGTCTGCTCTGGAGAAGCGGTTGACGGAAAACTATCCATTTTTTCATCCGCGGTACGCCGGGCAGATGATCAAACCGCCGCATCCGATTGCCGCTGCCGCATACATGATGGCGATGCAAATCAATCCGAACAATCATGCGCTGGACGGCGGGCCTGCCACCGCAAAAATGGAACTGGAAGTTGTTGCAGACATTGCGGCGATGTTTGGATTCCCGCAGCATCTCGGCCATCTCACCAGCAGCGGAACGATTGCAAATCTCGAAGCGCTCTGGGTGGCCAGATCGCTCCATCCACAGAAGGCGATCGCATACTCTACTTTCAGTCACTATACGCATCAGCGGATGTGCGGTGTGTTGAATACACGGTCCGTGGAGATTTCTGCGCTGCCGAATGGAACGATAGACTGCAACGCATTGGAAAGCGAATTGAAGAAGGGGACAATCGGCACGGTTGTCGTGAATCTTGGCTCAACATCGGTCGGTGCGGTTGACCCGGTGCACGTTGTTGTTCCACTATGCAGGAAATACGGAGTAAGAGTACATGCGGATGGTGCATACGGCGGATTTTTCACTTTGCTCGCTCGCAGTAAGAGTCCGATGATTGACCACCGGCCGTTTCTTGCGGTTGCGGAATGTGATAGCGTTGTCGTGGATCCTCACAAGCACGGTCTGCAGCCGTACGGATGCGGGTGCGTGATATTCCGGAATCCTTCCGTCGGTACGCTGTATAAACACGATTCGCCCTACACTTATTTTACTTCAAAAGAACTGCACCTCGGAGAAATAAGTCTCGAATGCTCACGCGCCGGCGCGTCGGCGGCAGCATTATGGTGTACGCTGCAATGTCTTCCGCTGCAATCCGACGACGGATTGGGACTGGTGCTGCAGAAGACACGCCGTGCGGCGCTTCGGTGGTCTGAATTGATTGCCGACAGTGAGGTGCTGAGCGAATATCTGCCGCCGCAATTGGACATTGTCACCTATTACCCGTCAACGGAGCCGGTCACCATGTCTCGTGTCGGGGATCTTTCGCGGTCGCTGTTTGATCAGGCGATGAATCGCCGTGAGCGTCCGATCTATCTCGCTCTGTTGGCTGTTGACGCATCCCGATTCACAACACTGCATCCCGATGTACTTTCTGACAAAGAGACATCGATTGTCCTGCGCAGCGTGCTCATGAAACCCGAACACGAATTGTTTGTGCCGGAAATGTTCGGGGAGATAGAGGACTGTATCCGCGGGGGATTGCAGCACGGATCGTAACGAGGAATTCTGCTCCACAACGTGTCGTGGATCCCGGCTCCCGCTCGTCAGAGTGCGACGAAGTCAGTCGACCGGATTGACAGCCTCAAGGAAAATTATTTTCGCCTCAGATTCTGCTTTTCCGGAACAATTCGGTTCTCGCTCCTGTTTTCAACCTCACAATATCCAGAACAATACGGAAAACGCCTTAGAAACGATGAAAACAAACTGCCTTACAGCTCTCTTCATTCTTGTCGGATCATTTCTTCCCTCACAACTCTCTGCAACGCCATTATTTGCTGCGGGCACGCTTCACGGCCGCGTTCTCAATGGCGCAACGAAGGAGGCAATTGTGGGCGCAAATGTGACAATTCCGGGAACAGCGTTTGGAATGGTCACGGATATCAACGGAGATTTCACGTTCGGTAATATTCCTGCAGGAATCTATCAGCTAAAAGTATCGCAGATTGGATTCAATCCCGTGGTGAAGACAGATCTCGTCGTTGCTGCCGGAAAGCCGACGGAAATAGTTGTCGAAATCAATGAAGTATTGATTGACGTCGGCGGGGTGACGATCAGCGCGGACTTTTTTCAGAAGAACGTGGAAAAGCCGATCAGCATGCAGGCCCAGGGAGCCGAGGAAATCCGCCGTCTTCCCGGCGGGCTTGAAGACGTGGTGCGTGCAGTGTCGATCCTTCCCGGCGTGGCACAGGTGGACAACGGCCGCAACGATCTGATCGTCCGCGGCGGCGCTCCATCGGAAAATCTTTTCCTGATCGACAATATCGAAGTCGCCAACATCAATCACTTCGGCACGCAGGGTGCCACCGGTGGACCAACGAGTTTCATCAATCTCGATTTTGTCAGTGGGACGGAGTTCTCGTGCGGTGGTTTCGGCGCCCGCTACGGTGACCGCCTCTCGTCAGTGCTGTCGGTGAATTTACGGGATGGACGGACGGACCGTTTTGGCGGCAAGGCAACACTCTCGGCATCGCAATTCGGCGTGAGCGGGGAAGGGCCGATCGGCGAGCAGGGATCGTACATCGTTTCCGCCCGGCGCAGCTATCTTGATTTCATTTTCAAAGCGGCTGGATTCGCATTTGTGCCGGAGTACTGGGATTTTCTTATCAAGGCAAATTACGAACTTACCCGCAACGACAATATCACTGTGCTGAGTATTTCCGCTATCGACAATGTGCGGCAGTTCAACGATACGAAGGAAAAACAATATGGCAATTCTCAAATTCTTGCCAGCTCGCAGTATCAGGGAATTGCCGGAGTATCGTGGCGGCATTTGTTTAAAGGCGGATTTTCGACGGTGACACTCGGGACCACATATGTAAAATTTGATATGCGCCAGGATGATACGCTCGGCATCCCATTGTTCACCAATAGGTCGACCGAGAATGAAATATCCGTGCGCGGCGATGTTGTTTATCAGCTTTCGACACAAACGGAACTGGGATTTGGTTTGATCGGAAAGACAATCCCGTTGACTACGGATTTATTTCTTCGCCCGATAAGCAGTATTTATGGAGAAGCACTTTCCGCGAAAGCGAACTATTCCCGGACAGCGTACAAAGGAGCGGTGTACGTGCAGGCGTCTCAGTCGATGGACCGCATGCGTGTCACGCTGGGGGGAAGAGCGGATTATTTCAACATGATAAAAGACAATTTCGTGTTCGCACCGCGGCTCTCTGCCACGTATGCGCTCACCGCCATTACCAACCTGAATGCCAGCGTCGGCAAATATCACCAGGCGCCGTCGTATATCTGGATCATCTCCAACGCCGCCAACACCGATTTGAAATTCACTTCGGTCAATCAAGCGATTATCGGCATTGACCATCTTCTGCGCAGCGATGTGAAGATCAGCCTGGAGGGCTACTATAAAGAATATTATGATTATCCGGCGAGCATGACGCGACCCTACCTGGTGATGGCAAATACCGGGGCAGGATTCGGCGGGGCAGAAGAGGGATTTGCTTCGTTTGGCACCGATCCGCTGACCTCTGCGGGCGTCGGCCGCGCACGCGGTGTGGAACTGTTCCTGCAGAAGAAATCTTCGGACGTACCGCACTATGCACTGCTGAGTCTGAGCTATAATATTGCGGACTTCAAAGGACTGGACGGCGCGTGGCGCCCTGGAAATTTCGACCAGCGGATCATCCTGAATCTTGGCGGGGGCTACATCTTTAATGAGCGGTGGGAATTTTCCGGCAAATTCCGTCTTGCTACCGGCCGCCCATTTACTCCCATTGATCCCGTTACGGGAAGATCGACCCTTGCGCAGTACAACACGAGCCGCGTTGTGACGAATCACAGTCTGGATATGCGCATCGACCGCCGCTTCAATTTCGAAACATGGAATCTGGTGGCGTATCTGGACGTGCAAAACTTGTATAATCGAAAGCAGCAAAGTGCACCGAGCTGGAATGCCTACAAGCGCGAAGTAGAGCAGACAAGCTCTATCGGAATCCTGCCGTCAATCGGTGTGACTGCCGAGTTTTAGATCCATGGTTCGACTCGTCCGGCTTACGTCACCCCAAGCGAGTCCCGCGATAGCGGGACGAGTCGAGGGGCCACTCACCATGATGTGCTGCGTCACCCCGAGCAAGCCCCGAAGGGGCGCGTCGAGGGGCGCTCATTTTTCAATAAAAAGTGTTATCTTTCTGTTGGGAAACCCACCACAATTACCGCACAAATCTTCAGGGGGGAGATTATGCGTTCATCCTGGATCTATATCCTTCGATGCTCTGACGGTTCGTACTACACTGGTTGTACAACCAATCTCGAACAGCGCATCATGCAACACCACACAGGTGTCTTCCACAACTATACATCGACGCGTCAGCCGGTCGAGTTAGTTTATGTTGAAGAATTTCAAAATGTTTGGGATGCCATTCGGCGAGAGCGTCAGATCAAGCGTTGGGGACGCGCAAAAAAAGAGGCGCTTATTAAAGAGGACGCGTCTCAACTGCGGTTTCTTGCTCGATCGACAAGAATGAAATCCGGCTAAAGAATGTCCCTCGATGCGTTCATTGCGGCACGCCGCAACGAACTTACTCGGGATGACGTGTGTGGTGGATGTCTTGTGTGTTGGGGGTTAAGCAAGATAGTCCGTCACCCCGAGCGAGTCATGCCATGGCGGGACGAGCCGAGGGGCGCTCACCATGACTTTGTACTGTCTCACGTCACCCCGAGCAAGCCCCGAAGGGGCGCGTCGAGGGGCCACACTACAACAACGTCGAAATCCCTAACCTGATCACGTTCTGAGCTTTCGACGTCCGCACAAAATCAACTCTCACAAAATCCAAAATATTGCCGATGCTGACGTACGCTTCCCAGTACGGCTTCCACGTTTTGCGTTGCACATAATAGGGCGTGCTGTTCCAGACATTGGCGACGCTTGCTCCGGTAATGATTTGCAGTCCAGTGCTCTCCACCATTTTCAGTCCCAGCAACAAGAAGGGAAGCGTTTGCCAGTTGTGCTCTCCCTGCAGGGCAATGAATTTTTCTCCCGCAAGATCGAAGGATTGCACTCCTTTTAATACGCCGGCCGGCGCATAAATCGATAACGCCGACATGACTGTTGGTACATGCTGAATCCCGAAACTGTTTCCGGTAACACTGGCACCCTGGACAATGAACGATAGAAAGGGTGTGTTGAACATCGTTGAATATATCGTATTAATTCTCATCTTGCCGTACACAAAGACCCGCTGATAGTCAAAATCACTTCCGAGCTTCGGCAATGAAATCCTGGCCCCCAGCCCAATCGAAAATCCGCCCAGGGACCCGAACCCACTTTCCTGGTTCGATTCATAGCCGCATTGGAGCTGCACAGCATTATCGTGTCCTTCCTGTATCGCGGGATTGAGACGGTGGTCTTTCCAGAGCGAAAAATAGGAATTGTTCAGAACCGATCGTTGCCGCTCCGCAATGATGTACAGCTTCACGAATGAAAAATCTGAAAAGTACTTATGAATGCCGAGATTGAATCCTGTCGAGCGGAAGTAGTTGAAATAATCTTTTCCAGTGACGGTGAAGCCGATAGAGTTAATGGTCTTTGAGATGTCTGTCGATGGCTGCCATGGACGGGCAATATCCCACCCATTGGCGTCAATTCTATCCAGATGGTCGTCGCCAAGATTGTATCCTCCGCCGATCGCACCCTCGGCGCGTTTCAATCCGAAAGAATAGCCCGCCGCCGCGTTGTAATAGAAATCGCTCGCCATATCATCAACGTCTATGTATGCGCCTGGAGTGATCCCCTCCACACGATTGTTGTGGAGCATTCCATAATTCCAAAGGACCTTGCCGATTCGTTTCAGCAAACCTGCGCTTGTGTCCGATGAAGACGATAGAACACTCAGGGCTCCCTGAGGTTTGAATACTTTGTCGAGTGTCTGGCTGCTGTCGAGTTCGGCAAAGGCGGCAACTTCTTTAGTTGTCAGGGGGAGCGGTCGCAATGTGTTCATCGCAATGGCGGAGAGATCCAGCGGCGCAACAGCCGGCTCATAGGTCACATCTTCCGCTGCAGGAACACGTTTTGTCTTTCGATATCGTTTCAGAGCGGACACCTGCTTCGTCGTATCCGTTGTGTAGCCGCCGTATTTGGATCGCCGTGCGTAGCGGACGGAATCGGGAACGGTTCCATTCACTTTGCAGGAACTGGCCGAAAAGACCTCCGATAATTCCATGCGGTCCATGCTGACCAATCCGCCGAGTGCGCTGACTTGGCCCGCCATGGACAGCTCCGAGTACTGTGGAATCCAGAAGCCATTGTAGTTGGCGTAGGTCTGCTGGATCTTCATGACAAATGATTTTACCAACGGGATGTGCCAGCCTTCGGTCGTCTCAATATCCGCGCCGATCACCGCATAGGTGGCATCGTCGATGAATATTTTTCCCCGGATCAGCGGTTCAACATTGGTTCGTGGAATTACCTGAATGATGTACGTCGCATTCTTACCGGCAAATTTGGTCTGCAGCAGTTTGAAGTCGTAATACTGCAGCGCATTGTCCGCCAGCGGAAAGACCGGCTGACTGCGGGCGTTCCCGATGCCGACGTTCAGCGTGCCGTTGACAAAGAAGAGCGCCCAGGCGATGTTCAGATTGATGTTCATTTTCTGATTCTTGATGTTCTCCGTCTTATGCGTGGACAGGACGAACTCCTTACTCATCTTTCCTTCCTCATACACATGGCGGACGAACTTCTCATCGATCATGGCGATCATGTCGCCTTTATAGAAAATGTCCTTCTTGTATCCGGAGATCTCATAATTCTTTAGACCCTCATAGTTCTTTGTGCGCCGCTTGATCGCCTGGCGCATGATCTCTATCGCAGGATCTTCCGCATCGGCGGCGATGGACACCTCCGGCATCTGAATCATCGCCGGCGTCAATGCGATGCGGACGGACGATTGTTCCGGGACAGATACCGCTACGGTTTTGGCATTGTATCCGACGTAGCTTATCAGCAGGGAATATTCTCCCGCCGGGAGTTCCAGCAGGAATGTCCCTTCCTTGTTGGAGGAGGTTACCATATCCGTCTGATCCACACGAATGGTTGCATACGGAAGGGAGAGATGAGTCGAATCGTCCAGAACGAGGCCGTGAATCTTATAGGATTGAGAGAATAGCAGGGACGGAAGCAAAAAAAGAATGCATTTCATCGGGTATCCAGTGATGGTCAGTGGAAAATTTCAGTGAAATCAGAATACACAAACGATCGAGAATATTCAAGAACAATGGAATTTACTGCAAAGCTGCGTTCTGCGCGATTGGGCGTGAATCCGGTGGCACAATCCGAAATTGCATCTCCAAGCCATTGCCTGGCGGGAACCATCCTTGATGTTGGATCTACAATGGATTATATTTGCGCTTGAAATCCATGTATTTCAGACCTCGAGGCAGGGGCCTGCGCAAGATCATCATTTGTTCGATACGAAGATGATGGAGTTGGATCCGTAGAGGATATGCCTTTTCAATATGGCATTTAAATACGGGAATACAAGATTCCTTAATAGATACGGCACAAAAGCAATTGCATCTCATAAGAGGGCACTTCATGCCAAGCGATAGACTTGCAGCAAAAGGTCAGATAGAGAAGCTGGTAAAATTTTTCGGTGATAATTTCTACCAATTCAAATCGCCGTCGTTCAACGAAACCCAGGCACGTCAGCAGTTGATCGATCCGCTGTTTACAGCACTCGGATGGGATGTACACAATCACGCCATGAAGCCGCTCTATCTGCAGGAGGTCATCCCCGAAGGGCGGCTCAAGACAGATGTCGGCCGGGAAGTGAAGGAACAGACAAAATTGTTCGCGAGCGAAGAAACGCTGACCGCCGCGCATAAAGAGTATGCTTCTATTCTGGACTACATCGCAGAAGATGAGTACAGGGCAAGCGCAAAAGAAGCGACAAAGAAGCCGGACTACCGATTCCGCATCAAAGGACAAACCAAGTTTTTTGTCGAGGCAAAAAAGCCCTGCGTGGATCTGGCAAAGAACCAGGACGCGATTTTTCAGATAAAGCGTTATGGTTTTTCGGGTCGTGTGCCGGTTTCCATTCTGACGGACTTTGAGGAATTCCGTGTCTTTGACTGTACGAACCGTCCGCGTTTTGATAAACCCAAACTCGGTGTGCTCAAGGAATTCGATCTGCAGTACACACAGTACCTCGACCAATTTGATCATCTGTTTGACACCTTTTCCCGCGATGCAATTGAGGCCGGTTCTCTCGACACGCTGACCAAGAACCTTCTGCAGAAGCGCAGCGGTGATTTTGCACTGGACAAGGAGTTTTTGGAAGATCTCTCCTCGTGGCGGGAGGAACTTGCCCGCGATATTGCAAAGCATCCGCGCAACCGGGCGCGCCTCACCGATTTTACGCTGAATGAGTCGGTGCAGAGAATTCTGGACCGCATAGTTTTTCTGCGCGTCTGCGAGGACCGCGAGATTGAAGTCGAAAATACGCTGCTGGCCATTCTCCATATGTGGCAGGGACGTAAGGGCATCTCGCTCTATTCCCTTCTCAATGAATTGTTCAAGCAACGGCGTTCGCTTTATAACGGACTTCTCTTTGCGCCACACGCATGCGAAGATCTGGAGGTGGGGAACGACGTACTTGTCAAAATATTGCAGAATCTGAACTATCCCTTCTCGCCGTATCATTTCTCCGAAATCGGCGTGGAAATTCTCGGCAGCATTTACGAGAAGTTCCTGGGGAAGACGATTCACCTGACGGCGAAGACGACACGCATCGAAGAAAAGCCCGAAGTGCGGAAGGCGGGCGGTGTGTACTATACGCCGCAATACATCGTCAACTACATCGTGGACAATACGCTCGGAAAGATGCTCTTTGATGAGCCGGTTGCCACAGCATCGCCGGGAGCGCCGCATCTGAAACTATCACCGAAAGAAGTTGCCAAACTGAAAATTATAGATATTGCCTGCGGCAGCGGCAGTTTTCTGCTCGGAGCATTCCAGAAACTGATCGACTATCACACGGAATGGTACACCGTGCGCCCAAAGGACATTCAGACCGTCAACAATGTGCCGGACGCATATCTGGATGTGAACGGAAACGTTCATGTTTCACCGCGCAAGAAGCGGGATATTCTCGTCAACAATATTTACGGCGTGGATATCGATCGTCAGGCAGTGGAAGTGACGCAAATGTCTCTCTATCTGAAAGTGCTCGAAGGGGAAAATGCAGAAACCCTCAATCCGCAAATGACGCTGGCGCTGAAAGAGGTCTATCTTCCTTCCATGACAGACAATATTAAATGCGGCAACTCTCTTATTGGGACTGACTTCGCATCCCAGGAAGACATGTTCGGAGACGATACTCGGCAGAAGATCAATCCATTTGACTGGGATGTGGAGTTCGCGGAAATCATGAAATCCGGTGGATTCGATGTAGTGCTTGGGAATCCGCCGTATGGAGCTGATATTACGGGACTTCAGACAGCATATCTGGGGGCGATGTACAAAACCGCCAATTATCAAATTGATACCTATCCAATTTTTGTAGAAAAAAGTCTCACCGTTCTTAAGAAGAATGCAGTATGTGGTTTTATCATGCCATCTGCATGGGTTGCATCTGAATTCGGACTTCCATTTAGGCGTCTGTTGGCCGGGCGAACAAAAGTTGATTCCATCGTTGTCGCTCCTCGCAAGGCTTTTGAAAATGCTACAGTGGAAACGCTGATTGTTATTTTTGAAAATGCCGTGGTGTCAAAAAACGCTTTCTCTATCATTCGATGGGACCTACCAGATCAGAAAGGGTATTCGATTTTTCAAGAAAATATTTTAGAAGATGAAGCGTTGATTTTTCCGGTATATGTTCCACCACATATCCTTACCGTTGTTCGAAAAATCCGCAAACAAGGAAGACCGCTTTCACTTTTCGCCGAAGTCGTATGGGGAGTTAAAATCTATCAGAAAGGAAAAGGGAAGCCAAAGCAAACAGCAAAAGAAGTGACGGCTCAAGCATTCCACAGCAAGAGAGCTAAGAAGAAAACACATAAACCTCTCTTGGGAGGTAAAGAGATTTGCCGATATTGTTTAAAATGGCAAGGGGAATATGTCGACTATGGTCCATGGCTGGCCGAGCCTCGGGCACCCCATTGGTTCAGTGGAAAACGATTGCTGGTAAGGGAGGTTACGACAAACGGAGCAATTCAAGCTACGATGACCGATGAGGACTTCGTATTTTCAAATTCCGTAGACGGCATAAAATTGAAAGATGATTCCAATGATGAAAAGTTCATCCTTGCTATACTGAATTCGAAGCTTATATCCTTTTTGCATATATATACTTCGGCAAACGCTTTCAAGGAATCGTTTCCAAAGGTTCTTTTAAAAGATTTGCTAACAATCCCAATAATTGGAATTAAAAGCCCGTCTGAAAAGAAACAGCATGACGATCTAGCCTCTCTCGTCGATAACATGCTCAAGCTCAACAAAGATCTTCAAGGCAAAGTATTTGACAGCGAACGCGAGCCGTTGGAGCGTCAAATAGCTGCAACGGACGCTAAAATTGATCAACTGGTTTATCAACTCTACGGTCTGACAAAGGAAGAAATAAAGATTGTGGAGGGGAAGGGGTAGATCGGATTTCACGTTGCTCACACGGGCAAGTTCCGCATCGGCGTCCGGTGTGGAAGCAGAGAGAGAGGGATATTGGAAGTCCGATTGAGCGGATAGTGCAGCCTGATCGGACATAAGTGCAACATTACCGCGTAATTCAATTTGGAATATCACCAATAACGAAGTGCGATGTTTGAATAGTTAGGCGAAAGCCCGCCCTTGTGAAAGGCAACCTATGACCTGCTACATGTGCAGCCGAGACAGCGTAACCAGTGAGCACGTGCCGCCGGATTGCTTCTTTCCACCCGGTCACAAGATCAATCTGATTACCGTTCCGTCTTGTGCCGAGCACAATCTCGGAAAATCAAAGGATGACGAGTACGTTCGCGCGATCATTGCTCCCTCTCTAGGGAACAATCCATTAGGTGAAGAACTTGCAGCCACCAAAGTCAATCGTTCATTTCAGCGTCGTCCTGGTTTGGTCGCCGCCGTATTCAAAGGAGTGAAATTTCTGAGGTTACCCGACGGTCGCGACACCGGCGGCGTTGAAGTCAATGTCGCTCGCTGGAATCGATTCTTTCAATTCTTCTCGAATGCAATTTACTACCACGATTTCAATGCGTCACACAACAATCAATGGGAGATCTGGACCCCCAATTTCACAATCACTGAATCAACATTACGCGGGAAACCCAACCCCTATCGCGAGGTCAACGACAGATTATTGTCTCTAGACTTCGAGGAGCATCGAACTTTCAATCCCGATATCTTCCGTTATTTCCTTTTTCGGGAGGGCGGAAAGAGCTACGTGTACAAGTTCCTGTTCTATGGTAACTTCATTGTTTGTGCTCTTTCAACAAGCGACGGGCGGGCCTTCGCCTAGCAAACGTCAAAACGGCGCCCGCACACTTGTTAGGCAATGTTGAAACACAGGTTGGCTGAATGTAAAGTGCTCGCTCCATTGCTCGCCGCCGGCGCAACGGAACGTCCGTTCGATACCGGCGGCTCGCAACGGCATGTTGCCTAAACGTTAGGCACAATAGGCCGCCAGCTAGGGAAAAAATGATTCAAGACAACGCCCTGAATATCTACTCCGATGGTTCGTCCTACTCGTCTCCGCGCGTTGGAGGGGTCGGTATTCGATTCATTTGCGCAGACCGCTTCGGCAACGAGAACTTCATCAAGGATTTGCAGATCACCGGATACAAGGGTGCGACTAACAACCAGATGGAGTTACTGGCTTGCATCAAAGGGCTTGAGGAGGCCATTTCCCAGGATTACGTTCAAACCGTTGACAAAGTAGTTGTTCACACAGACTCGTTGTATGTGAAGGACAACTACACTCGCGCTCTCTATACCTGGCAGAAATCACGCTGGTGCAACCAGCACGGGAAGCCAATCCTCAACGCTGATCTCTGGAAACAACTTCTCAAGGTTGTCAAACGACTCTATTCGGTTGGCAGGCGATTTGAAATCCGCTGGGTCCGCGGCCATTCAACTGATATCCATAACAAGGCTGTTGACAGGCTCGCCAAGCAGTCTGCGAAAACAGCAATTAACCCTGCCTTGACGGTTGTTCAAGTCAGGCGAAAACTCTCATCAAAGCGAACGCACATCGATAGTGTCGCGATGAAAGGTCAACGACTGGTGATCAGGATTGTCACCGCTGAGTATCTCAGGGTACAGAGGACCAACAAGTATCGGTACGAAGTTATGTCTAAGCACAGCAATTACTTTCAATGCGTGGATACCATCTTCGGAGAAATGGATCTCCGTGGCGCACACTATTATCTCGTTAGCGTACACAAGAACCAAGAGAATCCTACTATCCTCAAAGTGCACCAGGAAATTCCGAGGAAGTAGTACCGTCTAAGTAGGCGGCTTACTTCGCATAACAAACGCCAAATCGGCGCTCGCACGCTGGATAGGCGATGTTGAAACAAGGATTGGCTATATGTAAAGTGCTCGCTCCATTGCTCGCCGCCACAGCGGTTGGGTGTTTCGATAGCGGCGGCTCGCAACGGCGGTTTGCCTAAACGTTATGCGCTATTGGTTTGCGCCACCAGAGACAATTTTGTTGCCCATTTAAGAGGAACAATTCCGTGAAGAAACCGCCTCTCATTTCATTATTGGAGCTACTATGATTAAAGTGCTTCGCTGGACTGCTCGCACACTCACCATATTCGTAATCGCTTTTCATCTGCTTTCATTTCTTGGTGACCGTTATTCATCATCTCTGACTACGTTGGATATCGTCAAATTGGTTTTATGGGGAATCATACTTGCCGGGATGATTGTTGCGTGGAAATCGGAGCGAATCGGTGGTTTCATGATAATTGGCGGGACAGTCGTTCAAACAGTTATCAATCCTCAAATATTGCTGATGTGGGCAA
>JAPLFO010000077.1 GCA_026390635.1 Ignavibacteriales bacterium
AAGAAGAATATTGCAGTTGCCCGGGAATTCAAACCCGAGGGACCGCTTATCCATTCAGATCGTCAGCAATTGAGACAGTTGTTTCTGAATCTGTTCACAAATGCAAGCGATGCCATGCCTGAGGGAGGAACGCTTACAATACGGGTATATCAGCAGGACTCAGAAGACAGAAGCCAGAAGACAGACTTGCAACCTGCAACTCGAAACATGTTTATTGTTATCGAGATTGCCGATACGGGTGTGGGCATACCGCCTGAGATCCTACCCAAAGTTCTGGAACCCTTCTATACCACGAAACCGGAAGGAAAAGGCACGGGATTGGGATTGGCCATCTGCAGGCGCATTGCGAATAATCACTCCGGCCGGCTCGAAATCACGGGCGATGGAGTTCCAGGAAAAGGGACAAAGGTATGTGTTACCCTGCCTTTCTCAAATGGAAGTAATTCAGCATGTCTAAGGGATGAATGACCAATGAAACAGGTGGCGGAAGATATGAAGAAGAATCATGAAAATTTCAAAGTGGGACGTGTCATGGTCGTTGACGACGAAGTCGAGTTGATGACGGCTCTCTGTGAGGCGCTCGCCGGGCAGGGGTACGAAACGATGGGCTTTACCACCGGCGGCGACGCATTGAAAGTCCTTGTGGAACAGGATTACGACCTGCTTCTGACGGACTTGATGATGCCGGAAATGGATGGCATTGCACTGATTCAGGCCGGGCTTGAAATTGATCCGAACCTTGTCGGCATCATCATGACCGGACATGGAACGGTTCAAACGGCTGTGGCGGCGATGAAGAAAGGCGCGTTTGACTATGTGCTGAAGCCGTTCAAGCTGGGTACGCTTCTGCCGCTCCTCTCCCGTGCCATGGAAGTTCGAAGTCTGCGGATGGAAAATATACAATTGCGGGAAACAGTGGCTATTCATGAACTGGGGAAGGCGATTGCTTTTTCCTCCGATTTGAACGCCATTCTGAATAAAGTCGCCGACGCCACCCTTCAGCAATGCGACGCCGATGAGGTGTCCGTCATGCTGCCGACCCGTAACGGCAAGGAGCTTTATGTTGCCGTTGCCCGCGGTGGGCACAAAGAATACATTGGGGAACGCGTGCCGATGGAGCAGGGCATTGCCGGCTGGGTGGCCAGTCACCGCGAGACCGTGTTCATAAAGGGAAAGGTTGATGATCAACGTTTTTCTCCCATCAATCCGCGCACCGATATCCGCGCTGCCGTTTCCATGCCGATGCTGGCAGGAGGCAATCTGGTCGGCGTGTTGAACGTCAATGTCACGCGGAGTCATCGCCATATGACGCTGGGACAGGTGAAGGCGCTCAGCATCCTGGTGAGTATCATCTCTCCCGTTTTGGAAAATACGTGGTTGAATATCCGGATACGACAGGCTGAAGAAAAATACCGTTCCATTTTCGAGAACGCGATCGAAGGAATCTATCAGACGACTCCGGAAGGACAATTCATCACCGCCAATACGGCAATGGCAACCATGTTGGGTTATAATTCTCCCGAAGAACTCATATCTGCAGTGACGGATATTGCCGGTCAGTTCTATGTGAATCCGGAAGAGCGGACAAAAATAATACAGATGATCGAAGAATGCGGCCGCATAATCTGGGCGTCCATCAGCATGCATGCCGTCTGTGATGAAAAAGGGGAACTTCTCAATTATGATGGGATCGCGGAAGATATCTCGGAGAAGAAAGGAGAAGAGCAGAGGCAGATATTAATCAACAAAATTTTAGAAACACTGAACCGTTCGAATGAAATCGTCAACCTGATCCGCGATATTCTTCTCCTGCTGAAGGAGTACACCGGTACTGAGGCAATCGGTATCCGCCTTCGGGAGGGTGAGGATTTTCCCTATTACGAGACAAACGGGTTTCCGCCGCACTTTCTGGAGGCCGAGAATTATCTCTGCGCACGGGACAATGTCGGTGAAATCATTCGCGACTCACATGGAAATCCCTATCTCGAGTGTATGTGCGGCAACATCCTATGCGGCCGTACGAATCCTGCGTTCCCCTTCTTTACAGCGGGCGGAATTTTCTGGTCGAACTGCACAACGGAACTTTTGGCTTCAACATCGGAAGAAGACCGTCAGACACGCACGCGCAACCGTTGTAATGCTGAAGGATATGAATCAGTAGCCCTGATTCCCTTGTGGTCAGGGGATGAGATCATCGGTCTTCTACAGTTGAATGATTCGCGGCGCGATGTATTTTCGATCGAGATGATTAAATTTCTTGAGGGGATTGGAGCAACCATCGGCATAGCGGTTGCTCGCAAGCAGTCCGAGAAGGCGCTCAGGGATAGCGCGGAAAAATACCGACGGTTTTTCATGACTTCGAGGGATTGTGTCTTCGTAACATCAAAAGAGGGAAGATGGATCGATTTGAATGATGCCGCAGTGGAATTGTTCGGTTATTTAAGCCGTGAGGAACTGATGCAGGTGAATGTGCCAAATCTCTATGTCAATCCGGAAGAAAGGACAAAGCACAACAGTATTATTGCAGAACTTGGCTATTGTATGGAATTTCCCGTGGACTTGCGCAGAAAAGACGGCACGGCAATAAATACACTTATCACATCGGTTGCACTCTGCGATA
This sequence comes from Ignavibacteriales bacterium, assembly GCA_026390635.1. Taxonomy (GTDB): domain Bacteria; phylum Bacteroidota; class Ignavibacteria; order UBA10030; family UBA8401; genus JAPLFO01. The sequence continues at coordinate 2,621 of JAPLFO010000077.1, forward strand.
CAGATAAAAATGTGATAGGGTTCCAGGGAACGATCCGGGATATTACCGAGCACAAGAGGACGGGGGATGAACGCGAAAAAATGCTGCTATGGCAGCAGGGTGTCAGCCTACTCCAACAATCGCTTCTTGCGCCGGCCACGCTTGAAGAAAAACTCAGAGCTATAACTGACAGCATTGTCAGCCTCTTCAACGCCGATTTCTGTAGAATCTGGCTGATTAAGCCGGGTGATCTGTGCGAACAGGGCTGCGTCCACGCAGACGTGCATGAAGGACCGCATATCTGTCGTTACCGTGACCGGTGTCTGCATTTGCTGGCGAGTTCCGGTCGCTACACACATACAGACGGCGCAATTCACCGCCGCGTTCCTTTCGGTTGCTACAAGATCGGATGCATCGCGTCAGGCGATGATCACAGGTTCCTCACAAACGATGTGCAGAATGATCCTCGGGTTCACAACCTCGAATGGGCACGTGAACTCGGGCTCGTGTCGTTTGTGGGATATCAGTTACGCGTTCCCGGTGGAAAGACACTGGGGGTTCTGGCCCTCTTTGCAAAACACCCAATATCGTCCGCAGAAGACGCAACACTGGATGGGCTCAGTAACACCGGTGCTCTGGTTATCCAAAGAGATGTTGCAGAGAAGTCGCTGCGGGAGAGCGAGGAAAAACACAGACTCTTGTTTGACAACGCCGGTGACGCGATCTTCGTCATCGACGTGGAATCACGGATGCTGGCAGTCAACCCGCTGGCCTGTGAACGGCTCGGCTACACCCACGCAGAGCTGATGTCCATGACGATCGATCAGGTGGATTCACCGGCGGAAGCTCCGCACGCGCCGGATTGGATGGCCCGGTTGATGGAGCACGGTTACCTCTCATTTGAAACCGTGCATCAGCGCAAAGATGGTTCACTTATCCCGACCGACGTGATCGCGCGGCGGATCACCTGGGATGGTCAACCGGCGCTAATGAGCATCTGCCGCGACATCACCGAGCGCAAACGTGCTGAGGAAACCTTGAAGTTAAGCGAACAAAAATACCGCAACATCTTCGAGAATGTCATTGAAGGCATCTTCCAGACCACCCCTGAAGGACGCTATATTGCTGCCAATCCTTCACTTGCACGTATATACGGGTATAGTTCGCCTGATGAAATGATTGAGACAATCACAGATATTGGCAGACAGATTTATGTGAACCCTGACGATCGAAATGAGTTTCTCCGTATCCTTCGGGAAAAGGGGACGGTAACAAGTTTTGAAGTGCAACTGAAGAGAAAGGACGGGAGCACCTTCTGGGCTTCTATCAATGCCCGTGCGGTCAAGGATGAGACGGGGAATACCCTCTATTCTGCAGAAGGCACCATCGAAGACATCACCCCCCGCAAGCTTGCCGAGGAAGAACTGAAACAGACCCTGGAGAAGCTGAGGAAGAGCTTGATAGGCACCATCCAGGCATTGTCTTCAACAGTAGAGACACGAGACCCCTACACCGCAGGTCACCAGAGGAGGGTGTCGAATCTTGCCCGCACCATCGCCCAGGAGATGGGTTTACCAAAAGATACA
>JAPLFO010000195.1 GCA_026390635.1 Ignavibacteriales bacterium
CGAATTCCCCACTTGGCACAGAATTCATCTCGTGCAATGGCAACATCCAGCTCTTCCATTAACGGATGGCCAACAAACTGAACCGGAATTCCTTCCTTCTCATACAGCTCTTTTTCGAACGGGAAGATCACCGCCATCATGTCGACGATGCCGCGCATTTTCTTGATCCGGCCTTTCTTCCACGCCCACACTTGCGGGCTGATGTAGTAGAAGACAGGAACGCCGTACTGTTTTGCGAGACGCGCAAACCGGAGATTAAATCCCGGATAGTCAATTAATACCACCGCCAGCGGCTTCTTGAGGCGCAATAATTGATCGAGCGTCTTTTCCACCGATCGGAGCAGCGGAAGATGCTTGATCACCTCGACGAATCCCATGAAGGAAAGCTCGCGCACATGATAGATGAGCGCCATTCCCTCTTGCTTCATTTTTTCACCGCCTATGCCAAAGAGCTCCAGTTCCGGTTCCCGCCGTTTCAGTTCGCGCACAACACCGGCGCCATGGGCGTCACCCGACGATTCACCGGCAATGAACAGTATGCTGCGATTCATACTGCCTCATCCATAAAGGGCGGCTCGAAGGATGGCGATGATGATGAGAATAGCTAACAACAGGCCGAATGCCTGCAGCGTGCGCGTTTCGGAGGTTACTCCGCGTTTTATATCCACGCCGCGATGAAATGAGTGTTCGCCTTTGTATTGAGTAAGTCGAGGAACAAAGCGCGGAACATTTTTCACGTAGCGCGCGTACTCTTCGCCGAACGCCTGGCGCAGATGCTGCTCTTCTCTCGAGATGATCATGGCATATTGGAACACAAAATAGACCAGCGCACAGAGCGGCAGCCAGGGCATCAAGGCATTGGACATCACGCCGAATCCGGTGTACATAAGAATATTCCCGACATAAAGCGGATTACGCACATAGCCGAACGGACCGTCGGTAATCAGATTGGTGGCGCCCGGTTCGCCGGTCGTACGGGTTTCCGTGCCGGCGATGGCAACACCCCAGAATCGAATCGCTTCACCCAGCACCGTGATAACAAGTCCGATGACGATCGATTCCACCGTTGGGACGGCATAGACCAGCATCACCGCCAGAAACGGCAACGGCGTATAACTTCTCATTTTGAACAATCGTTCCCGGAGATCCATTCGCTATCCTTGCATGAAGACTTCTTTTCGCGCCAACTCAGCCGTTCGACGTTTCTTCGGCTTCTCCCCGGCGATAATTAATCGGAAGCGGCTCAGCACATCGTGAAATGTATCGAACCGGTGATACGTGATATTTTCTTTCTCACAATGGCGCAGCAACGCATTTTTGGCAAAAACAATATCTGCAAATCCTGCAGGACACCGGTCGGAGTACCCGTCGCCGATATAGACAATCACCTGATCGTCCCCGGAACCCGTCAGGAGATGATTGCGCTTGCAGTTTGCACAATCGTTGCACTCCGCATCGGTATGGGGAAAAATCGGAATGATGCCGCCGTCTTCCCGGAACTGCAGCCGGTTTGAAAAATATGGCACTCGCTCCATGCCTTCGCGCCGGAGGATGTGATCGATGTACGCATCGAAACCGTCGCTCACGATAGTCACCGGAATTTTGTGTTCCTCGCAAAACACAACAAACGCGGGAAAACCCGGATCCATGGCAAAGCCTTTCAAAAATGCCGAGAGTTTTTTCGGTGACAGTGAGCGCACCGTCTCAAACTCTTTCTGCCAGCATTCCTGCGCCCCGAGTTTCCCATCCAGATATTCCTGATAGTAGCGGATGCAGCGTTCACCGTCGCCGAAATGGAGCAGGAACGCATCGCCGATATCGTTCCGGGTGACGGTGCCGTCAAAATCCGCAAAGACAACGATGGAAGAGTGTTGATCCATTAGTTCTTCGACACTTTGGCTTCGTTGAAGCGCACTGAGACGAGTTTGGAGACGCCTTCCTCTTCCATGGTCACGCCGTACATTGCGTTGGCCGATTCCATGGTCCGTTTGTTGTGCGTCACGACGATGAACTGCGTGTTGTCGCTGAATTTTCTGATGATGCGCGAAAAACGGTCGATGTTGGAATCGTCGAGCGGCGCATCTACTTCATCCAGAATACAGAACGGACTCGGTTTTACCAGATAGATGGCAAACAATAGCGCGATGGCGGTCAGCGTTTTCTCCCCGCCGGAGAGCAGATCGATCGACGTCGGCCGCTTGCCGCGCGGCTTCGCGATAATCTCGATACGCGCTTCCAGCGGGTCGACTCCCTCTTCCAGCCGCAGATCGCATTCATCACCCTCATCGAACAGGCTCTTGAACGTGGCGATGAAGTACTCCCGGATCTTGATGAAGGTATCATTAAACGTGTTTTTCGCCGTCGTGTTGATTTCCTCGATAGTCTCGGCAAGCGTTTTTTCCGCTTCGAGAAGATCCGCCCGCTGGCCGGTGATGAAATCGAGGCGTTCTTTTTCCGTCGTGTACTCATCGAAGGCGGCGAAGTTCACGGCGCCGAGATTTCCGATCTTCTCCTTCACCGTGCGGATCTCTTCGCGCGCCACGTCGAAATCAAAAATCTCCTCGGATGCAAATTCCTTTCGGATCAGGGCCATCGCAAATTCATCTGCGGCACGCTGCACCATCGCCTCGGCGCGCATGGTCAGCTCGGACAATTTGATCTCGAGGGCGTGCGTCCGGCCCATCGAATCGTCATGCAGCCGGCGTTCGTCTTTGATCTTCAATTCGATCGCGTGCATTTGATTGCGTTTGCGGTTGTACTCGGCATCGACACTTCTTTTCGATTCCACCAGAACCGACAATTCCGTGGAGAGGGACGACAGCTCATGATCTGTCGAGGCCAGTTCGTCCGCCAGCCGTGTGATTTCAGACGAGGCGAAGAGCGAATCCTTCTCCCGCTGCGAAATCGATGTCACAATATTGGTCAGTGTCGCGCGCGTATATTCCAGCTCGCGTGCAAAGTTCTTTTCCTCATTTTCAAGATTCAGGAGCGCGACGCGGGCGCTGTGGGCGATTCCGGAGAACTCGTTCCACATGACTTCCATAGTCTCAAGTTCGCTTGCGGCCGCACCCGCCTGATGTTCGATAGCCGACTTTTCCGCTTCCAGTTTCGTGAGGGCGGGCACAAGCGCATCGATCTGTTGTTGCAGCACGACCGCTTCTTCCTGCAATCTTCTGCCTTCGCCGACATTCCGCTGGATGTTTTCGTTGATCCGCTTCTTCTCGAACTCGATCTGCGCAATGCGCATTTCAACCGCAGTCTTTTCCTGCTCCACTTTCCTGGCGTTTTCGACGAGCGACTTGATATCCAGGGAACGGAGCAGCTCTTCCTTTTCCACCGTCTGTGCACGCACCTGCGCCAGCGTCGATTCCAACGATCCCAACTCCGCTGCCAGCTCGTCGATCTGTTTCTTTTTGCCGATCCGGCCGCCCTCATCCGATCGGACGCTTCCGCCTTTCAGTACACCCTGGCTGGAAATGATCTCGCCGTCCATTGTAACGCACTTGATGAGCATGCCGTTGTTGACGTGTTTGAATGCCGTTCCGGCATCGCGCACCACCAGCGTATTCTCCAGCAAATACTCAAACATCGGCCCGTAGGCGGATTCGCATTCGATCACATCCTTCGCCCACCCGATGACACCGTCGCCGGCGATCTTTTTAAGAGGCCCGACGGACGGCGGAACCCGGTCCAGACAAATAAAGGTTGCTCTGCCCTTTTGGTGTTCTTTCAGGACTTCGATGCCGCGATATGCTTCATCCACATTTTTTACGACGATATAGCCGGACGATTCTCCCAGTGCGGCTTCAATCGCGACCCGATATTTTGCCTCCGTCGAAAGCGCATCGGCAACTGTGGTCTCGACGTTTGCCTTCCATGCATCATTCATGATCAGGAATTTTGCGCCTTCCGAAAATCCATCATAGCTTTCGACGAGGCTTTTCAGAAAATCGAGACGTGCAAAACGGCGTTCCATTGCGGTGCGCGTTTCAAATTCCCTGTTTCGCAGTTCTGCGAGTTCCGCTTCGAGCGTTGTGCGGAATTGTTCCTTCTGGTTCAGGCGAAATTCCGCCTCGGCCGACCGGCGGCGAAGTTCCTTGTCCTCAGCAGACAGCTTCTGCACACTCGCGTTGATTTCTTCTATCTCTTTTTCGTAGGAGGAATTTTCTTCTGAGGAAAAGTCAATGCGCCCATGAATGTTCTCAATGCGGGCTTTCGTCCGTTCAAGCTCCTGGCGCTTGTTGGAGACCGCTTGCATCGCCGCCAGAATCTTCTCCTGCAGCACCCGGACGTCGGCCTTCTTGGCCTCCAGCTGTACCGTCACTGCATCCAGTTCTTCGTGCTTCGCTGCGTCGTTTCGCGCAGCGTCTTCCACCTTCACATGGGTCTGCTCAATCAATGCGCGCAATTCATGCGAACGGGCGTCGAGCTCTTTCTGCTGCGTCTGCAAATCGACCCGCTCTCTTTCGTACCGCTCAATAGCATCCAGCAAAGATTTCTTCCGCTCCGCAGCAGAAATTTGACGCTGCTGGGCCAGATTGATCTGTTGCTGCTGGTCGGAGAGAACGTTTTGCGTATCCGACAGCTGCGACTCCAGTGTGGCCATCTGCGCGCGCAGTTCTTCCAGGAGCAATTCTTCTTGCAACAGGTCATTGTCGATACGCTCTTTCTCTCCGACCGCACCGGCCAGGCTGTCTCTCAACGGCCCGATCTTGTCGAGGATCGCAACATAGTCCCGCTCGAGCAGAGCGATTTCAATGGCACGGAGGGACTTGGTCAATTCGTTGAAGCGTTCCGCTTTCTGCGCCTGCCGTTCCAGCGAGTTCACCGACTTCTGCACTTCCTTCACCACATCGTTCACACGTACCAGATCCTGCTGCACGGAGTCGAGTCTGCGGTACGCTTCTTTCCGGCGATGCTTGTATTTTGTGACGCCCGCCGCTTCCTCGAAAAGACGCCGGCGCTCTTCGGTCCGGTCACTGAGGATCGTCTCGACCATCTTCAATTCGATCACGGAGTAGGCATCCGAACCCATACCCGTATCCATGAAGAGATCCTTGATATCCTTCAGCCGGCAGAGAGTCTTATTGAGATAGTATTCGCTTTCACCCGAACGATAGACGCGGCGTGTGATGGTGACTTCGGAATACTCAATCGGGAGAATGCCTTTTGTGTTTTCAATGGTCAGCGAGACTTCCGCCATGCCGATCGGCTTGCGGTTCTTGGTCCCATTGAAGATGACGTCTTCCATCTTGTCACTGCGGAGCGTACTGGGCTTCTGCTCACCCAGCGACCAGCGGATGGCATCCACCACGTTCGTCTTGCCGCACCCGTTGGGTCCGACGATGGCCGTGATACCGGCGTCGAAATCGAGATGCACCTTGTTGGCAAACGATTTGAAGCCAACGACATCTAATTTTGAGAGATACATTGCCTGCTATGGTCTGATTTCGTTCATGGTGCTGTGGGGAGTACTGTCGACAGCACAAATCGGAAGTATGCAACCGTGGAGTAATCGTGATTGAGATACGTGAATGTTGTCCCGACGACCACCGCAACCAACAACAGTGCGATGGCATAGACCTGTAATGGCCTTACCTCATACACGATCGAGATGCCCTTCATCGTCCGGAGCATGATCCACACAAGGATCGCCCCAAGGACCAACATGACCGGCAGGATGTAAACATCGCTTTCCATCACACGATACAGGATCATGCCCACGGGAATGAACGCCAGCAGTGGCAGCGTTGCCCAGATGGTGACGGAAAAAGCATGGAAGAAATTGATGTGCGTGCGCGTCATCGTTGATCCTGCCCTGATAGCGATGACAACCGCGGCCATCCACACCAGCACTGCAATCGCGACGTACGCAATGCACAAGATCGGATTCCACACAAGTTTGATGAAAAATGCCTTGACGATGTCCGATATCAGAAAATGCGTCACAATGTAATCGACGGCCGTATCGTGCCGGAAATGATAGAGAATGCTGGATGTCACGATCGCGAACGTCATCGCAATGATGACTGCAAGTACCACCGTATGCAGATTCGACAGGATGCGCTGATCGCGGATGTCCGCGAAGAAATTGTACGGCCGCAGGATGGCACGATTGACGCTCTCCTGAAAACGATGATTGCTGCTCCACATCCATGCGAAGAGAATCAGGGTTCCGAGTCCGAGCAGCACATAGGATACCGGCGAGGATGGAGCGGACGTCCCGATGGGAAGTGCCGCGATTTTCTCGCCAAGATACATGGATCGGACCACATCGAACGCCACTTTTTTCTGCCGCGCCAGTTCTACAATTCCGAACGTGTAGAGAAAGGGGTTTTCGCTCTTCACAGTCATCACGGGACGATCGCCGCGCCAATCTGAAAAAGCGCTGACACAACCACCGGCAATGTCCGCCGCTTTGATGACGTCGTACCGCTGGTACAGAAAGCGGGCCTGCGACTCTTGCGACATCGGATCGCTGTACCCGTTACGATTGCCGGATTCGATTGGTTTGCCGTAGGCCGACACCAACACCGCCTGATCGGGATGCGCCTCTTTCCATTGCTGCAACGACACTTTGAATTTTTTCAGATCCGCCGATGGAAGTTCGATGCCGGCGATATCAACGATCATGGAACATTTGTCGTCATCAAGCGATCTGGTGGTATAGTATGTCAGACGGCGGTCCATTTCTTTGGACACCGCCTGCATCGATTGCACAACTTCGCGAACGCGGACATCGACGGATTCAAATCCGGTCCCGAATCCCCACGCGATAACAGAAGGATGATTCCGGTCACGGCGAATCATTTCACGGAGGTAGTTTTCGGCAAGAGCGCGGTAGAGCTCGTTCGTCAGGATGTCGGCGGGCACTTCGAACAGCGGAATTTCTTCCAGCGCGAGAAGCCCGTACATATCACACAATTGGAGCAAAAAAGGATGAGGAGGATGAAAGCCGAACCGGATTGTATTCGCGCCCAGGTTCTTGATCCGCGCGACGTCGCGCTCCATTTCTTCGTACGTCAATGAGGCACCCTGATCGTGGGAGTCTTCCATCCAGACAATGCCCTTTACCGTGAGGCGCGCGCCATTCAGGAAAAGTTCCTTCGTCCCCCGGGAAATTGTGCGAATGCCGCTGGAGACAATATGCTCATCCAGCACCGCCGGCGCCTTGGGAATATCGGCCACAATCATCGTCCGGACAGAATACAGTTCCGGAGTGTCCGGACTCCAGAGGCGGTACGAAGAGAGCGGAACAACCGCACGCACCTGGATGTCTTTGTTTGTCTGCGGCACGACCGGAATACCGGCCAGTCTGCCGACAACCGCGCCTGTCGATTTTTCCGTCACCTCAATGTTTGCGATATAGGGTACGCCTGACGTCGTCACGACGGGAATATCCCGCGCGGAGACTGTCGCCGAGACTATCAACCGGCAGGATTTTGCCTCCAAACCTTCCGTTGTTAACGTGACATCGTCGATCCAGACCGGCGGCATCCCGACAATGAAAATATCACGGAAGATACCGCCATAGTTCTTCCATCCCCAAATCTGCTGGCGCAGAGGCAGAGAGTTGCGGGCATTCAGACGATTATCGACAACAACGCGAATGACATTCTCCGTGCCGATTTGAATCGCGTTCTCCGGGATAAGAAGAGAGAAGGAGGTATAACCACCTTCGTGCTTGCCGACAAATATCTCGTTGATATAGATTTCACATTGATAGTTGATTCCGTAGGCAACAACTTTGAAGTTTTTTTTCGCAGCAGTTTCCGGCGTCACTTCAAATTTTTTGGTGAAAACCATTCTTCCTTCAAAGCTGGATGAAGCCGGTATAGCAACTTCATGCCAAGTAGAGCCATCGTCCACCGAATAGTCCCAATTGCCAGATAGATCTATGATTGAACGCGTCGACGAGGCGCATCCCAACACATCAGGGCGCGATTTTGAGCCATTTTGATAGAAAAAGCCTTCAGAACGAACGGAGGCAGCAAGAAAAATCAGGGCAAGAACGGTAAGAGTGAATCTGGAGACCGGTGTTTGCAAAAAAGATCCCGCTTTTGTGAGGAAAATTGCTCAAAAACGACGAAAATCAATCAAATATAATACATTTGGAGGCCGAAAGCAATAAAATAAAAATGCCATAAGCCATTAAATGTTAATGACTTATGGCATGTTCAGCATTCGTCAGATGAGGAATTGAAATCCTTCAATTCCGGGGCAGTGGCACTTGAACCTTTGGCTGTCTGATTATTCAGCAGGCGTTGACGATGGCCGCAAATGAGTCTGCTTTTAGGCATGCGCCGCCAACCAGCGCACCGTCAATATCCAACTGCGAAAGCAATTCTTTGGCATTGTCCGGTTTGACACTGCCACCATACTGAACGACGATTTCATCTGCCACTGTTGCCGAATAGAGAGAGGTAAGAAGCGTGCGGATCAACTTGTGTACTTCCTGCGCTTGTGCGGGAGATGCCGTCTTGCCTGTGCCGATCGCCCATACCGGTTCGTAGGCGATAATAACCTTCGCGGCATCTTCAGCCGGAATTCCTGCCATGACGCCTTTCACCTGCGTGGTCACGATCTTTTCAGTAATGCCGCCTTCCCGCTCCTGCAGCGTTTCACCGACACAGACTATTGGAGTAAGACCATTGGCAAGCACTTTTTTCGCTTTTGCGTTGATCAATTCGTCGGATTCTTTGAAATACTGGCGGCGTTCCGAATGCCCGACGATCACATACGAACAACCGGCAGATTTCAACATACGGATGGAGATTTCTCCGGTATAGGCACCATCGTCCTGCAGCGATACATCCTGCGCACCCAATTGGATTGATGATCCTTTGAGAATGCGCACCGCTTCCGTCAACGATGTGTACGGCGGACAGACTATTGCCGTCACTCCGGGTGCAAGGGTTTGCTTCTTCAATTCTTCAAGAAGCTGTGCAGATTCCTCAACATCTTTGTTCATTTTCCAGTTGCCGGCAATTATTTTTTTTCTCACAGGTACCACCTTTCAATAAATGATTTTTTGCCGCGTGACACGAAACCTCACAACACCTCCATGAAATCTCCATCTTGGGCATCGTGCAGATCACTGTGGCTCGATTCTGTGAAATCGAGCTGTACAAAAATTTTATGCCCGTAACCTGCTGCATCTCGAGTCCTTAGACTCGAGCTACAAACAGGCTTGCCATAATGGACCTACACCAACTTCGACTTCAAAATCTCGTTGACAATCTTCGGATTCGCCTTCCCTTTCATTGCCTTCATCGTCTCACCGACAAAGTAGCCGAATATCTGCATCTTCCCCGCACGGTACTGGGCCACTTGTGCCTGGCTGCGTGCAATGATCTCGTCGACAATTTTTTCAATCGCGGAAGTATCTGATACCTGCACAAGTCCCAGCCGTTCGACGATCACCTTCGGCTCATCGAGCGACTTCAGCATTTCTGCAAACACTTCTTTGCCGATCTTGCCGGAAATTACTCCTTCGGAAATGAGATTGACCATCGCCGCCAAGCGGTCCGGTGTTACCACGCATTGATCGATGGACACATGCAAGTCGTTCATCAGGCGCAATACTTCGGTCATTGTCCAGTTACTGACAGACTTATATCCTTCGTCATTCTTCTGAGCAAGCAGCGCCACCGCCTTCTCGAAGTAGTCAGCGAGCGATTTTTCTTGCGTCAGGATAGTCGCATCGTAGAGAGGCAGATGATATCCCCCAATGAATCGGTTTCGCCGCGCCTCCGGAAGTTCCGGCAGGGTCGCTGCAATCTCCGAGATCCATTTCTGGTCCACCAGTACGGGAACAAGATCGGGATCCGGAAAATAGCGGTAGTCATGCGCCTCTTCTTTGCTGCGCATCGGCAGAGCGATATTCTTGTCGGCATCCCACAGCAGTGTTTCCTGCACAACCGTCCCGCCGTCTTCCAGTAATCCAATCTGGCGATTGATTTCATATTCCAATGCACGTTCCACATTGCGGAAGGAGTTCATGTTTTTGACTTCCGTCTTCGTGCCAAATTGTTCCCTGCCTTTCGGACGGATGGAAATATTCGCATCACACCGCAGGCTTCCCTCCTCCATATTGCCGTCGCAGATTCCAAGATAGGTTACGAGCTGCTTGATTATGGAGAGATATTGATGCGCTTCATGCGGCGATCGGATGTCTGGTTCGCTGACGATTTCAATAAGAGGAACGCCGCAGCGGTTCACATCCACCAGTGTATCGGGATCCTGATCATGAATCGACTTTCCGGCATCTTCTTCGATATGAATGCGTGTGATGCCGATGTGCTTGACCGAGCCGTCTTTCAGCTCCACATCCAACCATCCGTCCTTGCAGATCGGTTGATCGTACTGAGAAATCTGATACCCCTTCGGCAGATCGGGATAGAAATAGTTCTTTCGCGCAAAAATCGACTTCGGAGCGATAGTGCAATTTGTGGCCAGTCCCATCTTTATTGCAAATTCGACGACACTTTTGTTGAGCACGGGCAGAACACCCGGCATGCCGAGGCAAACGGGACAGGTATTGGCGTTCGGATCGTTGCCGAATTGCGTTGTGCAACCGCAGAAGGCTTTCGACTTCGTCAGAAGCTGGGCGTGGACTTCGAGTCCGATAACCGGTTCAAACGTTGAATTCATACATGTCCAATATTTACCGCAAAGACCCGCTTGGCTTGACTCGATTCGAAGGAAATGGGCTTCATCTGTGTCAATTGACCGCCAGTGCGCTGGTCACCTTTTCGGCGGCATCTTTCAAATTCTGTGCGACGAGAAAACTCATACCGGATTGCTTCAAAATATCAGCCGCAAGATCGGCGTTTGTCCCGGCAAGACGCACCACGACCGGAATTTTTACCTCCACCTTCTTTGCCGCCTCCACCACGCCGGTCGCAACGCGGTCGCAGCGAACAATGCCACCGAAAATGTTGATCAGGATCGCTTTCACATTGTGATCGGCCAGAATTATCTTGAAGCCGCTTTCCACCGTCTGAGCGTTGGCGCCACCCCCGACATCCAGAAAGTTGGCCGGTTCACCGCCGGCAAGTTTGATGATGTCCATTGTTGCCATCGCAAGACCTGCGCCATTCACCATGCAGCCGACGTTTCCATCGAGCTTAATGTAGTTCAGATTCGATTGTGACGCTTCGATCTCCAGCGGCTCTTCTTCATCCAGATCGCGCAGCGCGGCAAACTCCGGATGACGATAGAGTGCGTTGTCATCAAAATTCATCTTCGCATCCAGCGCAATCACCGCTCCCTCTTTCGTGACCACGAGCGGATTGATTTCTGCCAGCGACGCGTCGGTTGCTGCGTATGCTTTGTAGAGTGCAAGCAGAAACTTCACGCCGTTCTTGAATGCGTCGCCCTTCAGTCCGAGCGCAAAGGCAAGCTTCCGCGCCTGAAATTGCTGCAGCCCGACAGACGGTGCAACGACTTCCTTCACAATTTTGTGCGGCATTTCTGCGGCGACTTTCTCGATTTCCATACCACCTTCTGTGGAGACCATCACCACATCCATGGCCTTCGTACGATCCAGCGTAATGCCGACGTAGAGCTCACGTTCAATGTTCACTCCCTGTTCGATAAGAAGCCGCTTCACGATTTTTCCTTCGACGCCTGTCTGATGAGTGATAAGGCACATCCCGAGCA
>JAPLFO010000084.1 GCA_026390635.1 Ignavibacteriales bacterium
ACTTTATTGAAGAGCTGCAGACTGTAGATGCGATTGATATCGTACTCTATCGCTTCGTACGTTATCAATCCTCCTTCTTTGAGAGACAGTTCCCTCAGAATCACATCTTCCTTTGTCACCTCATTGCCGGCACAAACCAGGCTGCGTACACGAAGTGTCGAATCGGGAAAGTCGAATCGGCGCGACAGACTATCGCTGTCGGCGAAGCAGCCATTCCAGGCAACAAAAATACAAAGCATCCACCGCGCGAGGATCATACGGTATTGTACGACTCGATGGGTGGACAGGTGCAAACGATGTTTTTGTCACCGTATGTGTTATTCACCCGTGCAACCGGAACCCAGAACTTATTCTGTTCAACAGCCGGCAGCGGGAACAATGCTTCGTGGCGCGAGTATGGATGTGCCCACGTATCCCCCAGCGCTTCGGACGCCGTATGCGGGGCATTTTTCAGGACGTTATCCGTTCGGCTCGACGTTCCGGTTGAAATTGATTCCAGTTCCTTCCGGATCTGAATCATGGCATCTACAAAACGGTCGAGTTCGGCTTTGGGCTCACTTTCCGTCGGTTCTATCATCAGCGTATCGTGCACGGGAAAAGAAACGGTCGGCGCGTGGAATCCATAGTCCATCAACCGCTTGGCGATGTCCTCCACCTCGACGCCGCACTCGGCCTTGAATTGCTTCATCGACAAGATAAATTCGTGGCCAACACGGCCGTGAACGCCGGTGTAGAGCACCGGATAGTACGGCTCCAGTCTTGCTTTCAAATAGTTCGCATTCAGAATTGCATACCGCGTCGCATCCGTCAAACCCTCACCGCCCATCATTGCAATATAGGCGTACGAAATAAGCATAACATTTGCACTGGACCAGGGAGCCGACGCGACAGCATGGATTGCCTTTGATCCGCCGGTCTTCACAATAGCATGTCCGGGAAGGAACGGCGCCAGATGTTCCGCCACGCAAATCGGTCCGACACCGGGACCGCCGCCGCCATGAGGGATGGAAAATGTCTTATGAAGGTTGATGTGACAGACATCGGCGCCAATCAACGCCGGACTCGTCAGTCCGACCTGAGCGTTCATATTCGCACCGTCCATGTAAACGAGGCCGCCGTTGGCATGAATGATCTCACAGATATCCTTGATTGCCTCTTCGAACACACCATGCGTGGAAGGATAGGTAACCATCAGCGCTGCGAGCGCGTCTCTATGCGCAGCAACCTTTGCCTGGAGATCTGAAACATCGATGTTGCCGTTCGCATCGCATTGCACGACCACAACCTTGAAGCCCGCCATGACTGCGCTTGCCGGATTGGTGCCGTGTGCAGACGATGGAATGAGCACAACATTTCGCTGGATCTGTCCGCGATCCTGATGATAGGCACGGATCACCAGCAGACCTGTATACTCCCCCTGCGCTCCGGAATTCGGCTGTAAGGATGCACCCGCAAATCCCGTGATGGCACACAGATATTTTTCGAGTTGAGTAAAGATAAAGGCATATCCCTGCGCCTGATTAAGCGGCGCAAACGGATGGAGTGAAGAGAACTCCGGCCAGCTCACCGGGAGCAGTTCAGTTGCGGCATTCAGCTTCATCGTGCAGGAACCAAGGGGAATCATCG
>JAPLFO010000163.1 GCA_026390635.1 Ignavibacteriales bacterium
ATTGTCATCGATACGCCGGACGCAATTCTCATCTGCAAGCGCGGCGAATCTCAGGATGTCAAGGAAGTGGTGGACTTTCTCCGCCGCAAACAAATGAACGACTACCTCTGATCCGGCACAACCATGACACACTCTCCGCAACGAGGCGGTGCGCAGCAGCTTCTCTGCTGTCTATTCGCACTGCTTCTTCTTGCAGGATGTGTCTCTGCCCCGCGGTTCACTACGGTCAACACTCCTCCGCATGAACGAACGACCGCTCCCTCAATCTCTGCACACGCTGCGTCGGGCAGATCCGTCGTAACGGAAGGGATTGCCTCCTATTACGCCCATGATTTTGACGGCAAGAAGACCGCAAACGGCGAGACGTACGACATGTACAAAATGACTGCCGCCCACCGTTCCCTTCCTTTCGGTACAAAAGTAAAAGTGACGAATCTCGACAACAAGCGGTCCATCATTGTGCGCATCAACGACAGAGGGCCGTTCAAATTGGAGAGACTGATCGATCTTTCGCTGGCTGCAGCGACTCAGCTTGAAATGACGAAGGTGGGGACGGCGCGCGTGCGCCTCGAAGTGCAAGAATGGGGAGATGACGAGTACGTGAAAGACCGGTAGTGTTCCGGCGGCCGAGTCCCCGGTCGCCGAGCGCAGCCGAGGCGACGCATTTGCTGCATCCCGGTCATCTCGACTTCGCTCGATGACCGGGTCGCTCGATGTCCGGGCTTTCAGAGATCATCATACAAAAAAAAGGGCAGGGAGCCTGAGAAGCATCCCTGCCTTCGTAGTTTTACCACGTATCAGAAACTGGCAACTGCCGCCTTGACTGTATCGTGATGTTCGAAGACGTTGATCAGCTTTGTAACCGTCAACAGATTAAGCACCTTTGCTGAAGCACAGGCAAGTTTTAATTCACCGCCTGCATTTCTGATGGTGGTTACGCCCGCAATCAGCATGCCGAGCCCGGAACTGTTCATCATCGAAACAGCAGCGAGATCGAGGATAATTTTTTTCTTCTTTGCCTCGACGAGATGATGAAGCTCGTTGTTCAGTTCGGCGGCGTCCGGCCCGCCAAGCACATTTCCTTCCAACTTGATGACAGTCACGCCGCTGATTTCCTTCACGCTGGATTTCATAGTTCAGGCCTTTTTCGCTTTTTTCGCTTTGTACTGTGTGTAGTCGAGCACGATGGCGCTGGCGACGTAGATGGAGGAATATGTACCGGTGATCGTTCCGATCAGGAATGTAAATGCAAAGCCGCGATTCACTTCGCCGCCGAAAATAATCAGCACGATCAAGACCAGAATCACTGTGCCGCTGGTGATCACCGTTCTGCTCAGCGTCTCATTGATCGACTTGTTCATGATCGTGAAGAGCGATTCGCTCTTGTGGATCTTGAGATTCTCGCGTATACGGTCGAACACAATCACCGTGTCGTTGATCGAAAATCCGATCAGCGTCAGAAATGCCGCCATCAGGTTCTGAGACAATTCAAGATTCAAATGCGTTGAGAGTCCGTCGAATAGCACGACGAATCCCAGTGTCACCAGCGTATCGTGGAACAGGGCGACGACGCCGGCGAATCCATAGATGAAGTGGAACCGGAATCCGACATAGATCATAATAATGAGGAGTGTGGCAATAACTGCGTAGATGGCGTTGCGCCGCAGTTCTGCACCGATCTTCGGTCCGATTTTGTCTTCCTTCAACACTTCAAACGCATTGGTGGGGAAGCCTGTTTTGAGTCCAGCCTGGATTTCCGTGGCGATCTTTGCGCCTTCTCCCTGGCGGGGAGTGCGAATCAGCACGTCGTTCAGATTGCCGAACGATTTAATTTCACAACCGCTGAATCCTGATTTATCCATCGCAGAGCGCACATCGTTGATGGAAACGGGGGACTGAAAACGTACAAGAATCTCCGTTCCGCCCAGAAAATCGATGCCCAGTGTGACGCCCTTGAAAGCGAGCCCGACGAGTGCAAGGACGAGGGTTGCGACCGAAATGGAATACCAGATCGAGCGCTTGCCCATAAAATCAATTTTAGTTTGCTTGAATAATCGCATGATGCTTCATTCTCCTGTTCAGTAATCTCAGCCGAAGTTAATGGTAGTTGTGCCGCGTTCGGTCATCACATTAAAGATGACGCGTGTGACCGTGATGGCGGTGAAAAGATTCGCTGTCACGCCCATCATGAGTGTGAGTGCAAATCCCTGCACCGGTCCGGTGCCGAACTGGAACAACACCACGCCGCTGAAGAATGTCGTGATGTTGGAGTCAAAAATAGCGCTGAAGGCTTTGCTGTATCCGGCATCGATAGTGGCGCGCAGCGTCTTTCCGGTGGCGGATTCTTCGCGGATGCGCTCGAAGATCAGCACGTTTGCGTCCACCGCCATACCGATGGTCAGCACGATAGCCGCGATGCCCGGCAGCGTCAACGTCCCGCCGAAAGCGGCGAGCACTGCAAAAATCAGTAGCACATTGAGCAGCAGCGCAATATTGGCGACCATGCCGCCGGTGCGATAGTACACAATCATGAAGAGCGCTGTTACAATCAGCGCGATGGTGAACGAGTTGATACCGGCTGAAATCGAATCTTCACCCAGTGAAGGTCCGACGCTTCGCTGTTCAATGATGTCGACCGGTGCGGGAAGCGCGCCGGCTTTCAACACGATTTCCAGAAGACGGGCCTCTTCGATGTTCGCCATTCCTTCGATCTGTGAACGCCCGCCGGTGATTTTGCCGCGAATCACGGGAGCAGAGAAAACTGAATTATCAAGTACAATCGCCATTCTCTTGTTCACGTTCGCGCCGGTGATGCGTGCCCAATCGCGTGCACCTTCGCCATTCATTTCCATGGTTACGATCGGCTGGTTGAAATTCGGGTCGATGGTCGCACGGGCGTTTACAACGACGTTGCCGGTCAGTTCCGGCGTGCTCTTTAAGCCGATCAAGCCGAAATACTTCACACCTTTGTCCACAAATGCCGGTTTGGACATATAGTAGAACTGCATGTCTGCGGGAAGAAGCTTCTGAATATCCGCCCGTTTTAGAATGCGGTCCACAAATATTTTATCGTTTTCCGCCACATAGGCCTCACCGGATCCCTGCGGATTCGGGCGAACGAGGTAAAGGAAGGGATGCTCCTTCCGGATCTGTTCGGGAGATTTATTCGCATCATTCATTGCAGTCTTGCTGGAATCTGTTTTCTGCAAGGCTGCGAGAGCATTTTGCGGCTGCCGCTTGGCATTTGTATCTGCCTTTGCTACGTGTGCCGTATCGGTGTAGCCCTGACTGGCCAGGAACTTGTCAATTGCGTCCATGGTCTTGTAGATGATCTCGGGATCTTTCATCAGCTTGAATTCGAGCAGCGCCGTTCCCTGCAGCAGCTTGCGGACTTCTTCTTCTTTTGAAACGCCCGGCAACTCAACGATGATGCGGCGGCCGCCCTGTTTCTGAATTGATGGTTCGGATACGCCATACTGGTCAACACGATTCCGCACGATTTCCATTGCGCGGTCC
The DNA here is from genome assembly GCA_026390635.1 of Ignavibacteriales bacterium. GTDB lineage: Bacteria > Bacteroidota > Ignavibacteria > UBA10030 > UBA8401 > JAPLFO01. Next base: position 3,517 of record JAPLFO010000163.1, read on the forward strand.
ACGGCCTTGTCGGATTCATCCCCCAATTTCTTGGTGATTTCGTTGTTGGTTTCGCGGAGTGTTCCGTAATAACGGCTCAAACGGATATCTTTTGCGTCGAAGTGGCGGCGGAAAATATTGATCAACAGATCGTCGCTGGTTTGCGCCTCTTTTGCAATGTCGGCAATGATCGATGTAAACTGATCGTCTTTGTTTTTCGCCATTTCTTCAAGCATGCGCAGTACATTCACTTCCAGAACGACACGCATACCGCCCTGCAAATCCAATCCGACTTTGATGCGCTTCGCACGCGCAATGCGAATTGTCTGCTCATTGGTCTGGACGTACGTCAGACTGTCGCTTCCAGCCATCAATTTCAGCTTCTTCTCGATCGTATAGGCCTGATACGTCGGATAGAGGAAATAAATGGCGAGTGCAAAAACCGCCAGAATCAAAATAATTTTGCCGCGATTGTTTTTCACGAAATAACCTCCGGATCAAATTGCCTTATAACACAATTAAGGCTAAAAATATACACGAAACAGCCGCAAAAGTCAACTTCCATCGGAACAAAATATTGTCTTTGAAAAGACTGAGACTATCTCTATATTTAGTACATGGTTTTTTGCACGTACCGATTCATCAGAACCGGTTGGTTCTACTGTCTCCGGTTGTCTTTCACAGTTTGGAATTCCTCTTGCGCTGTTCACTCTTGTTTTCCCTTGCCGCCTGCCTTTCCTTCCAGTGGGCGTATGCACAGACAGCAACTCACGTTATGATCAGCGAAGTTTCGCCGATGAAAGGCGCATCCGGTGCCATCAATACCGGTGAGTTTGTTGAACTCTACAACCCGCGCCCGACTGATGTTGTCTTCAGTGCTGCAGATCAAGTTGTCTCCGGCAATACGAGTGGTACGAATGCCGCAGAGTGGCAGCTCTCACTCGCAGGCAAAACAATCAAGGCATTCGGCTTCTTGCTGATTGGTGATGGCGGGGTCGTTGGTGCTGATCTGTCTTTTCCGTCAAGCAAGAATCTGGCAAATTCGGGCATCCGTTCGTGCGTGCAATTGCGCAATGGAAGCACCGTCATAGATGCTTTTGGCTGGGATCCTCTTTTGGCACCCACACTTGTCGCAGAGGGGAAGAGTTTCACTCCCTCTACTACTTCATCAGACGGAAAATCGTTTGAAAGAAAAAGTTCCTCAACCGCAACCGGTCCGGATCTTCTTGGAAATGCATGGGACACGGGCAATAACGCGACAGACTTTTTTGAGAATGCCGCCGCAAATGCAAATCCTCAGAACTCTGCAAGTCCCATAGAAATCCATCCGTATTCGACCGGTGGCGATGGTTCCGGCGGTGCAAGGATTTCTCCGACATCAATCATGATTGGCGACACCTGTACTGTTGTGATTTCTGCTGCGGGCGATGGGAGTTCGACGCTGGACAGTCTAGTTGTCGTCATCCCCAGTGGTTGGACCTGGGGACGCACAAGTGCCGGCGTTACACTGTCAGGCACCGGACTGGCGGCTGCGCAGGTCACCGTTGTCTCAGATACAATTTTTGTCGGCGGGACGGCCGTCACAAAAACCGATTCTGCGATCATTCGTATCGCACGGCTGGTCGCACCCGCCACTACCGGGAGCAGCTCATTCATTCTCAAGACCGCCATAAAGAACGGTGTGCCAAAACAAATTACTTCTTCCCTGACAATCGGAGTAACAAAACTTACCCGCATCATCGAACTGCACATCAATGACTCGCAGGGAGTGCCCCGCGCTCCGTATCAAGTTGGCGCGACGGTGACGGTGTCCGGCATTATCACTGCCGATCTAAATCCGGCCAAGACCGACATTTATGTGCAGGACGAAACAGCCGGTGTTGACGTGTACTCCGCATCGCGGTTCTATGCCTATCAGCCGGGGGACAGCATCACGGTGACCGGTGCGATCGTGCAATTCCGAGGCCTCGTGGAAATAGCGCCCGATTCAGCGAAAATGATTATTCACTCTCACGGGCGTCCCGTGCCGGAGCCGATGCTTCTCCTCGCCTCCGATGTGAACCGGACATTCAATACGGATGACTACTCCGAGCCGAATGAAAGCCGCCTCGTGCGCGTCAACAATGTTACCTATAGTTCTACAAATTCGACGATCACGGATGCAAGCGGAACGGCAGCGACATATATTGATACCACGTATCTGAAGGCTCCCACCGGTACGTTCGATCTGGTGGGTGTCATCAAACAGTATAAACCGGGTTCAGTTCCTGCGGCGCCGTTCACGGCGGACTACGAAGTTGTCCCGCGCGCCCAATCGGATATCATTTTGCATCCCGGGCCCATTATGGTGTCGAGTCCCGTGGAAACAAATCTGTTGCCGAACAGCGTCACGATTTCGTTCCGCGTTCAAACACCGGCGGCCGCCGTAGTGAAATACGGCACGTCGTTGCCGTACACAGATTCTGTTGCTGTCTCGACGCCCGCAACGCTGCACAATATTGTCCTGTCAGGGCTGCAGCCGGCGACAGTCTATCACTACCAAGTGGGGCCAAGGGACTCGTCCGGCACAAATTTTTCGGGTGATGCTCTCTTCATTACCGCATCACCGGCGGCTTCGACGGGAATGATGAATGTGTACTTCACACGATCCACAAATTCCTCTGTGTCGCTCGGCGAAAATGCGCAGACAGTGAATCCTTCGGATAAACTCATTGCGCGCATCAATGCTGCACAGCATACGATTGACCTTGCACTCTACAGTTTGAGCGGCACTGTCGGATCGAACATCGCCACGGCGCTTCTTGCAGCGCGTGCGCGCGGCCTCAGTATTCGTGCAATCGTCGAGTATGATAACTCGACGGCGGCGCCCATCACCGCCCTGAAAAACGGCGGCGTGCCGCTGATCACGGACTATTATGATCCTGGCAATGGCGGTCTCGGCTTGATGCACAACAAGTTTGTAGTATTTGACGGGCGCGATCGCATCTCAGCCGCAGACGACTGGGTGTGGACCGGATCGTGGAATGCGACGGATCAAGGCACCAATAATGACGCACAGAATGTCATTGAAATACAAGATCAGGCGCTTGCGATTGCGTACACGATTGAATTCGACGAAATGTGGGGTAGTGCGACGGAGTCGCCGAACGCTGCAAATTCGCGCTTCGGCATTCGCAAGAAGGACAACACACCGCATCGATTCTCCATTGCCGGTACACCGGTTGAATCGTACTTCAGTCCCTCTGATCGAACGACGGCTCATATCCTCTCCGAATTGAATGCGGCGAATTCGTCAATCAATATTTCCATACTGTCATTTACGCGGGACGAACTTGCCCAAGCACTGATTGCAAAGAAAAATGAGGGTAAGAAGGTGCGTGTTGCCTTGGACAACAACACCGACAGTGGAAATGAGTATGCGGTACTTCTGGCGGCGGGCGTCGATATCGTACTCAAACCCTCGTCATACGGTGGGTTGCTTCATCACAAGTACGCCATCATCGATGCAGATCGGCCGGCGGAAACCAATACCGTTGTTACAGGATCGCACAACTGGTCCGGTGCAGCCGAAACCAGCAACAACGAAAACACCCTTGTCATTCGCAGCAGGAGAATCGCGAATCTCTATCTGCAGGAATTCAAACAGCGGTATGCAGAACTGGGCGGCAAAGATCCGATCGCTGTTTCTGTTCTCAAACAGGGAAATATCCTTCCGGAAGCATTTGCCCTTTCACAGAATTTTCCCAATCCGTTCAATCCGGCAACCACCATTACTTTTTCACTTCCGACAGCCCGGTTTGTGACGCTGAAGATTTTCGATGTCCTTGGAAAAGAAATCGCGGCGCTGATTGAAAAGAAGATGGCTGCCGGACGCTACGCGGTGCAATGGGATGCATCATCCGTGGCCAACGGAATGTATCTGTATCAATTGAAAGCGGGAGAGTATACCGCTACCAAAAAACTCGTGCTCCTGCGATAACGGCAACGTCAACGGGGATGCAGACATATGGCGGACTTCACACGCGAAGAGATCTATAACCGGTTTACCAGCTCTGCCGATTTCAATGAGATTTTCGACGCATTCAGCGCGGCGATTCATCAGGGTATCGACGACCTCAACCTGTACCGGGCGCTTTTCTGGAACGATGCGTTGAGCGCGGATGAAATCATCCTATTCGGCGAAAAACTTGTCCGGACATTTCCGCGCCTGGCCTACGACGTGTACATGTGGCTGGCGAATGTGTTCGAGGCAATCTACGGACCGAAAGACAACTACGAACACGCTTTCCAGTACTACGATCTCGCTTCCGCTGCAAATCCGTCGGCGACAGAGCCGTACCTCGGTGCCTGCGATTGCTACGATCCCGATTTGAACATCCCGCCGGTGGATGCACTGATTGAATTCCTGAAACGGGGATTGGAATTCGTTCCCGACAGGAAGAGTCTTTGCCTGCGCCTCTCCGGTTTGTACCACGCGGCCGACGATGACGACCTGTCGGAATACTACCGGTTGAAGGCCGACGAATCCGACGGTGTCCTTCCGGCATGAATCGGTGGAAAGGATATCTCCTGATCGCCGCTGCAGCAGTTTGCTGGGGAGGCGTCGCAACGGTTGTGAAGCATCTGCTGAATGTTCACTTCGATCCTCTTGTAATCGTTCAGACCCGCGTTACCATTTCCTGTCTGCTTCTCCTGGTTTATTTTCTGGTGAAAGATCCGCGGCAGCTCGTGCCGGCATGGCGGGATATCCCGCTCATTCTCCTGGTCGGCATCTGCGGCATCGCGGGATCGAACTACTTCTATTATTTTGCGATTCAGGAGTCGACGGTTGCGACGGCGATCCTGATTCAGTATTGCGCGCCGATTCTGGTCGCACTGTATGCGACAATTGTACAGCGCCATCGCATGTCTGTGTTTATGGCCGCGGCAATTGTTCTCGCCATGTCCGGAATTTTTCTCGCCGTGGGCGGGTATAATAGCGGTATCATGCATGCGACGCCCAAGGCGATGCTCTATGCATTCATTGCGGCAATTGCCTATTCCGTTTTCAACATCGCCGGCAAGCCCCTCATCAAAAAATATTCCGTATGGCGAACGCTGTTTCTGACGCTGTTGGCGGCGTCTCTCTTTTGGGGGATTCTCTATCCGCCGCAGCATCTGATCGCAGCGCACTATTCGGCAGCCGAGTGGGGCGCCTTCGCATTTGTCTCCCTCGTGTCGATTCTTATTCCGTTCGGATGTTATTTCGCCGGGCTTCATTACATTCATCCGACGCAGGCGATCGTTACCAGTACGCTGGAACCCATTGTTGCCATCGTGTCGGAATTTCTTTTTCTCGGATCGTCGATGACGCTGGTGCAAAGCGCCGGCGCTGCGCTGGTCCTCGGAGCTATCATGCTCCTCCATCAGAAAACCACCGTTGCCGAATGACACTGACACCGCGTCTTGAAAAAATTCAAAGAGTGCTGTCGCACCGCCAGCCGGATCTCACGATCGTGATGGAAAACATTCACGATCCCCATAATGTGAGCGCGATGTTGCGTTCAGCGGATGCCGTCGGCGTCAATGAAGTGCAACTGCTCTACACCAACACGGTATTCCCGAAGATCGGCAAGAAAAGTTCGTCCAGCGCGAGCAAGTGGGTGGGCCGCCGGCGATTCGACAACGTGCACGCGTGTTATGATCAATTGCGCGGCGAAGGATTCAAAATTTACGCCACGCGGCTGGATTCGAATGCACTTCCGTTGTATGACATCGATCTAACAGGGAAGACCGCACTCGTTTTCGGGAACGAGCACATGGGCGTTTCGGATGAAACAGCGGCTCTCGCCGATGGAACGCTTATCATCCCGATGATGGGTATGATCCAGAGCCTCAATGTTTCGGTCGCGTGTGCCGTGGCACTCTATGAAGCCCTGCGGCAGCGAACTGCCGCGGGGAAGTATGCATCTGCGCAATTCGACCAGAGCGCTCTGGACGCGCTGATGGAAGAATGGCGGAAAAAATAAGCGGTTGATGTTCCGGTGTCAGGAATAAATTGCGGCTGTCACAGTTCGGTCGAGCGGGGAAGAAAAGGCAGTTGTTCTTGGTGTGCTGTAC
>JAPLFO010000006.1 GCA_026390635.1 Ignavibacteriales bacterium
CCCGGGGCGCAGTCGCAAGGACGCCCGACGGAAAACCCATCCGATGGGTTGGTACAGTTACAGATATCACCGAGCGAAAACTGTCTGAAGATACGCTGCGGATCAAAAACCAGGTGTTCGAGGACTCGATCGCTTCTCAATCTGTTGCTAACAGTACTGGTATAATCACCCATGTCAATCCCGCTTTCTTGCGTTTGTGGGGTTATACAAGTAAGGAGCAGGCAATCGGCAACAGCGTCGGCTCGTTCTTCGCCGACCAGGCCGATGCAGGTCCGGTGCTCGAAGCTCTGGCCACTCACGATGCCTGGGAGGGCGAGTTTCGTGCGAAGCGGACTGATGGTACAACCTTCATCTCGCGTGGATTTGCAACGAGCCTGCGCAATCCCCTGGGCGAACTTGTTGGGTATCAGTCCACTAATCTGGATGTAACAAAGGAGAGGGAAGCGGAGGAAGAAATACACAAACTCAACGAAGAACTTGAACAGCGGGTTTTAGAGCGGACAGCGGAATTGACGAGCAGCAAACAGCTCCTGGATGAAACCGGAAGACTGGCGAGAGTGGGAGGATGGGAACTTGATCTCAAGAAAAATGTACTGAGTTTTTCTGATGTAACAAAGCAGATACATGAAGTTGATCCTGAGTATCAACCGACACTTGAAGCCGCGATAAATTTCTATGCACCCGAAGCAGTACCGGTGATCTCTGAAGCAGTACGGCGTGCTATTGAAGAAGGCGAGCCATATGATGTCGAGCTGCAATTGATCACCGCCAAACAAAACAGATTATGGGTTCGTGCCGTAGGCCAAGCGTACCGGGACAATGGAAAGATAGTGAAGATCGGTGGAGTGTTCCAGGATATTAACGAACGCAAGCTGGCGGAAATAGAATTCCGCAAGAAATCTGAACAGCTTCAGTTATTATCAAACGAGTTGGAGATCATCATCGATAGTATTCCCGGTTTGGTTTTTTACAAAGATACAAATAACCGATTTATTCGGGTTAACAAATATATGAGTGATGTATACAAAATGTCGAAAAAGCAGTTGGAAGGTGTTCATCTCAATGACCTGCACTCCAAAGAACAGGCACATGCCTATTACGAAGACGATCTGCAGGTTATACGGAGTCGCCAGCCGAAGATCAACATTGACGAACCTTGGGAGACCGAAACAGGAATCCGATGGGTAAGTACATCTAAGATCCCGTATATGGACGAAAAAGGAGAGGTCGTTGGTGTCATCGGCGTTTCGTTGGATGTCACGGAGCGAAAGCTGGCTGAAGAAGAATTGAAAAAGCACCGCGATCACCTCGAGGATCTCGTCAAAGAGCGTACAAAGGAACTCGCGACCGTCGTGACTGGCCTGAAGCGATCAAACGAGGAGCTTGAGCAGTTTGCTTACGTTGCCTCGCACGATCTTCAGGAGCCGCTGCGCATGGTTTCGAGTTTCACACAGCTTATCGAACGGCGATACAAAGATAAGCTTGACAAGGACGCTAATGATTTTATCAATTTTGCTGTCGATGGTGCAAACCGGATGCAGCGATTGATCAATGACCTTCTTGACTATTCCCGTGTGACAACAAGGGGAAAGACGTTTGTGCAGTTCGATGTCGGCTCAATCGTTGGCCAGGTGTTTGCCAATCTCCAGCAACGCATTGAGGAATCGCACGCGATCATTACGCAAGACGATCTCCCTATTATAGAGGCAGACGAATCGCAGATTTTGCGGCTATTCCAGAACTTGATAGACAATGCACTCAAGTTCAGGAGGGACGCAGCTCCGTGTGTGCACATTTCGACTCATAAGGAAGGAGCATTCTACATTTTTACCGTAAGTGATAACGGTATAGGCATAGATTTGCAGTACGCTGACAGAATATTCCAGGTTTTCCAGCGTTTAAATACATCTCAGGAATATCCCGGAACCGGTATCGGATTAGCCATTTGTAAGCGTATTGTTGAAAGACACGGAGGGAAGATTTGGATTGAATCGGAGATTGGAAATGGTTCAAAGTTCTTTTTCACAATTCCCATAAAAGAAGGAGTTTGATCATGGTAACTCAAGAATATGGTAAACCCATCGATATCCTCTTGGTCGAGGATAATCCCGGCGATTCGCGGCTCGCGATCGAGGCTCTTAAGGAAAGTAAACTCAGAAACAACCTCCATATTGTAACGGATGGTATGGAGGCAATGGATTTTCTTTACAAAAGAGGAAAATATGTGCAGGTACCGCGCCCCGACCTCATTCTTCTCGACCTTAATCTCCCCAAGAAAGATGGCCGTGAAGTTCTTGCAGAGATAAAAGCCGATCCGGGCTTGAAAAGAATACCGGTTGTAATTCTGACGATTTCCAAAGCTGAAGAGGACGTGCTGAAGACATACAACCTCCACGCAAATTGTTTTATCACAAAGCCGCTCGATCTCAGCCAATTTGTGACAGTGGTAAAGTCAATCGAGGATTTCTGGCTCACCATCGTTAAGCTGCCATCACATTGAAGGGATAATTATGATGAATACCGAAATTGTAGGAAAACCAATCGATATTCTCTTAGTCGAAGACAATCCGGGCGACGCTCGACTTGCGCAGGAATCTCTTAAGGAAAGTAAGATCCGCAATACTCTTCATTGGGTGCAGGATGGTCTTGAGGCAATGAAATTTCTGCATCGGCAAGGAAACTATGAGAATGCGCCAAGAGCTGATCTGATTCTGCTTGACCTGAATATGCCTAAGATGGATGGCCGCAAGGTGCTTGCCGAAATTAAATCTGAAGACGACCTGAAGCGAATACCCGTCGTCATTTTTACAATATCGAAGGCTGAAGAAGATATCTTAAAAACATACAATCTTCATGCGAACTGCTACATCACCAAGCCGCTCGATCTCAACCGATTTCTGAAAGTCATTCAGTCAATTGAAGATTTCTGGCTGACAATCGTACGACTTCCTAAAGGGTAAGGGCTATGCATGCTACCGATAATTCTATCCGTGTCTTGCTAATTGAAGACAATCCCGGCGATGCGCGACTCATCATGGAGATGCTTCAGGAAGTGAAAGTGCGAAAAATTACCCTTGAACATTGCGCCACGCTCACTCAAGGGCTTCAAGCTCTCTCAAAAAATGATTTCAATATTTTACTCCTGGATCTTTCTTTGCCGGATAGTATAGGATTTGACACATTCGTCAAAGTGTATACTCAAAATCCCCAGATTCCAATCGTCGTTCTCACGGGCACGAATGATGAGGAATTGGCGATAAAATCTGTTCGCACGGGAGCTCAGGATTATTTGGTAAAAGGTCGAATCGACATCTCGCTCCTCTCGCGTTCGATTTTCTATGCAATTGAACGGGCGGGCCTGATGAGGGTTGTACAACAAGAGTTGATAGAACGCAAAGCTATGGAGAGTATGCTTCGCAAGATTAACCGTGCTTTACGGATATTAAGCGAATGCAATCAAATCGTCGTACGTGCCCCTGAAGAGAATCTATTAGCGGAAAAGATCTGCGGTGCAATTACTACACTTGGTGAGTATCAATTCGCGTGGGTCGCCTTGACAGAGTCAAATGACAGCCAATCAATCCAACCCATCGCGATTGCTGGATCGAAGGATGGCAATTCCCCGGAGGAAGCTACTGCATGGTTTAAGCGGGATCCTGATAGTCCATTGAGCGAGGCTCTCAAATCGGGAATAGTTTTTGTCTGCGATGACGTTACGGTCGATAAGCGC
>JAPLFO010000002.1 GCA_026390635.1 Ignavibacteriales bacterium
GTAGTCGCCGTCAAGAACACGCATTCCGTCATAGGTGACATCCAATGCCGGCCGCAGTGTATCGCCGATGACCGTATAAGAAACCGTACAAGTATTATTCGTCTTATCAAACTCCGGAATGCGATTTTCCGGATCGACCCGCAGTACAAAGGAGTGGGTGCCGTGTTTTCCCCGGCTGTCGTACTGAAGGGTGACCAGTGCAGAGTCCAAACCTCGCAACTGCGAAAGCGTTACGTCCTGCACAGGCCGTAATATTCCTGCATCGTCGCTCGAGATGAGAACGCGGACACTATCCGCTGCAGCACCGGCGACATTGAAAATCGTTGCGCGCAATGTACATGTCTCGCCTTCCTGCATCACCGGTTTGTCGAGCGTCACCTTCGACGCTGCGAGGACAAGTTCCGATGCCGTTTGCGATCCGACGGACCACGAACGGAGCAGCGGAGACGATCCGTCCGGCGCTGCCTGGAGCAGGAAAGCAAACCGGAGGGATGAATACTGCTTTGCCGGCAACGACTGCAAATCAATTGTTGACACATTGATGCTCTTCCGAAGCGTATCGGGAGTTCCCGATGACGATACAGCGATGACCATCGTCGTCAGTTGCGCTCCGGTCGGAATCGATGATTTCATTGAAAGCACGCCCCAATGAGATACAGGTCCGATGACAGGTGAGGTGACGCTTCCGCTGCGCTCAGTCTTAAAGAATGTAGTATCAGCCACCGCTTTGCCGCTGCCCGACGGTGAATATGATTCTGTGATTGCGGCTGATCCTTTCTTTACAATGAATGCCCATGCATCCCGCCAGCCGACACGGTCGATCGCAATACTGCCGAGCGATCGGTACGCATCACGTACGGACGCGGTGAGGTTCTGCGATCCTTCGCCGCAAATTACTGCAGCGATGATGGCTCCGGAGGAAAGCCGCTGCAAAAACGCAGTCAGAGAATCAGCATCCGCGGGATTTGAAAAGAGATGGAAGCGGCGGACAGCCATGATTGAAAAACTAGAATCGAGAATCATAACAAGATGGCACGTGTCTCCAAGAACAGTCGTCCGATTGACACCATTGATTGAGATGGAAGCAAAATTGCCGTCCAGATATCCGGCAGAGACGACGTTCACTTCTCCGGGCGTATTCAGGATTTTCACTCCGCCGGTGGATGTGAATCCGGTATGTGCGAATGTGCTGAGAGACCAACCGGCAGAGTCGATCTGGCCGAGCAGGCTGCCGCTGGAATCGCCGAGATAGAATGATCCGACGGTCCAATCCTTCGGGCCACCGGCAATTTTGGCGTGCCACCAATAGCGTGCAGCGTGCTTCAGTGCCGAGATGTCAAACGACGTTGTAAATTGCCCCATCACTGTTGAACGAGAAATGGCAGTGGAAAAATCGCTGAGCGTATCTACCTGAAGCTGTATGGATTTGACACCGTCCGATATTTCGGAAGCGGGATTGAGAAGGATCAATGGAGAGACAAGCCCGGCGTTGGAAGGGACAGGCTGGATCAGGCGGATAACAGTCGCCGCAACAGTAAAGAGTTTTGTGGCATTGTTATCAGCCTTATTCGATTCTGCGATCTTGTTTTGAGGATCGATTGTCACCGAAATCAAATGCTCGCCTGCGCGATTTTTGACAGTCATGATATATGTTAATGTGTCGAATTGCACCGGCATGGGAATACGAAACATCCGCGTGTCAGTCACTTCAGTCCCGAACGTATGCCGTACCAGTACATCAATCGAATCGTTTATTACCGATCCGGTGTTTGCGATCAGAATCTGAATCGGGTAACTGTCCCTATCGTCCGTCAGCAATGACGCCGGCGAAGAGATGTATTCCGGGATTATTGCGAGATTCGGTAAGATGGGTTGCAAGGTGTCTGGAATGACGGTGTAGGAGACACTTGCCCGATTGTTGAATCTGAAAAACTCAGTCTGCAGCGTGTCAGGATCGACATCGATGGAGAAATGGTGCGTGCCGCTACGGCCGCGGGAGTTATACCGGTATGTGACTTTCACTGAATCGTATGCCGGAATACTGTCCAGCAGGAAGGATTGAAGGACAAGGTCCGATCCTTTGTCATCCGACAATAGATTGATGCGTACACTGTCTGCACGTACTTGTCCGGCGTTTACGATGGTCGCGGCAATATCCTGACTCTCTCCTTCATTCACTTTTTGTTTGGAGACCCGGATGAGTGCGGGAGAGGTTGCCAACTCGCTGGGCGGATCGAATGCCAAATTCCAGGAGCGCAACGCCGGAGACTGCAGCGATGTGTTTGAGACAAATTGAAATCGCAGTGTCAGCTCGGGATATTTGTGCGAAGAAATCCCGGAAAGGTTGATTGTTCGTGCGCTGTCACGGGCAAGAAGAGTATCCGAGCTTCCGTCCGAAGTGTTGCCGATAACGGTCGATTGAATGAGCGCACCCGAAGGAGTCTCTTTCAAAAGTGCGAGCGATTTCCATCGTGACGACGGTCCGAAGGAGGGAGTGACAACATCGCCGGCGGATTCGGTTCTATAGAACACTGTATCGAGAACAACTCTGCCTGTTGACGCCGGTCTATAGGTTTCAAGTACTGTGCCGGGTTCCGCGCCCTTTCTTCCCACAATACCCCAAGAATCGCGAAATCCGATTTTCCCGGCCTGTGCGGCACCGACAGATCGATACGCCGTCCTCGCTGCGGCCGATAGGTTATTGCCGCCATCGTCGATAATGATTGCCGCGACAATCGCTCCCTGCGGTATGTCGTTGATGAACGCTGCGAGGGAGTCCGATTGTGCGGGATTGCCGAACACGTCAAATGTCCGAAGGCGCACTACCGCGTATGTAATCGAATCAAAGACTGCGATATTGTGACCGCGGGCGAACGAACTTGGCAGGACGTTTGCCCCATTCAACTCTATGACACCAAACTGTCCGTCCAGAAATCCGGCGGAGATCAAATGGAGAGTGAGTTTTGTCTTTTGGAGCCGGACGCCGTTCTGAGATGAAAATCCTACCGAAGAAAATAGGCCGACTGCCCAGGAGAGCGAGTCGGATTGACCAAAGAATTGTTGCGGCGTTGAAGTGAAAGCAACATCTCCGCTCGTCCAATCGGCGTTCGATCCGCGGACTTTTGCGCGCCAGTAATAGTGCGCCGGTGACGCCAACGCACTGACATCTATGGTGGTGAAGATCCTGCCGATTCTTTGGGCGAATCTGATGGGAGTGTTGAACGCCTTGGTGAGATCGAACTCGAGATCTGCATAGGCAACGCTGTCTGGGCCGATGTCTTCCGGATTGAGGAACGTGAATGAGGAGGGGCGTGCCTGGGCCATCGGTTGAGGGCGAAGAAGCCGCAATTCTGTAGAAGCGATCTGAAAAATCTTCGAGATGCGATTATGCTCACGTGATATCTGTGTGATACGTTTTTCCGGATCGAGGGACACCGCCACGGTATGAGATCCGTTCTTGCCCTTTGTCGCCAGGTAGCACAGGAGAGTGTCGCCGTAGAGCGGCATGCGCCTGCGAAACGTCAGCAGGCGCATTATTTGTCCCTTATAGGAATGTTCGCACCGGATGGTTACAGTGTCGTTGGTGACGGAACCAAAATTTTTCCAGATGATTTTCACGGCAGTGCTGTCTTGCAGGTCAGTCGGCGCTGGACCAGGAAGTACCAGGTCGTCGGATCGAACGAACAGATGCGGAAGAAACGGAACTGCAAGATCGGCGGTCGGGTCGCCGAAGAGGGAATTCGAATACAACATGACATTACTGATCTCTGAAGCGCCGTCGCGCTGATAGAGCCGCAATTTGGCGAGCAGGTGCGCCTTTCCGATCCGCGTCAAAGAGTCGTGGAGTATCGCCGAATAGAAAGCCGGAGGGAGGCTGGCCGCGATGGGCGTGAAGCCGAGAGAGGAATTACCGATGTAGCCGATCGCGCTTGCCGAACTGCCGACAACAAAAAGCTCACTGAAAGAAATTTGGCAGTAGAACAACCGAAATCTGAAACGAGTGTGAATCGGCCTTGTGTATTCTGCAACTGCGTCGGGTCACCGATGGAATTGTCCCAGGTTTGTGTTCCGCTGTGTCCAATGTACGAAATGAAGACGGCGCCGTTGTTTATTGCCTCGTGCACCTGCTGGATTGTATAGGGGCCGAAATCAGACTGCGGCGATGTTGTCTTATAGAAATGAGCTGCCAATCCGCCGATCGGCGCCGGCATGACATTGCTGTTGATAATTGCTTCATTGGTTGCCTTGAAACTTTCAATCTGGCCGGGTGTGTCCGGGGTGCCGCCACTGAAGAACAGATACCGCTTGTTCCATTCGTCGAACGGTGCATTGTTGTAATTTGTAATGGTCGATAAGTAGCCTGTAATATCTCCGACATTATTCACAGGAAGCCGTCCCACATATAGTTGGGGAAGTCCGACTATCGTGTCCACAACTGCAAGCGCGACATCGCTCACAGGGTAGCCGAGGGAAGGAACATAGTTGATTGAAGAGTATTGCTGGTAGTAGAATTTGTAGTCGTAGCTTGCATCTCCCATGAGAAATAGATACGATGGCATCGGCGACGGCCATTGCGATGAGGACCGTACAAAATCCCGGATCGATTCCGCAGTCGGATAGCCGAATCCAAACTCATCGAAGACATCGTCGACATCGACGAGCATCGTCGAAAGTCTTTTCGCGGTGGTGATATAGGAACAATATTGCTGCGCTTCAGCAGCGAACAATCTATGCGTGAGTGCGAGATAGTCAATCTGCCGTGAGTTCGCACGGAGGTTTTTGAATTGTTTGGTCTTGACGATTGGAGGAGAGGCGACACTTCGTCCTCCGCAGAGAATGTAGCTCTCATTCGGGCCGATCGTGTCCGAAAATGTAAGCGTATACGGAGCGATTGCCGAAAAGGAAACCGCCGCCATGCGCTTGGGCGAAGGAGCGACCCGATAGAGAACAATGTCCTTTGTATTCAATCCGCCAACTTGCACTGCGCGAAGCTTTCGATTCGTCAACGTGCGGAAATCAAATTGCAGGGAATCGTCGACGGCTGTGAGTCGTCGCGGGTACTCGATCTCAAACCAATCGAACAATACCCAATTGACGCTGGTCGATGAAGTCGGGTAGGAATAGATCGAAATGGTATTGGAAGATCCGTTGAGTGCGGAAACCGGCACCCTGGCTTTGAGGACAATCTGCTCGCCTTTGTTCATGGATGCCACCGCAAGATCGACCGTTGAATTGAGCCTGATGGCGATTTTATG
>JAPLFO010000183.1 GCA_026390635.1 Ignavibacteriales bacterium
CATCGACGGGCTGAAATCCGCCTGCCTTAATTCCTTTTTTCGGCAGTGCCGCAGCGAATTTCTCCAAAGAGCCTGACGCAACGGCGTCGCGCCCAAACAAGTGAAAGATTTTTGAAAAGTTTTCTTCGTCGGCATAATCGGCATACGCATAACGGGTGATCAGCCGGTCCAGGGACGTTTTGATGTTCGGCTTATAGCGACAGTCGAGGATATGGAATTCTTCGAAGTCGCTGAGAATTGCAATAGGTGTTTTTGCATTCCACGCGTAGCGTATTGCCTGAAAATAATCGTCGGGGTTCGAAAGATCGCGGGACGGCTTTTTTGCTTCGACAAAGAATTTAATAAGATCGAAATTCGGTGCGATGGAGAACGCATAATCGGCTCTTCGCCGCGAAGTTTCCATCTTTACATTGTTTTCGATGCGAACTTCCCGCGCATAGGGATTCTTTTGAGACGTGTGAGTAACGTCCCAACCGAGAGCAGTGAAGAACTTGTCGATGAAGTCCTGCCGCACCTGCGATTCTTGATACGATGGTGAAAGAAACGCTTTCTCGTTCGCTTTGAAGTCGGAAACAAGCTGGCGTACTATTTCAAATGATTTTTCCATTGATCAATCGATAGGATTGGAAACAAAAATACCCGCTCAGCCTCTCACAATCGTCGGCTTAACGGGCACAACTCCCCAGTTGTATTGTTTTTCCCACACATAATGGAGACAATGTAGCCGAAAGCGTCTGCAATATCAACCTTGAGCACTTGTTTGACGATAAATGTTTCGAGTTACAGCCCGGAGCACGGAAAAACTCACGATATGCGCACAATTTCGTCGAATATCTTCCGACGTTTCACTGTTCTCGTCATGAAATCGCGCACTTGAAGCAAGATTCGCGATAAATCCTTCGACATGCAGGCACTTTCGCGCATTCCAAATCCCCAACACATTGACAAATAATCACTTAGTCATTTGACAATTTTGTCATGAATTGGTGATGAATTTTGACAGTTGTGTCATGATTTGGTGATAGATTTTGATGCCGGGGAGACGATTTCGAGATGGTATTTGATGCGGCCATGATCATCTCATGACGATTAGCCGTAGAATGGGCGATAAATTTTGCCAAAAAAATATTGCCGGAACACTTAGGCGAGACAAAAACGCAATAGGCTCGGTTTCAAAAAATATAAAAAAATCCGGGGAACGCGATGCCTACCAGGATTCGTGATGCCGACTGGTCTTTACATCGAAGTAGAAGCAACTCCTGAGCCTCTCTGTAAGGCTTAAATGGACGAGGCTCATTTTGGGTCCCATATTGGGTCCTCTTTTTGGTATAAGAGATTCAAGGTACACAATCACTCATCACCTTGGAGATCTTATGAAGTATGCTGTTCGAACCATCACGTGGCGTTTCAAAGAATCAATCGAGCTTTCTCCGGAATTTGCCGGCAAACCTTCTGTCACCATTTCAACCCCTGAAGACATTTTCAGCAATTATCAATCTCTGTTCAAGGATCATGTCAGGGAACGTTTCGTTGTCTTCTGGCTGAGTTCAGCAAACAAGGTGCTTGGATTCGAAATCATCACTGAAGGCCTGCTCAATTCCTCTCTGGTTCATCCGCGTGAAGTCTTCCGTGGTGCAATTGTCGCCACCGCCGCGTCAATCATTATCGCGCACAACCATCCGTCCGATAATCCGGAACCAAGTGATGAAGATATTGCCATCACCAGGCAAATCGTTGAATCAGGCAAGATCATTGGAATACCTGTTCACGATCATATCATATTCGCATCTGCTCAATACACCTCTTTCGCTGAAAGGGGCCTACTCTAGTAAATGGTATAAGAGAAGGTAGCCGTTATATACCTATTCACTCACGAACCACTTAGGAGAACTAAGATGCAGATAGATCGCAAATACAAAATCGAGAAGTGTGTTGCCACCGATGCCACCCGTGCAAACATGACGAACATATTCGTCACGAAGCGCCATGCAATGGCAACCAACGGACACATGTTGGCGATAGTTCCGGTCACATCTGAATCAGAAGATACAAAAGGCTGGCTCACACCAGCGGCACTCACACAGGCGCGCAAGGTCACACCCAAATCCGCAGGAGATGTAGTCATCTCGCTCAACGGCGCGCAAGTCCTGATCGACGGTACAAGCCTGGTGCGGCCCACGGAAGAGACACCTCCAAAGATCGTTCACCTTCTCAGACAAGCACACCGAGACAGGAAGTTCAAGATAGGATTGGACGCGGCAAAGCTGAAAGCTCTGGCTGATGCTTTAGGCAGCGATGAGCTGATCTTAGACTTCGGCTCTCAGAAGGCGGCTGTATTAGTCACGCCTCTCAACTCCGAGACTGGCACAATGGGGCTATTGATGCCTCTGCGCATCGACAACAGATGACACAATTTATCCACAAGGAGAAATATCATGGCACACAATCTTGAGCTTGACCAAACCGGTCAGGCTTCGATGTTTTATACGGGGGAAGTTCCCTGGCATCAGCTGGGACGCAAGCTCAACAAGCCCGCAACAGCTGGTGAAGCAATGCAGGCAGCTCGTCTGGACTACACTGTGGTGAAGCGGCCGCTGAAGGCAATCATCAACGGCCGGCAACATGCAGACGTTCCGAATGCGTTCGCAACAGTTCGCATGGATACCAATCAAGTTCTCGGCGTTGTCGGATCACGCTACGAGCCTGTTCAGAACAAGGACGCTTTCAATTTCTTTGATCCGCTCGTTGATCGTGACGAAGCAATTTACCACACAGCGGGGGTCTTGGGTCGCGGTGAGAAAATATGGTTGCTCGCCAAGCTGCCGGACTACATCAGGGTCGGCAAGAAAGGTGACCCGATTGAAAAGTATGTGCTGCTCTACAACTCGCACGATGGCAGCAGCCATATACGCGTGAAGATGACTCCGATCCGCGTGGTCTGCAACAACACGCTTACCTGCGCTCTGCAGAGATCAGAAGCAGAAGTGCGCATCAAGCACACGGCATCTGCGACTGAGAAATTGCAGGAAGCACACAAGATATTGGAGCTGTATAACGGCCTGTATCAGCAGCTGGATTACATCTTCAACCGCATGAGCTTGAGGAAGGTCACTTGTCAGCAATTGCTGGAGTACGTGAAGGCGCTCATTCCGGACAATCCGGAAGCTGAATCGAACACGCGCACGGAGAACACCCGCAGCCACATCATTCGCTTGCACGACGATACTGCTGAAGCAGCGATGCACAAAGGGACTCTCTTTGGTGCATACAATGCCGTGACAGAGCTGGTTGACCATTATGGTCAGTCGAATCCGAGCAAACAGTTGAAGAGCATGTGGTTCGGCGGTTCAGGTGAACAGCTCAAACGCCGGGCATATGAGCTTGCGGAATCAATGCTCTAATCCTACTACCGCTTCTCCCATCCGACACACAGAACAATTCAATGTGGCTGTGATAACAAGATCGGAGGAGCGGTTTCTATTTTCCTCAATTCAAGAAAGGACATTTATGAACGCTATTCGTTTGGAGTGTACCACGGGCGGGCACAACAAGTTCTATGAATTCCACAGCCTTCAGGACAACGGCCGTTTCACCGTCAAAGGGCTCTATGGAGCCATCGGTCAAGCTCCGAAAGTTGCTATTATCTACGATGGTGACAGCAGGAGCGAAGCTGAGAAAGAATTCGACAAGAAGCTGGC
>JAPLFO010000144.1 GCA_026390635.1 Ignavibacteriales bacterium
ATCCATCCACGCGCATTGCATATCACACCGCGTCGCCGGGAGCTGTTCGTCTCTCTGTGTATTCGCTCATCGGACAGGAACTGGAAACGCTTGTTGATGCGAGACAGGAAGCGGGCGGGCATGCGGTTGAATGGAATGCAGGCCGTTATCCTTCCGGAGTGTATCTCTGTCGGTTGTCGGCGGGAGGAAATGTGATGCTGCGGAAGATGGTGGTGCTGAAATGAACCGGCCATCAACCAACCTGGAATCTGATGCTACACAACCGCATCATTACAATAGTTTTCATGTCTCTCCCGCGGAGCTTGAACACAAGGCGGTACTCGTTCTAGAAAGATTTCGTCCCTCCGGGACCAATAGGCAATGGAGTTTGATGGAAATGACGCCAATGTGCGAAGCTCCGTTAGGAGCGAAATCTTTGTAGCAACTACACGTACCCTTTTTTAATCGCTGCAGAAACGGCTTCGGCCTGCGAGTGCACGTGAAGTTTTTTGTAGATGCGCTTCATGTGGAAACGGACGGTGTCTTTGGAGATATTCAGCGTCATGGCGATGGCGTAATAGGTCTTTCCGCTCGTCAGTTCTTTCAATATTTCCTGTTCGCGGTCTGTCAGCAGCGTGCTGTCGGCTGCGAGCTTTTTGGTCTTCTGAAAAAACGTTGTCACTTTGCGGGCAATGTGTGAACTCATCGGTGCACCGCCTTCGTATGCCTCCTCAATCGCTTCCAGTAAACGCTCCGGGTGTGTCTTCTTCACCAAATAGCCGCACGCGCCCGCGCAGAGGGCATCGAAAATCGATTCATTTTCCTCATGAATGGTCAGCATCAGAATGTTCAATTCCGGCTTGATGACTTTCACGCGCCGCACGCCTTCGATGCCGTCAATACCCGGAAGCTTGATATCCATCAGGAGAACGTCCAAATCAAGGTTGCTGATTTGCTTCAGCATGCTCTCGCAATCGAGATACGATCCGATGCAGCTGAATCCTTCCGCCCGGTTAATCAGCGACGTCAACGATTGATTGATGATCTTGTTGTCTTCAACAATAGCGACTTTAATCATTCGAAAATATTTCCCGGACATTCAATGGCCGCCCTCGATTTCACGTTTCACACATTCAATCAGCGTCAACACCGGCTAGAATTTCCCTGTGTATCTGATAACTGTTCCCTCTCCCGGCTTCGACTGTATCCGCAACTGGCCTCCGCAATCCTTTGCACGGTTCTGCATATCGGAAAGCCCGTTGCCGGCGTGCTGCGCGGGTATCTCAAATCCTTTGCCGTTGTCATACAGCGCAATGGACAGCGTCGAGCCGCGAACCTCTGTGTTGATGGACATTTCCGTGCAGCCGCTGTATTTGACGGCGTTGTTCATCGCTTCTTTGAAAATCAGATAGATATTCTTGCGGTAGTCCATCGCCAGCGTGATGTCTTTCAGAGAATCGAGATTGTTGATATGAAAATTGATCTGCTTGTACGATAATATTTCCTCATATGTGTCTTTCAATTTCAAAAACAACTCATACAGCGAATCGCGCTCAGGATTAATAAGCCAGACGATGTCGCTCATGCTTTCAATCAATGCCCGGGCAATGCTGCCGATGTTGTGAACGGAGTCCCGGACCGATTTTTTGTCCCCGGTGTCGACATGGTACACCATGTCGCTGAGCAGCGAAATTTCCGTCAGTCGCGTTCCGATGTCGTCATGAAGATCGGCGGCGATCTTCAGCCGCAGGCGTTCAATCGCCAGCAAATGCCTGATCTGAAAATAGATGACGGAGGCGATGACGCTGAGAATGAGAATGACAATTCCGGAAACGAACCACCAGGTCTTCCAAAACGGCGGCGCAATGATGACACGAATGGACGTTCCCTGCATGTTCCAAACGCCGTCATTGTTCGATCCGATGACGCGGAATGTGTAGGTGCCGGGATCGAGATTGGTGTATGTTGCAAAGCGCCGTGTGCCGCAGCGAATCCAGTCGCCGTCGAAGCCTTCCATCCTATATGCATATTGATTGGCTTCGGACGAAGCATAGTGCAGCGCCGCAAACTCAAAAGAAAAAACGTTTTGTCCGTAGGACAACATTATGGATTCTGTTTCCGTGATGGACTTCCGGAGCGGCGAGTCCTTTCCAATGGCGACCGATTTGTTGAATATCTGAAAGTCTGTAATGGCGATCGGAGGAATGTACGGATTGTCGCGAATGCCTGCAGGCAAAAATGCGTTGAAGCCGTTGATCCCGCCGAAGTACATCATTCCCTGCGGATCTTTAAAGAATGCATTGCCGCTAAACTGATTGCTCTGCAGACCGTCGCTGGCGCCATAGGTCCGAATCGTCCCGGTCTGCGGATGAAAGCATGTCAATCCTTTGTTGGAACTGAGCCAGAGATTCCCGTGCTCATCCTCAAGAATGCCGTAGATGCCGGTGTTGATCAATCCACGTCGTTCGTCATAGTGGACAAATTGCCGGCTGCTCCGGTCAAAGCGATCGAGCCCGTTATTGGTGCCGATCCACAGTGCGCCGGATGCGTCTTCGCAAATGCACCAGACGTTGTTATCGCTCAGGCTTGTTGTGTCGTCCGGTCGTTCTGTAAAACGTGTAAACGTTCCCGTCTCACGATTGAATTGATTCAATCCGCCGCCGAACGTTCCGATCCAGAGCGTACGATCGCGTGTTTCGTAAATGGTCGAGACGTAGTCGTGGCTGAGGCTGGACGGATTGCCGGGATCGTGTTGGTACACGCGCACAGTCTGTGTACGCGGATCGTAGCGGTTCAGACCGGAGAGTGTTCCGAACCAAAGAATGCCTTGCTCATCTTCATGAATGGATACGATATCGTTGCTGTTCAGATTGTGCGGAAGTGTTCCGGAAGCAAGATGAGAGAAGCCGCGCTGTGACGGCGACAATTTGTTGACGCCGCCTCCACTGGTGCCGACCCAGATATTGCCGTTCCCGTCTTCATACAGGGAGCGGATGAAGCTGCTGCTGAGACTGGAAGGATCGCCGGGCTGATTCCGGTAGTGAATAAATCCGTTCTTTGCCGCATCAAATTTATTGAGCCCGTTTTTTGTGCCGACCCAGAGAACATCGCGCCGTGTTTTACAGAAGGCCGTTACTTCGTTATCCGACAGACTGTTGGGGTTGTACGGAACGCTTTTAAAATGCGCGAACTTTTCCATCTCCGGATCGAGTTTATTCAGACCGCCGTCGGTTCCGATCCAGATAATTCCCGTATTGTCCTTCATAATAGACCAGACAAAATTCTGGCTCAGACTGTTGGGATTTGCCGGATCATGCTCGTAGTGCAGCGCCCTTATTCCGGTTTTTGAATTTTGCGGAGCGGCAGGGCTCAGCTTATCAAGGCCGTTGCCCAGTGTGCCAACATAGAGCGATCCCTTTCCATCCAAACAGAGCGACCAGACATTGTTGCCGGAGATTTCCGATGAACCGGGTTTGGATGCGAAGAAACGCCTGCTGTCACCGGTTCGCTTGTTGAAGAGATTCAGTCCTTTGTTGGTTCCGATCCAGAGCGTACTGTCCGTTGCATCAACAATGGACCAGATATAGTTGTTGCTGATGGACCGATCGTCGGCGGGATTGCTATGGTACGTCCGGATGTTCTTCGATCGGGTGTCGAACCGGTTGAGGCCGTCATATGTTCCGATCCAGAGAACTCCCGGTTCCGACGACGATTCATGGAGCGCCCAGATATAGTTGTTGCTCACACTGTTTGTGCTGTCGGCATGGAGAAAGCGCGTGAATGTTCCGGAAGTGGCGTCGTACAGGTTCAAACCATTGTTCGTGCCGACCCAGAGACGTCCCGAGCGATCCTGGAAAACGGATCGTACAAAATCATTGCTCAAAGTGGAAGCATCGCCGGGATGATGGCGGAAACGTTTGAATTCTCCGGTGCTGCGGTCAAACTGGTTCAAGCCTCCACCCAGGGTGCCGATCCATAATCCTCCGTCATTGTCTTCAAATATTTTGAAAACAGAATTATTGCTGATCGTTTTGGGATTGCGCGGATCGGATCGATAAACGGTAAATGAATAGCCGTCGTACTTGTTCAAGCCATCCAGTGTTCCGAACCAGAGAAATCCTTTCCGATCCTGAAACACGGAGAAGACAGTTGTCTGCGACAGTCCATGTTCCAGGGAAATGTGTATGAATCTTGTTTCGTTGATCTGTGAAAAGACGGGGAGATGGAGGATGGTTGTCGCCAGGAGAAGTAGAAGCATCCGCGAAAAGGCGGACGTCTGATCAGCGGTCCGTTTTCCGGCGCGCTGTTCGGGATGAAGTACCATAAGGTGGATGCTTCTCATTGTGAGTTCTTTACGATGCCGTAATGTAATGTTTTGTTGCTGCATGGTAAAGGGAATTGTATGGCGAGCCGGAACATACATTCCCAACGCTCTCTAGAAAACTAGTCGAAGACTGTTGCCACTAATTCACGAAGGCACCAAAATGTTCTATCAAGGGTTCTCTTCGTGTCTTGGAGTCTTTGTGGCGAATTGAAGATTTTCAACCAAGTCTTTCGGGCCGATTCTCCGTAGACTATTTTGTCAGGACCATGTGTTTGGCGGCGAGGCGCTCACCGTCAGTGAGTTGATAGAAGTAGATGCCGCTGGGAAGGCGGGACGCATCAAATGTGACCGAGTATTCACCGGGTGGTTTGAAGCCATTGATCAATTGCGCCACGTCGGCTCCCAGGATGTTGAATACTTTCAACGAGACGCGGCTTTCCCGTGACAGTGTGAATCGGATGGTTGTCGATGGGTTAAATGGATTGGGGAAGTTCTGATGAATCTGAAAAGAGGGATTTCCGGATCTAACGGCATGGCGCGGTGCCGACGTAATGACGGCCGGATCGAACGATTCGAACTTCACGGCATCGGCAACCACATACGATCCATTTTTTGCAGCATCGGAAATAATTACTTTGTCCCTCGATGTGCCGCTGAATTCAGCGGTCCCGATAAATTTCCATGTTGAGCCATTGGCCGTCTGGTCTGCACGCAGAGTATCGGTGCCTGTTTGATGTTGAAGAATGAATGGAGTATCTGTGCACCGGTTCGAACTTGCGACCCACCAGCCGTAAACATTATACATTGCGCGTGCCGGAAGATGCGGGCGGAACTCGTAAGAGGTGTTGCCGCTGCCGGTGCTGTGCAACTGTGCTTTTGTGGATCCCCAATATCCGGGATTGGCGCTCTCAAACCATCCTCCGCCGACAGCCGTGGCGTTGGTATCCCCGGTGTCGATGATCTTCTGAAAGAGCGGCTCTTTGGGGATATTCATTGAATCAGCATGAACAATGGCCAGAATTGCCGGAACCGCACGCTGTTCCGACGGTGTATTGACGTACTGATTTCCAATTGCCATTTGTGTTGATCCGCCGCCGTCAAGGTTCAGCGCTTCAACGCAACCGAAATTTTTCATGATCTGGGCCAACTCCGGCAATCCCACGCCTTCGCTGGCGGCCTGCCTGCCGTCGGCGACAAACATGATCACATGGTTGTTTGATGTCGAGCCGACTGCAGTCCTTGGATCGTTGTTGGAGAACCCGACGCCGGAGCCCCACATAATTTCCTGATCGTATGTGACATTGATGACTCCACCTTTGATTAAGACCGGCCCGCCGCCAATGCCGATCAACAGATTACTGTATGCGGTTCCATTCGCTTTGACAGGCACAGGCTTTGGAGTTGGATCGTTGTTGATGTAAGAGAGAGGAGATGCAAATGTATAAATATCGCCGATGGTGTTGCCGAAATGATAAATCCAGTCAACGCTACAGGAGCGGTCGTTTTTCATTCCGAAGAAACCGCGCATCACGGGATAGGTGAGCGCATTTCTGGTTACCGATTGGATGTTGACGGCTTTGGCTTCATTGGGATATATCACCGCCGAAAGAGATGACGTTCCTCCAAAAAATCCGCCGTTGATTGCTGCGTATGCTCCGGTGTTTGCGGCAAAGGTCTGCACTGTCATCGGCGCTGCGGCGATATAGGGCCGGACAGAAATCTTTGCCACAGTCAGATCAACATCAAGATACCATGCCTGCAATGCAGGAGTCGGCCGGGTTCCATGGTAGATTTTCACACCCTGCGGCAGGGTGTAGGCAGAGGTGACGTCCTGCCAGGTTATTGATTGGGCGTTGAGAATGCCGGCGATGAGCAATAATGCGGCGAATATGTTTTTCATGAGAGGTTACACCTTTCTTTTGCGTTGAGCCGCAATTATTCTTTTCCGAGTACGACATCAACGGTGATAATCGTCTCTGAAAACACATCCATTTCAATGACTCCTTCAGTCCATTCTGTGCCATTCACCATGATCGATCGGATATGCGAGTTGACGCCGTCCGGGTTGAGCACGGACAGGAGTATTCTCTTTCCTCTGAACATTCTCTCCGCCCTGAAGCTTTTCCATGCTGATGGAATATTCGGTGCGATGGTGATTCCTTTCAGGCTCGTTCTGAATCCGATAATGTAGTCGAGTGCGATTCGATACATCCACACCGCGCTTCCGGTCAGCCATGAATGACTCGCCTGATTTTCGGTTTCATGGTCGGGACTGGTGACATATTCCGCAAACACATAAGGCTCTACCTCATAGCGGTCGATGTTTGCAGATGAATTGAGCGGAAGCATCTTCGCATACATTTCACATGCGGACTCGGGATCTCCATTCACAATGGACGCGAGAACGAACCAGGCGGAGGCATGGTTAAAGACGGCGCCGTTTTCTTTTTTGCCGGGTACACACCGGCTGACCAAACCGATAGTGTCTTCCACTTCGGTATACGACGGCCAGCATTTCTGCATACCATAGGGAGTGGTTAGGTATTTTTTACAGGAAGCCAGAGATTTATTTGCTCTCTCTTTTGTGGCCAAACCGGAAATGACAGACCATGTCTGGGCATTGAGGAAGATTCTTCCCTGTCTGTGCGTATGTGATCCGACAGGATCGCCATTGTCTCTGAATGCCCGCAGGTACCATTCGCCATCCCAACACACGGCGTTGGTCACCTGTTCCAGTTTTTCGTAGAATGATTTCCAGCGAAGCAGGACAGCATCTTCTTTTCTGAGATCGAGGAGCTCAAAGGTCTTCTTCAATACATAGGCCAGGAAGAATGCTCCCCATACAGTCTCTCCCTTTCCCTGCTGTCCGATCTGGTCGAGCGTGTCGTTCCAATCCCCATTCATCATCTTGGGAAGATGGCGTTCGGTCGTGGCGGAAATAGCAAAGTCCAGCGCCCGCACCATATGCTCAAAGACCGAACCGGATCCTTCGTCATAATATGGTACAAGCTCATCGAGAATGGAGAAGTCGGCGGTCTCATTAAGATATTCGACAAGGCCGAACGGAATCCAGAGCGGAGTATCCGAGTGATTTGTACGCTCACCGCTGTCGGTCATTTTGAAGAAGTTATGAAGCGTCGAGCCGTTATTGAACTGGAAGCGAAGGGCGTTGAGCAGACGCGAACGGACCCGCTGCGGATGAACAATGACCATCCCAAGAATGTCTTGAAACTGGTCGCGCATGCCGGTGCCGAAAAGAAGTCCGCCATGATAGTAGCCTGAATTGCGCGCCATGTCGAATGTCACCGCGCATTGGTATTGGTTCCAGACGTTCACCATTGCGTTGACCTTGTCGTCCGGCGTTTCCACCGTCACATGCTGCAGGTAATCATCCCAATAGCGTTTGACGGCAGCGAGCTTTGCGTCGAGCGTTTCAATCTTTTTGAGGGATTCCCACTGCATGGCGTCGAACGGCTTTTCTTCGCTCTTCGGAACGATTGCCAGAATGGAGGCAAAGTCTGCAGAAGAATTTCCGGCGAGCTGCAGTGTGGATTGAAGTGCCGCAATGGGATCTCCGGCTGTGATTTCGGTATTGCTCATCGTTCCGGTTTCAATACTGACGGGATTGGTTTCGGAGCGCCAGCGGCCGATGAATTTGTCCAGACTGCTGTCAAATCCGGTGACCGGCAGCGTGTGGGTGAAGAGGAGAGAGTATTTCCAATCAATATTCGGCTGTGCAACAGAAACCTTTTTGTTCAGGACCCAATAGCGCCGTGTTGCAACGAGAGATTGATATGCAGCATTGAATGTGATATCGGTAAAGTGTTTGTCATTCGGCTGGTTGATGATGTCATTCAGAGCATTCCCCATCATCAATTCCGTGAAGGAATAGATTTCAAGCCTTCGGTCTTTGCCGGACACATCAGTCAGGCGAACCCTCCAGATTTCTGCATTGACATCTGTCGGTACAAAGTACGTTATTTCTCCGCGAATGCCGTTGATCTCGGTAGTGATGGTTGTGTACCCCTGTCCATGCCGGCACTCGTATTTATCATACTGCATATTGATAGTCGGCGCCCAGCTCAGTGACCAATAAAGGCCGCTCGCGACATCTTTAACGATGACATACCTGCCCGGCCGGTCCCAGGGAAGACAGTTGTAGCGCATGCGGGTAATTCTATTGTCGCGCGGACAATCGAGAAAGCTGAAACCTCCGCCGGTATGCGACAATAGTCCGCCATAGTGCTCGTTCCACATGTAGTTGAACCAGGGACGGGGTGTCCGGGGATCTGTGATAACAAATTCACGATAGTCGTCTGTGAAATAGCCGTACTTATTCTGAATCATTGTTGTTGTATCATCCTTTGATTGATAGTGATGCTTCCTAAAACATCTTTTTGCTTTTCGCTCCCACAATTCGTGTCATAAGAAACGAGTGCCCTTCGACTCGTCCCTTCAGTCTTGTCTGCCGTCATCCCAAATCCAAAGGATCCTGTTTCGGGATGAGGGTTGCAAAGGCTGAACATTTATACTCACCGGAATTATTATGCATTCTTGAGATGGCTTCTAATAAAAATCAATCTGTATGGTCTGTATTTTTTTCGATCCGATAGTCACATTGAACGAATGTTGATCGTTGAGAGTGATTGCTAGAACGTACTTTTCTTCGATCGTCACCACCGATGCATGTGCTATTGCAAACTGAAAGCGAACATTTCCTGCAAGCTGTGTTTCCGTCGGATTGTAGATCCTCAATACAAATGAATTCGTTTTTCCGTCTTCGCTCCGTTTGAGCGCGCTGAAAATAATTCCCCTCGGTTGAATTTCCATAAATGAAGCAGACGGGGAGAGCGAACCCGGCGTGCGGCCGGTCTGCACAATCCTCAGTGCATTGTTGAAATTGAGCGCTTCCTCATAGACCTTGCCGTCGTTCCAGTCTCCGTCGTGGGGAAAGAACGCGAGGTCATAGGTCGAGAGACCAGGACACTGCGATCCTTTCTCGTGCGAATAGTCCTGACGCGAGCTCGGAGCGACGATGAATTCAAATCCCCGCAGCAATGTAATGGCGATGGTGCGATCGGCGTCGTTCAGTACTTCATACTCCTTCAGTCCATTGACGAGGATCGCTGTACCGCGTGATCCGTCGGTGACGTCAACAAAATGGTGCATCGGAAAATCATACATCGGCTGCTCGATCCATTCCTTCGTATCCGGTCGATCGAGTGTGCGCTTCACGACGTCAAATTGGCCTTCGCCATACGAATCTGTTGCCTCGAGTCCGGTTGGGAACATCATCCGCAGTCGATGGCTTTCCGCCTGATTATTCACCGTCACTTTGAGATCCACGCGATTGCTTAATGCGGTCAATGTGAGGAAGAGGTTGACAGCTACCGGGGATTTTCTGCCTGATTTGTCTTTTCTGTCTTTGAGGGTTGAGGGCAACCTGAGCGTATGTGAAATTCGGCATGTCGCCGACAAGGGTCCATTCTCCACAATCGAAATCCGCGGCTTCGATCTTCTGGTAGAGATGAATGGCGCCAGTGATTCGTGCACCCAGGCATGGCCGGCTTCCCCTTCGTCAAAGAAAGAGCCCTGATGGCGATAGAGTCGTTTCCTGCGCTTGTCCAGCACGCTGAATGTTCCATTCGGTTCGACGGACACTTTCAGCGCATCATTTTCAAGGATTGGAAGAGAATTTTTCATGCGCGCGATCTTCTTCGCATGGTTCTTGCGTCCCGTCGCCGGAGTAATCTTGAGGGTGGTAAAACCAAACGGCGGCACGTCGGCAACGTGAAAATATACCCGGTATCGTCGCATGCTAAAATACAGGGGCCGGTCAATCATTTGTTCCAGCACCGGCTGTCGATCCACGCTCTCAATCAATTGCATCGCGGCAGGGTGTCCGTTAAGAGGGGACAGTGTTAGGGAGCCTTTGTCGAACTCTTTGGGTATATCAAGGAAGGCTTCGACAATTTCATTTCTTCTGCCGTTGTTGGGATTGAACACCGTCAGGAAAAGATCATCGCTTGGCTTCGCGCGCGGGAACCCCGTCATATCAATCTGTGCCACGAGATGCTTCAGCGAACGGTCGAAGACGCCTTTGGCAATTTCAATCGCATGTTTATAGCGGAACATCATATCATCGTGAACCTCATCCAGACTGCAGCCGCCAATCGAGTCGTGCGCGGAATTCTGAATGAGGAGTTCCCATGCGGTTTCCAGATAACGGTCGTTGATGTCCCGTCCGCAGAGTCCCGAAAACACATTAAACGGCTCAGCATAGAATTGCACCCATCGCTCCGCCGAGAAATTCTTCTGCTTCAGAAACATCCGTGCCGATGTTGTATATCCGAACATATTGCCGCTCCGGCGGTCGAACTGTGCGCTTCGGCGTTCGCCGTTGACGAGCGTCAGAGTATTCTCATCTGCGGCGGCAGCGAGTGCCTTCGCATATTCTTCAAGCGTGCTGTGAACAACCTTGATGTGCGGCATCATCTTCTGTATGTCGCGTATGATGCGGACTGTCTTCACATTCGGTCCGCTGGAATCATGACCCTCCATCCAGATAGCATGCTCGGTGGTAAAATCGCATTGTTGATCTTTAATGATGGCATCGACGTGCGGTTTGATATTTTCCGGAAAATACGTATCCAGCGGTGCAATGAGGAAGAAGTCCTCATCGGATTGTTCTTTGTCGGCAAAATGGAAAGGAGTGCCGCCGCGGGACCATTTGTATTCCACATCCGCAAATGCCTCGTTGTGAACGACAGGACGATAGATATAGAAATAGAAATTATACCGGGGCATCGTTGAAAAGCGCGATGCAAGCGAGCGCGTGCCGTCTGCTCCCTCCCACAGAAATTCCGCCTTCGGACTGTCGAGAGAATTAACACCGCGATAGAACATGATCAGATTGATGCCGAATTCCTTATACAACTGCGGAAGCTGGGAAATCTGTCCCCAGGAAAAAGGTGAGTAGCCGATTTTCGAAACACCGCCATGTTCTGCACACACTTTGTGTCCGAGGAGCAGATTGCGGATGAGATTCTCGCCGCCGACCTGAAATTCTTCCGGGAGGATATACCACGGGCCGATCAGAAGACGATTCTCTTTCACGAGTCTGATGAACCGGTCCTTGTTCTGCGGGCGTATTTCCAGATAGTCCTTCACGACGATGGACTGACTGTCGAGATGGAATGCGCGATACGAGGGTTCGTGTTCAAGAATCGCAAGGACCGCATCGATCATGTCGACCAGCATCTGGCGATTGCGCTGAAACGGGAAGCGCCATTCTCGATCCCAGTGCGTGTTCGAAATAACATGAAATGTGTTTGTGCTCATAGAAATCACTTGTGGTAGTTCAACTGTGTGCGAGCTGCGGTTGAAGAGCTCATGACATCATAAAAAGATTGTGCATCAACAGCGTTTCCGGGAGCCCGCCCCTGCAGACATGAGCGGCTGCCGTCAAATTGTGTCCGGATGTTTGTGCGAAGGGGACAGCCACACACAGTCCGATGCCGGCAGCGCGGATGGCGATCGTTCCGCTCTCGCTGTCCTCGAACCCGATGACGGTGTCAAATTCCTTTTTGGGGATGTTGAGGTGATGCAGCGCTATGCTGTAGAGATCCCGGTGCGGTTTCAACCGAATCTCACTCGAATCGCTGGCCGTAATGAAGGCATCATACACGTTTCTGTAATGACTCAGGCGTTGCCGTATTATTTCTTTTCGTTTTTCTGAAATGGGCAGTCCCTCCAACTGTGACGATAGAACGCTGAAGACCTCCTGCATCACAATATCCGCTTCATAGAAAATTGATGACGTAACGATCGCCGTCTTCATCGGACGATTCTTAAAATGCGTTCCCAGGGCGAGAAGTCTCTCCCGTGCAGCGTCAGTATCCGGGCCGTTATATCGCGTCCCCGTTTTCTGCTCGTATGCTGAGATCAATGGATTGACAAGAAGAGCTGCTTCCTCGCCCAGCCATCCTTTTACGAGAGAGAGAAAGATCAAGACGCCGGGCATTGGCTGGATAAGATGCTTATGCCGGTCGTTGAATATTTCCAGGGAAACATGCGCACTTTCTCCCCGCTTGATTCTCTCCA
>JAPLFO010000164.1 GCA_026390635.1 Ignavibacteriales bacterium
GCACTGACAGCGCGCACGCCTTTCGGCAGGATGCCTTTGCTCAGGGCATCCACAATAATTGGATCGGAAAGAGCCGCATAGTCACGCATGCCGTCGTCTTTTTCGGCAGGCGAAGACGCGTGGAGTATTCTGTCGCGAATTTCAGCCCGCTGGACTCCCGGGGAGGTTCTGACTGCCGCCCAGGCGAGCAATTTGTCGCAAATACTATTGAGCAGCACACCGATTTCTTTATGATGAAAAGTGTACGAATACGGAGCTGCAATGTTCTTCTTCGTTCGAATAACCTGCTCTGCGATGTTGCTGTATTCACGTCCTTCGATGTATGCTGCAATTTCTTCAATACCGGACTGCGATCCGAATCCTCTGTCAAATCCAAGTTCGGCGGCAAGCTCCGGTGTCACGGGCTTTCCACCGATCACAATGGCCGATCGTTCACGCACCCCTGCCGCATCCAGCAGATCCACAAAACGCGCCAGCAATTCCGCCACTCCATATCCGAGTGTCCTGCTGACCAGAACAAAGTCGTACGATTCCGACGCGGCTTTTTTAACAATGGCTTCCATCGGAAGATCGGGCGAGAGCAGTTCCGTGTGGTGCCCCCGTTTGTCCAATTCACTCCGGATGATTTTGATGCCCACATCGTGCACCGGATCCAGCGGCACGCAGAGAATTTTCTTTGCAGTCATTTCTTTATCCCTTCGCTTCCTGGTGATCTGCGGCGAGCCAGCCATATTGCGCGCCGGGTTTATGGACGTATTTGCGCAGGCGCACGCGCACGCCGAAACCGTCAAACTCCTGGAACATGATATCGATTTCTCCAAGATTCATTTCCTGGCCGAGTTTCAGAGCGAGCGTCTTTCCTTCGTGCTCGCTGCGGCATGCGAGATATGTTTCGATGTCGATGGCATCGAGTACCTTGTTCATCGCGGATTCTGCCATAAGAAGCCTCAAAAAAGTGTAGCCCGATTCAACGGAATCGAGCTACAGTGGAATGCAGAAATGTCACATTTATTCGAACACCCCGGCGTGATTGCAGACAATCTCGATCAGCATCACGAGACCGCGCAGGATCATGCGCGCACGTTCCGGAATCAACTGACCGTGTTCGTCCGTCGTGCCGAGTCCCGGTGAAATGAAGAAGTTGGCGTCATAGGCAATCGTCGGAATGATACCCATCTGCGACATACCGTCCTGAAACAGGTTCGAGCCGGCATACATGTCTTCAATTGAGAAGATGGGAACGCCGAGTTTGCCGTCTTTCCAGCTGTCTTCGTAGTTGACTTCCACTGCGTTGCTGTTGTCGCTCTTGTAGATTTTGAAGAACGGTCGGATGCGGGAGTCGATCTTTGCGAATTCCTCGACCACGATCTGATACAGATCACTTGCAGATTTTGTAACAACAATCGGATTGTCACGCAGAACCTTCAGCGCTGCGACCTGTCCGGAGAGACCTTCCTTGCCCGGATCCATCGCAACATATGCGGCTTTGCCATAGGAGGAGGTTGTACCATAGCGCTGACCGTGCATACCAAGCGCACGACGAATATTCACCATCGCCTCTTCTTTGCCGATGATCAATGCACCGGTCGGTGATCCGGTTGCCTTGTCCATGCTGTAAATCATAACGTCTGCGCCGACCTTCTTGATGTTCGTGCCGACGAACGGAAGACCCCATGCATTGTCGATCACGAACGGAACATTGTATGAATTTGCGAGAGCGGCAATTCCTTTCGTCAGCTTTGGTGTTCCGTCCTTGTCTTTGTCGCCGTAGCCGTAGCCCGGTGTGTCGTATCCAAGTGACGTAAATCCGGCCAGCATCGTCGCGTTACGCTCTGCGGCTTTCTCCAGTGCAACCAACGATTCTTTGACCTTCAAATTCTTCATCAGCGGAACAGGATACGATTTGATTCCGTGCACCGTATAGTCAGCGCCTTCCATTGGTACCAGTACCGTATCAAAATTGTTCTGCCGCTTCCCGTAGAAGCCGAGTTCGCCGGCCGTGCTGCCGCGATCGGCAAGAATGTCTTTGTACCTCGGGGGAAATGGCCGGCCATAGGAGGCCTGATGATGAATGTGGCGTTCGTACGGAGCGATGTACCGTGTGCGGTAATTGTCACCGCGCCCTTGCGACGGCGGAGTCATGAGACAGTCGAATGAAGTCCAGAGGCCGGCTTCGCAGGTATTGATCGGTGCGGCATCATAACCATCACCGTACACATCTTTCACGATTTCCCGAATCTGTTCGACATAAACTGCCAGCGGCACAACTTTGCGCCCTTCCGACGCCATTGCCTTTTCGATGTCTTCGCGCAACGGGGACGGACAGCCGGAGATGGCGCCGGTCAAGCCGATCGCGCCCTTGAGTTCAGCAGGAATATTTAGCGTTTCAGCCGCTTTCTTCGCATCGGCATAAATTGCCGGAATAGCTGCCTGAAGCCGCTTATACATTTGAAATCGATATTTCGGTGCTGCCATGATGTAATGCTCCTCTCAGATTGATGTACTCAGGGAAATTCCCTTGATAGTGATTTCGTCGCGCAGTGCAAATCCGAGATCCTTTCCGGAGATGCGCTTTGCCATTTGTACGATGGTATTTTGATGATTGGGCATATGGGTGTCATCGTATCCCGCCAATGTGCCGATAACTTTTCCATTCCAACAGACTTCATCGCCGGCAAGAAGAATGCCGCCGCTCTGCAATTCCACGAAGCCAAGGTACACTATTGCATTCACCGAAGTGCCCGGCGCTGCAGTTTCCTCATCGGTGCCGATCAGTTCCAGAATCGTTCCCTTGGGGAAAGCGCGGGAAATCGGCGCGATCAGCTGCAGGCTGCGGTTTTCCAGCATGCCGCTCAGCACCACCACAATAGTTGCAACGATGTCGACCTTGGCGGCATAGAAACTACGATTCACCAGTTTGGCTGCGTAGGGATCGATCATACCAATGATTTCACGAATGTGTTGATGTCGCCGCAAAGATAGTCAATAACCGGAATTTCAATCATCGTATAGCATCCCGGATCCTGCTTCAGCGTTGCACGCGCGGAAGATACCATCACTTGCGATGTCAACGCGGGATTGTTTACCCGGATCTGGAACTTGAGCGATTGATTGTGTGTCACACCGGAAACGCCGCAGCGTTCCATCAAAACGCCGTGGCCGGTATCA
The DNA here is from genome assembly GCA_026390635.1 of Ignavibacteriales bacterium. Classification (GTDB taxonomy): domain Bacteria; phylum Bacteroidota; class Ignavibacteria; order UBA10030; family UBA8401; genus JAPLFO01. The sequence goes on from JAPLFO010000164.1 coordinate 3,169, forward strand.
AGCAGGCTGTCGATGTTCTCGACCTGCGTCACATATGTACGATCTTTGATGAAATATGGATCTTCTTTGATCGCCTTCTCAACCTGTTCAAAGAGAGCTCCCTGTTCCAGTTCCACGTACACCATGCGGCGGTGAATTCCCATGCCGGCGGGAACCGTGATGGACAGTGCATTCTTCACACCCTTAATAGCTTTCACCGCAACGGTGTGCCCCATGGACATACCCGGACCGTAGTTCGTGTACGTAATCCCTTTCGGCGCCATTGCAAGGAACCAACCACGGATGACCGAGTCAATGCCGGGATCCCAACCGGCGGCAATGATCGATACCGCTTTGTGCTTCTTTGCCACTTCGTCCAGATCACTGCGCAGAGCGGGAATTTTCGGATGTATAGCGAAGCTGTCCACTGTGTTGATTCCCATCGCAAGAATTTCGGATGCTGTTTTCTTGATGGAACGGGTCGGCCCGCAAAGAATTGCGACGTGTGTTCCGGGCAGGTCCTGGATGCTTGAGACAATTTTCACATCACGGAGTTCACTTGGCTGTACTGCACCGGCCGACTGCGTACGACGGACGATACCGGTCAACTCCATATCCGGTTCCTGTTGAATCGCTTCAAGGGCGCACCGGCCGACGTTTCCGTATCCAACGATTGCTACTTTGATTTTCTTCATACACTCTCCTTGGCAAGGGTTTGATTGTTGATGTATTCACACAAAGAACGCTGGGCGTTTTCACCATGGTTTTTCATGAGACCCTCGACGGCGGCGCCGTCGCGGTTGCGCAGGGCTTCGATGATCTGTGCATGTTCATGAATAGATTCCTCCAGATGCGACAGCACCGAGAGGTAGATAAAATTATAGCGCAGGGTTTGGTTCCGAAGATGATTAACAATTTGCGTCAGCTTATCGTTCTGCACCGTCTCAACGATTACACGGTGAAACGATGAGTTCAGATCGAGAAGAGACCGGTAGTCCGGTTCTTTTGCTTTCGCCTTTTTTTCCATTTGCTCGTTGATGGCAACTAGTTTGTCAAGCGTTTCGTCCTTCATCAACGCAGAGGCAAGCTTCGCAGCAAGCGCTTCCAACGCACTCTTCACCACATAGATCTCTTCAGCATCTTTCACGGAGAGATCGCTCACGACCGCTCCCCGGCGCGGCGTTACGCGCACAAAATCTTCCGCCTCCAGCTGGAGGAATGCTTCGCGCAATGGTGTTCTACTCACACCGAGCATCTTGGCGACATCCGGCTCCAATAAACGCTCGCCCGGCTTGATCTTTCCGGCAATGATTGAATCACGGATAGAAGCCACAATCCTGTCCCTCAATGGCTTTACTTCCTCCAGCCGGAAATCAATCTTCGAAGATGGTGAGATCATGGGTCCCCACTCTCAATGTAGCAATTAATGGTTTTTGTATAATGTATACATTATACACCCAAGATTAGAAGATTTTGATTGAAAGTCAAGAAAAAGGCCTCAGGAAAAACACTTTCCTGAGGCCTGAGAAAGAAGCAATTATTGATGAATTATGCCATATTTTCGACAATTTCGTCGATGATGGTCTCTTTTTGAAGGATATCTTCGTATGTCTCTCGCGCTCTTGTCACATAAAACTTCGAACCGTCCACCATTACTTCCGGAATACGCGGACGGGTGTTGTAGTTTGAACTCATTACCATGCCATAGGCGCCGGCCGACATAATCGCGAGAAGATCTTCCTGTTTGCACTTGTTGATCTCTCGATTGCGGGCAAAGAAATCGCCGGATTCGCACACCGGACCAACAATGTCGGCAATAATGGATTCTTCATTCTTGAGGTGCACGTTTTTGATCTTGTGATACGCTTCATACAAACTCGGACGGATCAAATCATTCATTCCCGCATCGACAATCAGAAAATTCTTTTTCTTGTGCTTCTTCGTGTACAGCACTTTGGTCACAAGGATGCCCGCATTGCCGACAAGATACCGGCCAGGTTCGAACAGAATTTTGCAGTCTGAAACATTCAGTGTCGCACCAATCGCCTCGGCAAGATCTTTGGGAGACGCCGGCCGTTCGACCTTGTACGGAATTGCCATGCCGCCGCCAAGATCAAAGTGCTCAATGTTGTATCCCGCCTTACGCAGCTCCAGCGCAAGGAGCACCATTTTATTACAGGCCTCAATAAATGGATCCACTTCCGTAATTTGCGAACCGATGTGCATATCCAGTCCGACAATTTTTAAATTGGGAAGGGAGTGTGCCAGAGCAAAAGCCTCGCGGGCAAGAGACGAATCGATTCCGAATTTATTCTCCGACAAACCGGTAGCGATATACGGATGTGTTTTCACACTGACATCCGGATTCACACGGATTCCCACCGGCGCCTTCTTCCCCATTTCTCCCGCAATGGCGTTGATCTCCCGCAATTCGCTCCGTGATTCCGCCTTGAACATCAGGATGTCGTACTGCAATGCATACCGGATTTCTTCAGGGGTCTTGCCCACTCCGGCAAAAATGATCTTTTTGGGATCGACACCGACCTTGAGTGCACGATAAATTTCTCCGCCGGAATTGCAGTCGATACCGCTGCCAAGCTTCGCAAGAATATTGACAACATTCAGATTCGAATTCGCCTTCATCGAGTAGCAGACGAGATGATCGATGTCTTTGAACGCTAAATCGAATTCCTTGTATGCTTCAACGATGGTTCTCTTGGAATAAATGTAAGCAGGCGAGCCGACCTGTGCGATGATGTCCTCAATCTTGACGCCTTCACAAAACATGTGACGGTTGCGGTACCGAAAATGGGGATTCATGGATCATGTTCCTCTGATTGTCTCTTTTAATAAATAACTTCTGGAACGAAAAGCAAATACCGGAAGGAGCACGGCACATCAGAAAGGCGCTCCGGCTTCTAACTGCTGCGGATCACTTCTCCGGCCAGTGCTCCGGTATTCACTCCGTTGTCGAGCACAAGTACACCATTGACAATGACGTACGGAATTCCGTCGGGGAACTGGTGCGGCTGGATAAACGTCGCGCGGTCTTTGATGTTCCGGTAGTCAAAGAGGACAATATCCGCTGCTTTACTTTCGGCAATCACACCGCGCTTGTGAAGCCCGAGTTTCTCAGCCGGAAGTGATGTCATTTTGCGGATCATCTCCGGAAGTGTCGTGATGTTCCGCGTGCGCTGATAATGTGCAATTGCCCGCGGGAATGTGCCATAGGTGCGGGGATGCGGATTCGAGCGCGAGCCGCGACCCCACGGAGACACGGCGCCGGCATCGGACGCCACCATTGCATTCTTCCATTGAAGCACCAGCTCGGTTCCCGGTTCATCCATTCCAAATCCGACCATGCCGACACTTCCGCTCTCCCCGGTCACCAAATCAACAACAAACTGGAACGGATCCAGTTTTTTTTCTTCTGTGATGGCGCGAATTGTGAGTCCTTGATATGCTTTGTTTTCCGGCTTGTGAGTGGAAGAAATCATCACGGACTCCCAGGAACCTAATCCGTCCACTTTCTTCATCGTTTCCGGTCTGATCGCAGCCAGGTCAATAGGATTTTTCAGCCGGGCCATGAATGCGTCGTTCCCGCCGGCACGTGCCCAGAGCGGAAAAAGCGTTGAGATTGTCGTGCTGAATGCCACATACGGATAGCGGTCCGTATGGATTTCCGTTCCTGCCAGAATACCTTTTTCCAGCATCTCAATCGCTGCCGCCTGTTTGGGCCAGTTGGCCCGGTTTTGTGCTTTGAGATGGGATACCTGCAGCCGCGCACCGGACTCTTTCGCAATGCGAATAGCTTCGCCGATTGCTTCCAGCACCCGGTCATCCTCATTGCGCATATGGGTTGCATACAGCCGGTGCTTCAATGGGATCGCTTTCATTACTTCAATCAATTCCTCCGTGCTTGCGAAGCTTCCCGGTGTGTATTCCAGTCCGGTCGATGCACCAAAACATCCCTGTTCGATCGCGGTCACCAGCTCCCGCTGCATTTCTTTGATCTCCTCCGGCGTCGCCGGCCGGTTATCCATCCCCACAATCTTTCCGCGTATATCTCCCAATCCCGCAAGCGAAAGAAGATTGATCGCGGTTCCTTGTTTTGCAAGAAGCGCGAAAAAACCATCCATGTCGCGATACGGACATTCGAATCCGAACTCATCTTTGAAGTCTTCAAGTTGCTGTCCGAGTTCCGGACCGCCCAGCGGCGCAGCTCCTCCTCCGCAATTGCCGGTCACCGTTGTTGTCACTCCCTGACGGATTTTGCTCTCAGCGCGCGGAGAAATCAGCAGCGCTGTGTCAAGATGGGAATGAATATCAATGAATCCCGGTGCAAC
>JAPLFO010000105.1 GCA_026390635.1 Ignavibacteriales bacterium
GTACCAATAGAGAGCTGAATCGGGACGCACGAGTTCAAGATAGAACAATCCCGCAAGCTCCTGATGTGATCGTACCCGCATCCTCTGGAGCGAATCCAACTTCAGGTGCCATCGTGCTGCTGTTTTCAATGAATCAGCCCGGAGCGAGTCCAGCATTGCGGGAGTCAGGACGCGCGCTTCAAGCATAACGGAGTCCGAAGGAGCGGTCTGTGCAAGCGAGTCTGTCCTCAGAGAATCCAGCATCGACAGTATCGGGCCGCGCTTGCCTTTCTTTGAGAGTGATGTTGCCGAAACGCTTTTTGCAGGTGAGTCTGCCCGAAGCGAATCCGGCGTCACAGATATCGCGATGCGCTTGCCCTGTTTTGCGGGCGAGGCCGCAGGAACATTCCTTCCGAGCGAGTCTGTCCGGAGGGAACGCAATGGAGCGCTACGGCCAAGCGAATCTGAGTGCACGGAATCAACCTTGGGCATCAGCATGTCGACGATCAGACTGTCATAGCGGGCTGTGTTCCCGACAATCTGAAAATACCGCCCCATCATGTCCGCCTTTCGGGTCGATTCGTCGACAACTTCTGAAGAAGAAAATTCTGCTCTGGCTTTGTCGTAGTTCAAACGGGCTTTTGCATAGTCGCTCCGGACCGTTTCAAAGTACCGGGCAAGCGAATAATATGAATGTGCCGACTCATCCGTCCGGGCAAACGTCGTATCGATGAAAGTAAATTTTGCCACAGCGTCATCGTATCGCTGCTCTTCCATCGCGATCTGACCGATCATCAGATGAATGCGTCCATAAAAATCGGCATTCTTCGCATCGTGCAGGTATGCGCTAAAGTTCCGGATCGCCTCATCGTAGCGTTTCTGTTTGGTCAGCATGCGCGTCGCTTGCAGTTCGCCCTCGAACATTTGATTATAATCGGACGCATCCGACCGGCATTGGCGGAACAATTTTTCGGCCTTGACATAATCGCCGAGTTGATCGGCACAGAGGCCTGCGAACAATTCCGATTGAGCCTTCGCATCGCCATCAGTCATCAGTGCCGATGCACGGTCGAAATATTTTGCCGCGTTGACATAGTCGGGAATTCCATAATGGTAGAGGCCAATGGCAGAAGCGGCTTCTCCCGCGGTTTCATTTCCCACCTGTTCAGAACGATCGAGCAAACCATTCAGCCGTTGCAGCCCGTCACTGATTTTTTTCTGGCGAAGAAGAGAGCGACCGTAGAGCAGCTCCACCTCGGGGATCAGGGAACTTTCGGGAAATTGCGCCAACAATTCAAGAAATTTTCGCTCCGCTTTCAGATCATCTTCAAGATAGAAATACGATTTTCCGATCATGAGCAATGTATTATCCACCCACTTGCAGGTCGGGTAATACGACAATAATTTGGATCCCTTTTCGATGGCTGTATTAAATTTCTGGCGCGCCACGCTGGAGACCGGAACGGATTGAATGGATTGGGGATTTTTAGTCGATGCCGCGCGGCGCGTCATCATCACGTCGGCTTCCGCTTCGTTAAAAGCGCGCTGGGCATTGTAGTATGTGTTGAAATAGGAGATGACGTTGGTGTACCGTTGACCAACAAAATCAGCGACGGGGTTATAGATGCTACATGCGGAAAGGGATAGCAAGACGAGACAGCATGCGGCAAGCAGCATGGTCGTGCGCGATGACGGCTTCATGAAAACTCCTCTGTGGACATCGTACCAATTATGCTTGCTTAAACCTTTCATGCTGTGTGTTGTCAAAATACTAAATCCTTCGGAAAGATGGAAGGAAAAACTCAGCACACCAGTATGGAGGTCTTATGAAATGGATTACAAGTCTCGTTGTCGGATCGTTGCTCCTGTCCGCTTCTCTGTTAGCCCAGCCGGCACCGGGCAAAGCAGTACGCAGCGATGCGATACGCGATCTTCCCCTGAAGAAGCTCAATTTGACCGATGACCAGAAGGCACAGCTCCAGAAAATCCGCTTCGACACCGAGAAGAAAGGCATCGAATTGAAGGCGAAGCTGGAGCTGTCACAACTCGAGCTGCACAATCTTCTCGCAGCGGAGACACCCGATCAGCCGGCACTCAAGAAAAAGATTGAAGAAGTCGCCCAGAATGGAGCGGCACTCCACACCAATCGTCTCAATGGATGGTTCGAGGCAAACAAAACATTCAATCTGGAACAGCAAAAAGTATGGCGAGAGGTCCTCCGTCGCCAGGAAAAACAACACATGAGGGACCGCATGAGACAGATGCAGCACGGCGCCCCGCAGAAAAATGTTCCGGCTCCGCCCCCGGTTCCACAACACTGATCGTCGGGAATCATAAAAAACGCGGCTTCGTGGCCGCGTTTTTTTTTCTACAGATCGCCTTCCGGTGAACGAATAACAATTTCGTCCGTCGTCAATCCCGGCGGTTGACAATACATAGAGACTATCAGATCTCCAACGTCATCCGGATTCATCATCTTCTCACCGTATTTTTTTCGTGCCCCCTCATGCCAGATATCCGTATCGACAGCGCCCGGAAGTATGTCGATGACACGAATTCCCCGCTTCCGCACTTCTGCACGCAAACCGCGGGACATTGCGAGGATGCCGGCTTTCGAAGCGGCGTAGACCGATGAATTCATGAATGTTGTCGTTGCTGCAACCGAAATGATATTGATAATATAGCCGCGTCCGCCCTTCAGCATATCCGGTATGACACGCTGCGTGCAGAGAAATGTGCCGCGCAGATTTGTCGAAAGAACATTGTCGAATTGTTTGATGGAGGTCGATTCGAAAGCGGTGAAGTACGTCACCCCTGCGTTGTTCACAAGAACATCAACGGCACCGACACTTTCGTCGATCTTCCGGTGAACTCTGGAGACACTCGCTGCTGAACGAACGTCACACATCAAAGACAGCGATGTTCCGCCCTCGCTTTTTATCCGCGCGGCCACCCCGCGCAATTGCTTCGCGTGCCTTCCTGTCAGAACGACGGATGCGCCGATTCGCGCAAAGGCAATCGCTGTCGACGCTCCGATTCCTCTCGAGGCACCGGTGACCCAGACAACGGGCGCACGTTCTGCCATCAGGGTCCCCCTACCTTGCTCGTGATGAGGGTTAAAAACTCAGAGCGGGTTTTTATATTGTTGCGAAATGTTCCGAGCATTGCACTGGTCGTGGCAAGCGAATTCTGTTTCTCGACGCCGCGCATCATCATACACATGTGGCGGGCTTCGCAGACGACGCCGACACCATCAGGATCGAGCACTTCGTACAGCGTTTCGGCAATCTGCTGTGTGAGTCTTTCCTGCACTTGGAGGCGCCGGCTGAACATGTCCACCAACCGGGGAATTTTGCTCAGCCCGACGATCTTGCCATTGGGGATGTAGGCAACATGTACTCTCCCGAAAAACGGGAGCAGA
>JAPLFO010000017.1 GCA_026390635.1 Ignavibacteriales bacterium
ACGATTTGCAGGCTTACATCAGTATCGGCTGCAGTAATCCAGGGTGTTCTCCCGAAAGAGCCGGCGCGGGCATCGACGTTCTGGGCCATGCTCGGCTGTCCTGCCACAAGCATTGCTGTTCCGTACTGGCCGGTGGGAGATGTACCCCAGCCATCTGCAGACCTGCCCAAAGCATTGCTGAACAATGCGTCGAACGACATTTACAATAAGATTGCGGGGACGGGCTCGTGGAGCAGCTATATCAACACTCGCCTGCTTCGGGATAACAATGGCGGCGGTTTGCTGAAAAATCTATTTCAGACAGAGGATCTTATCTTCGCCGCGGCAGACACACTCTTGGTCCGGTGGCGTGCCGGGCAATATGATGCATCGACGATGCTCAAAGCGGAGTCAACGTACGCTGCTCTGGCGCTGAATGGTCTTCTGAGTGCCAAGAATAGTATCGTTGGCGTCAACTCCGGGAACACAGTTACTGCACCGTCAGAGTTCTCACTGGCGCAGAATTACCCCAATCCGTTTAATTCATCCACCGTGATCCGTTTTTCTGTTGCAGAGCAGGGAATAGTGACGTTGACCGTCTATGATCTGCTGGGCCGGGTCGTAAAAACGTTGATTCACGAAGACCGAGCACCTGGTACATACGCAGTCAATTGGAACGCTGAAGGGAATGCGAGCGGTGTCTACTTCCTGACGCTGCGCGCCGCATCAAAGACAATCACGAAAAGAATGCTGTTAGAAAAATAATGAGACAGAATATTCGTCCTCATCTCTGCATTTTATTCATCGTAATTCGGAATTCTATTCTCGCAATCCTGTCCATTTCCATCCAATCCGCGACGGCGGCTGATACCGCATATGTAGCAGGCCGGTCATACTTCGACGAAAAACAGTACATCGAATATATTGCAGGGAACATGCCTCTGGTTATTTCCGTGCCGCATGGCGGACACCTGGAGCCGGGGGAGATCACAAATCGGGAACTCGGGACACAAGGACATTATGACACCAATACACAGGAACTCGCCCGGGCAATAGTCGATGCGGTCTATCAGCGAACCGGAAAATATCCGCACTGCGTTATCAATCGCTTGCATCGAAGTAAACTGGATGCGAATCGTGAAGAATTTGATGCGGCACAGGATGATCCTCTGGCTCTAGGGGCTTTCAGAAAGTTTCACGAGTTTATCGATTCTGCAGAATCATCAGCGTGGAAATCATTCGGGTATGGATTGTACATCGATCTCCATGGACACAGACACACGATTCAGCGGTTAGAGCTTGGATATCTTTTAGTTGGACTGCAGTTGAAATTGCCGAACGATTCTCTCAATGCACGGAAACATCTTTCAGGCAGCAGTGTTGAATCGCTTGCAGTGCAGCAGCACATGCCGCTTGCTGAGGCAGTCCGCGGGCCGAAAAGTATTGGCGCATTGTTCGAACGGCGGGGCATTCCTGCTGTTCCGAGTCCTAGACAACCGGATCCTCAGGGTGCTCCGTATTTTAGCGGCGGTTACAATCTGGAGCGGCATACTGCTGCGGGCGGAGGACTGCTCGGCGGATTGCAGATTGAAACGTATGTCGATGGAATACGGGACAGCGAAAAAAATTGGAAAGCATTTGCCGGAATCACGGCAGACGTGTTGATTGAATATCTTGGGGAATACCGAAGACGCGTTTCAGACCACAGCAACAAATGATCTTGGCACAGAACACAGATGAAACAGATCTGCCAGCTTTTCAATTACGCATCAACAGTGCATTGTAGAGCAGTTTGAATGTCCCGACGGTTTGTGCACGATTTTGAGGATGAAATCCAAACATCACAACTCGTCCTTTGCCGTAGGGGATATCTGCCAATGCAGTCTTTCCTGCCAGAATATCTTCACCGATCAGCCAGCCGCTTGCAAGAGGAGATTCTGAATCGAACCATGCAACGCGGTCGATTTCCTTGACGTACGGCAGAAGCCGAAATGCAGGATCGTTTTGGATAAATGCAAAAGCCGACGACGGCATTCCGTAGCTTAGCGGAGAATCCATATTGAGCCGGATTGTCACGAGCGTTCCCGGTGCATAATAGTCTTTTGTGGAAATTCCTTTGAGTGCATTGACTGCCGGGACGCGAAGTTTTTCTATCGCGAAGTTGGACGACGATGCAAGTGTAATAAGAGTTCCACCGGCGAGCAGAAACTCCTTCACGGCTTCTGTACCTTCTTTCCCTATCCCTCCTTGGTATTCTTTGGGGAGTTCAGGCGTTTCGACAACGGGCGCATTCTCTTCCCCGGGCTCGCCTCCTTTCCCATCGACGATAAGACTCGTACTCATATCGGGGAAAATAATTATGTCAAAATTCTTTTTCAATTGTGCACCGTTCTTCTTGAAATCGTCATTATGAAGAGAAAGATATGGAACATGATATTGATCGAAGAAATAGCGAGTCCAACCTTCATCAGTATTGGCAGCATACGGCTGATAGAGGCCGATCCTTGGCACTGCCAGCGATTTGGTGTTCACGGAATCTGAGATGCTGCAAAGCGTTTGAGGAAGCTCCCACCGCTCCAGGATCGCTTTCTGCGCTTTCCCCGAGCCAACGAAACAGGTGCCTGCAGGATACACTTTTGAAGAAACACGCACGGAATGGTTCGCTTCACGCACAACAAGATGTTGTTTCAATAAATCAAAAATACATCCCATGGATTGCGTGAACCTTCTCTCAATGACATAGAAAGCACCGTCTCCCGTTGGCGGACCCACGGTGAACGATGCTGAGACAACCGGTTCTGATTCAAACTTCACCGGCACTTCAATAGGGACGACATCGACACCCATCTGCATCGGAAGCGTCCACGCCGTGATGTCATACGGCCGAAGCGGGGGACCGCCGGGATATTGCTTTAGACTGGGATAGAGCTGCCGTTCGAACAAATCTTTGACATAAGCGCGTGCTGGCTGCGCAAGCGAAATATAGTACGAACCTTCCGTGATATTCGTGCCCCTGTATGCCGCCGGTCGCAGTATCTTTTCGACTTGCACTCCGGAAAGCATAAGGCGGCGAACCAAATCTACCGCGGCATGCGGGTCATGCTGATCGATGGGAACATAATAACCGTAGGGGGGGTGGGTCTCTCCTTCCTCCGTTGCTTTTCTGTTGAGCGCGGCGTAGTTCGTTTTTATGCGGAACTTGAAGGTGTGAGCGAAGTCAAGGAGTGCATACGCCGTTTCTTTTTCATAGTCGATGATGTCCCTCAAACGCCACCAACCGGAGGTAAATGGGCGAAGGTGATTTGTCTGCATCTTGTTCTCAATAAGATTGTCACCCATGCCGATCACGCTTCCTGGAGAAAAATAGATCGGCGTGGCGATCCGAACACTTGCGGCTTCTGAGAGTATGCCGATCCGATTGTGCCACAGGGGAGTCTTCACCATAGTTCCCTGAAAGTAGCTGGTAAAACTGGTTCCGGTAACGGCCCCGCTTTTTCCGGATCGTTGGAGAGCAGTCACCATATACTCACCCAGAAGATTGATTTCTGACATAAGCTCCGAAGGGACGTTGGGATTGACCGGATCTTCATACGGCGGCAGGAAGATTCTTGCACCATTTGATTGCATTTGATGCTGGTCGAGGACGATCTCCGGAAACCACTCTTTGTAGAGAACTTTGGCTGTGAGCCTGCTCTCAACGAGATTGTACATAAACCAATCCCTATTATTATCGTGTCCGGCGTAGGGATGAAAAAGTTCCGGTGCGGCGGTGCCTTCGCTCGGAGTATTCAGCTGTTTTTTGTACCAATCAACGGTCAATTGCAAACCGTCGGGATTTAGTGATGGGATAATGAGAATGACAACATTGTCAAGCAGTTGCTGCATCTCTTTCGTCGATGCCGTCGCCAACTCATACAATAGTTCAACCGATTCCTGACTTGAGGCGATCTCTGTGGAATGGATATTCATTGTCATGAGGACAACTGTCTTTGAACTTTCGGCGATCAGCCTAAGCGAATCGACCGAGAGTTTATCCGGATACGCGAGTCGCTGTTGAAGCCGCTTGATCCGGCCGAGTTCATTCCGGTCGGTTGAGGAGGAGACGATGGCCATGATAAACGGCTTACCAAGGGTCGAGGTGCCGAGTGTATCAACTTTGACACGATCGGATCGCGAATCAACAAGAGAAAAATAGGAGACGATGTCTTTCCAATCGATGAGCATGCGATCGGATCCCATTCGAAATCCAAATTGCTCCTCAGGAGAAGGGATGTGCTCTTGTGCAGATGCGAGAGGGGCAAACAGCGAGATGAAAGTGACTATCGAAATGACGGCGAAGGATTTCATGAGAGTCGTTCTTGTTGAAGAAAAGTGAGTGAATGGTGTGTCTATTGGAAGTGCCAATCCACGAGCGATCGGTCTTTCCAAACTGAATCCCTTCGGGAGGTGGAACGAACCGTGCCGAGCTGCCACGAAAGACAAATGGTTGCTTACAAATATATCACGGATATGTTCAATTCCTATGCCATTGTCAGGCTTTCACAATTTAGCCGTTCAGGAGCACGTGCGAGGAGGTGTGACAACGGGGGTGTGCTGTTTTCGCCCACCCATGAGATTTTATTTCCCAAAATACGACACTATACTTCATAGAGCTTCAATTCCACTACATTTTCGACGATGTTCATGGCATAGTCATTGCGGTAGTTGTAGGGCAGCACATCACGATATGTAACTTTCCAGTCATAGGAGGCTCACTATGAAAAAAATCTACATACTTGTTACGATGTTTATTGTTTCGAGCGCGGTCTTTGGTCAATTGAGCGGCACCAAAACGATCGGAGGAACAGCGCCGGACTATCCAAGCATTCGGGCTGCATTCAACGATGTGTCTGTGAAAGGGGTCGCTGCACCGGGTGTGACGTTCACGATTCGCGACGGAGTGTATAATGAAGATTCGCTGGTCATTCGAACCGCCACGGCTTCCGCTGCCGCACCGATAGTTGTGAAACCTGCCGCCGGTGCCGCGGTTGTCATCAATGTTGCTCCAATCTCTTACAGCAACAGAGCCGCTCTCCTCATTGACAGTACAAAATATGTTACGATCGACGGCAGCAATGCAGGATCCACCTCGCGGAATATGACGATAAATGCACTCGGTGTGATCGGCTCCCGTGGTGTCCGGGCCATCAATAGTTCAACAAATTTTTCAGTCAAAAATTGCGTCGTTCGCACAGGATGGACAGCTGCGACGGATAGCACAATCTATCGCTGCGTAGAAGTGACGGTGACCGGCGGCGGTAAAAATTGCCATAATGCACTTATCGAAAACAATCTTTTGAAAAATGCCGGAGCCGGCATCATGGCGAACGGCGTGAGCAATACGGACAGCCTTCTGGGGCTTATCATTCGAAACAATATTATTGATTCGGTCTCCAGTCGCGGAATCTATACGTACCAGGGAGTAATGGGAAGCAAGATCTATAACAACGATATTGCGGTGAATGTTGGCCAATCACCGGGCTTCAATTTGTACGGGATCTATCTTGGAGGCGGTTGTGATTTTTGTCGGGTCTATAACAATAAACTTCACGATATGGACATCGCATATTCGGGATCAACAGCCAGCTACGGTATCGCAGCGATCCTCGGGACTGCAAGCCAAAGCCATGGAGGCAATGTTGTTTACAATAACTTTGTTGCCATGAACATAACGAAGAGTAACGGCACAGGAAGTATTTACCCGCTGTATAGTGAAGAGACGCTCACGGACACCATGATTTTCAATTCAGTGAAATTGACGGGCAGCAGCACCAGCACTCGGCGGACGAATGGGTACTACAATGGGGTCTCCAAAGGCTCCTGCGTAGTGATGAATAACATACTCATCAATCTCCGAACAGATGTCGGTTCACAATCATGTGCGATTGGGAGGCCCAGCGCAGCAACAACGCCGGTGCTCATTTCTGATTACAACGATTTGTATATCGGCAGCGACACAGTGGGACACAAAATCGGTTCATTCACCAACGTGACCTATTTCACGACACTGGCAGACTGGCAGGCAGGCAATGCGACTGACGGAGCAAGCATCTCCGAAGATGCACCGTTTGTCAGCGCTACCGATCTGCATATTAGAAAAGGTGTTTCAACAGGATTAAAAAATGCCGGCACTCCAATTCCGGGTTACACAACCGACATTGATGGCAACAAGCGGAGTGCTACCAATCCTGATATTGGTGCTCATGAAGTCAGCGCCGCGGCAAGCGTCGAACGTATCAGTACATCAATTCCTGCATCGTTCGCAGTTGACCAGAACTATCCGAATCCTTTCAATCCATCGACGACAATCAGATTTTCCATTGCCTCGACACAGTTCGTGAGTATCACACTTGCCGATATCCTCGGACGTGAAGTCTCGACACTCGTTTCCGAGACGCTCACGCCCGGATCCTACACTGTTCGATGGAATGCCGCGGGCATGCCGAGTGGAGTCTATGTTTATACGATTCGTTCCGGCAACGCTGTGGAATCACGTCGGATGGTGTTGATGAAGTAGGTTGCGCTGCATGCGCGGGACAACATGCGATACCCGTCGTCTGTTGTCCTGCGAATAATTGTCCACTCAGTGCTCATTCTTTTCTCTTTCAATCTTCAATTGCAGGAAGGCCGCATGAACTCTCCACACTGCATCTTTTCTCGTCGATGGCTTTCGGCACCGCTTCTTTTTCTTTGCGCTGCCGGATTGTTTGCCGGAACCACCGGCAAGATCGTCGGTACGGCGACCGATAAAAAAACCGGGGAGCCTCTTCCCGCCGTCAACGTCGTTCTTGTCGGAACGTCCATTGGCGGCACAACCGACAGTGAAGGGCGAATCACCGTCATCAACATCTCACCGGGCACCTACAGCGCGCGCGCCACTCTGATGGGATATGTGACCCAAGTGGTGACGAAACTGGTCATTCAGGCAGATCTGACGACCAACATTAAGTTCGAAATGACTGAAACGTCCATTACGCTGGACAAAGAGGTTGTCGTCGTTGCCGAGCGCCCGATCATCAACAAAGATGAGACATCGAAAA
>JAPLFO010000035.1 GCA_026390635.1 Ignavibacteriales bacterium
CATCACGGGAGAAAACATTTCCATGATATAGGTCGACATCACGCGATCAGGCGGCAGCGCCTGCGACTGGAGGGACAGGCGTGCGAACAATCCGACGCCCAGCACTGAGAAGAACAATACTTCGACAATAATTGCCGTCAACAGATATTTATTGACATCTTTCTCCGAACGAAGAAAGAGAGATTTTGAAATGATATGCGGCTGCGTAATGATCGCTACCCCGATAACGAAGTTCGCGAAGAACACTTCAAAGTAATCGCGAAACAGGCGGCTGTCCGGATTGACTACATCGGCATAGTGAGGGCCGACTGCCGCGAGTCTGTCAATGAACTGCCCCCATCCTCCCTGAAACAGCCACAGCCCCGATCCAATCAATAATATGCCCACGAATATTTTGATGCCGGCCTGAATGCTGTTCGTCCAGACATGCGCCGTTGCACCGCCGAAAAACATATAGGAGAACACAAAGAGAATCACCATCGCCGCGGCCGCCAGGGCAGGGATGTGGAAGACATTTGCCATCACCACAGACAAACCGACAACGATCAGGACAAGAAATGTCACCTGAAGAAGGCTGACAACAGCGAGGTATATGGTTATCCGCTTGTCGTTAAATCGATCTCCGATCCATTGGGGCACGGTGATAACTGAATATTTATCCCCCACACGGCGAAATCGTTTTGAGAATATTGCGAGTCCCACAAATATTCCCAGCGGCGTTGCGAGGGAATACCCGATAAAGCCGGCGAGGCCATAGGCGTACACAAGTCCCGGATTGATGACAAACGTCGCAGCGCTTGTCATGTTCGCTGCGAGAGAGAGACCAACAAAGAAGGGGCTGGCATCGCGTGTTCCGATGGAGAACGATTGCAGACTCTTTGATTTCCTGCTGTTATACCAGGCGACAAAAACAATCACAGCCGCGTAGAGGGCGAACAGGAACCAGGGAAGAATCGTTTCAAACATGGGCACTCCATTATTCATGGTCAATCACGTACCTGCTTCTATACGTCGAGGGCCTGCCTCCTACATCCGCCAGGACAGGATCCGTGCTTCTTCTTCCACACTGTCTATGTACGGAGTTTCTATAATTCTTTCTTCTTCTTATTCCAGAGATCTTCAAAGCCGTCATAGAAGTCACTCATCTGCTTGTAGAAAGCATTCATCACGGAAAGATTTGTTTTCCAGCGGCCGGCGTCTTTTTTCGGCTGACGTTCGAGTTCATGCTGGAACCGATCGGCAATCTCCAGATTCTTTCGCACGGTCTGCATGTTAAAGTGAAACACATTGATGAAGATGTCAGCGTCCGCCGTGTAGTAGTCCTTTCGTGATTCCGGGCCTTCGATCTTCTTGATATACCCAAGGACGTTCAAGCGTCTCGTAGCATCGGAGATCAATCCCTTGCTCCGGTTGAGGACGGTGCTTATCTCATCAAGCGAAAGCGGCCCCTCAGACGAAAGGAGCAGCCCGATAAGCAGACCGTTGAGCCGCTTCAATCCGTAGGCAGCATAGAGATTCCCGAATTCTTCTATGAATTGTTTTTGATGCGGAGCAACGGTCGAAGCCATAGGATTGTCCTTGCGTTTAGAAAAAACTAAACATTCTAAACTTTAGAGTCAAGTAAAATCTTTGAAAATCGTCTCCAAGAGCATTCCGAATCACCATCGCTTGCTTCATTATCTGCAGACGGGATGTCCCCGCTCCGGACGCTGCACAGTGCGAAGCTGCGCGATGTCGGGCTTTGCCATTTCAATCCTTAGCGCCAGAACGACGATGCCCGATCTTCTTCATCGGGCATCGTCGACATGCGCATCAGAATTTTTCTTGCTTTTCTAAACGCCGGCAATGCGGCGCTTGTATTCAACCAACGCTTCATCAAGACGATCTTTTGCCGTTGTGTCTCCCGGGACGTTATGCGAGGGATGAATGAATAATTTCACGCCGCGGTCCGCGAGAATTTCCGCGACTGTCGTCACCGTCATCCACACCATTGTCACAAAACCCATCGTGGAAATAGGACCTACTTTGTCCTGATGGTTTTTTAGCGGCACGGACGCATCCTGTATCGGAACGCAGGAATCGACTACCAAGTCCGCGATATCGAAGATCGTCTTACCCGAAGAGTGGCGCGTCTGCTTCCCTTTTGCCTCGGCGGCGGAACCGAACACGATCAGTTTCATGCCGCGCTTTTTTGCTTCCAGCGCCACGTCGATATTTACGGCATTGATCCCGGTGTGTGAGAACATCCACATCACGTCCTTCGGATCGAAATTATATCCCTTCATAATTTCCACGCCGTAGCCTTCGACGCGTTCCAGAAACACGAACTGCTGGACACCCATTTGTCCGGTGATGTTCGTGAAAAAGGTCAGCGGCAATTCGACGATGGGATGGAATCCCACAAATCCGCCGATGCGCGGGTACATTTCTTCGATCGGAAGCGTCGCATGACCGCATCCGAATGTGTGTACCCAATGCCCCGAGCCAATGGCATCGGCCATGATTTCTGCGGCCTTTTTGATATTGTCCATCTGCGTGTTTTCAATTTTGTCCATCACGCCGCGGGCATTTCTTAACCATTCCTGTGCCAACATAGTATTGATCCTTTCAGAGTTCATTGTTTCATTGACGCGTTCATTGATCTGTGGGCTAGTAGATAGAAGATAGTCATGCTTGCCGCGCACGCGATCAGGACAATCGGGAATGCTCCGATGCCGGACGATTGCGAGACAACTCCAACAGTGTAGTTCATGAGCGTATTGCCTGTGAGTGCCAATACGAGCACGAAACTAAACGCTGTACCGCTCAGTCGGGCGTACTGTGCCCCGACGAATCCGAGTACAACAGGAAATCCCGCAGCGAACCCGACGCCGAGCAGCGCCAATCCGGCCATTGCCATGGGGAGCGATCCCGCCATCAAGAGCAGTAGCCCGCCTCCGCCAATGATTCCGTATCCGGCAAGCAGCACAATGTGCGAGGATATTTTTTTCAAGGCGCCGCCCAGCACCAACCGTGTGAGCGTCAGGGCGGCAACTTGAATGGAAAGACCGTAGAGCGCATCCTCCGTGCTGATGTTCATGCCCCGCAGGAATGTCGTTGTCCAATTCCCGACGATACCCTCGAGGCCGCTTTCAAAAAATAGCACGATGCCAAAGAGCCACAGCGTGCCTTCTTTCAGAAGCGCGAGACTGTTCTTAATCGGCATGCCCTGCGCTTGTTTCGCCTTCGGAAAACGGATAACGGAAAAATACGCAATGGGCAGGAGGACGGTCCCGCCGATGCCGGCAATGATGGAAGTATAGGCGAAATATTTCGTCAACAAACCGAGAACGACAGGCATGCCGAGGGCCCCAATGCCGAAAAATACTCCGAGCAGACTGAGATTTGCCCCCTTCATGTCTTCGCTGATATCTGCCACCAGCGCATTGGTGCCGCCGTTGATGACGCCGCCGCCGAATCCGATGAGGAAGAACGAAAGCTGGAGAATGACAAACGTGCCGGCAAACGCGATGCCTTCAAGCGCCAGCATGATGATAACGGCACAGATGATGAGGAGGTTCTTATATCCGTAGCGGTCCACAATTGGGCCGAATATCACCGAGCCGGCGAGCATTCCAAGAGGGAGCGAGGAGGCTAATGCCCCGGCTGTCGCGCTGTCGACACCGAACTTCGTCGTGATAAATGTGAGGATTGTTCCCAGAGACAGGAACACGATTCCGAACAGCAGCATGCCGATACACGCCGCGGCAAAGACAAGTTTTTTATTATGCATGATGGTGCCATTGTTAGGAAAAAGTGCAGCAATTCTGTTGGAAAAACTCGGAACGCTGATTACTCAGATTAATGGATTAACGCAGATTAGTATCTTCTGACCCATATATCTTCGCAATCTATTAATCTGTGTAATCTGCGTTAAAACTTCAGCGCCAGATACCCCGCTCCATAGAGACCGGCGTCGGATCCTAATTCCGACCCGACAAACTTAACCTGCGTGATGCTGATGGGTTGGGCCCATCGTTTCGCCTCTTCATAGATGGCATCGAGAAACTGCAGGGCAGGCCCGAAGACACCTCCTCCGAAGATTACTTTTTCGGGATTGAAGAGGCTCACAAGATTCGCCGCGGTCATTCCCCAAAACTCAACAGCGATGCCCAGTGTTTTGATCGCAAGCGGATCGCTTGCTGTGTACGCCGCAAAGACATCGTGCGCCGTGATCGCATCAGCAGACTTCGAACGTAAGACGCCTGCGTATTCCTTTTCAGAGACAAGCAGTTCGCGGGCAATTTTTGCGATCCCTTCGCCCGAGGCGTGATGTTCGAAGCAGCCGCACGACTCGTATTTTTTCTCGTACGGCCGATCGAGCGCCAGCCAGCCGACAGCACCGGCGATGTCATTCGATCCTCTGACGATGCGCCCGTTGGAGAGGATTCCCGCTCCGATGCCTGTCCCGACAGCGAGAAAAATGGCGTCGTCGCAGCCTTGTGCGGCTCCGCGCCATGTTTCGCCGAGAATGTAGCACGTGCGATCACTGTCTATCTTCACCGGCACTCGCGCATCGTCGATAGCCCCGGCAATTTCCGCCTGAAGAGGATAGTCCTCCCACCCCGGAATATTCGGCGCCCAGACAGTCCCCCTCTTCGTCCAGCTGATGCCGGGCACGCATGCTCCGACGGCTTCAATTGATTCTCCGGATGCGTCAGCCGACTTGAGGAAATCGCGCACGAGACTCGTGATAAGCGCTCCTACATCGCTCCCGGTTCGTTTTTCCAACGGACGCATTTCTTTCCGGATGATCTCCCCGGAAGCATCAAACACCGCCCCCGAAAGTTTCGTCCCGCCAAGATCCAGACCGATGACAGCCATACAATTCCGACCTTTCGTGAGCGTAATGTACCAATTATTACCATCGAATATACATGTAAGGGATATCGGGCGTCCAAACTATCCGCCTCAAACAATACCTGCCACCAGAACCTATCTCAAAGATCCCAGCCAAGAGTCATTGCGAGCCGTTCTTTGGCGAAGTCCAAAGGATGCCGTACAACGCACAATCCTTCCTTTCACCGTTTTTTAGAAGATTGCTTCGGTCGCTTCGCTCCCTCGCAATGACTATCCCTTTTTAAGATAGCAGCTTTTAGAGATGCAGCCGTACGCCGGCTTTGTTCAGTGCGACCGTGAGCCACACCATGAGAACTGAAAAAACAAGCGAACGGATGATGCCAATGATGCCTTCGCCAAAATATTGTGAGAGCACGTGTATGCCGAAAAGCGACAGGAGTACATAGACTATGTCCGGAAGAATATATGCAAGAAGCGGGTTTGCACCGGCCGGCCTCACAACATTCGCCCACTGTGAAATCTTTTTCACGTCAACCAGCCAATAGAGTGCGGCAAAGATATAGCAGCAGAAGGCCGCACTGTAGAGGCACCACGACGGTGTGGCGTTGTTTTTCGAGATTCCGTACAGAGGCCTGAAGAAATATCCGGCGAGCATCATCATGATGCCGAAAACCACGATCCACCGGATCCTCTTTGCCGGATCTTTTACCGGAGATTCTTCCAGGAACAGCACAGAGACGATCATCCCTGCAGTGGAGATCATGGCATGACCGCCGATATGCGGACCGAGAGCGAGATACTGTTTCACATAGTAGAGCGGCGCATCAAGGGTGTGTGAAGCATCGCCGACGAATAGCGCTATGAAGAATGCAAGCATTCCCATCAACCCCGTCGTCTGCGCACCGAAGAATAAGTAGACCGCGCACGCGGTTAGGTATGCCCAGCCGATGAGTCCCAAAATGCCCCACCAACTGGTATACATCCACTGAATGGCTTCGGGCGTGCCGCTGCGATAGATGACCGCAAGCCCGATCAGCGCCGCAACACCGGCCCAGCGGAGCGCGCGGAATATTTTCCCTTGAATCCCTTGCGCCGGTGGATACACGTTCCATACCGCCAGCGCCGAAATGAACATCAGCAATTCCCAGACATTGCGGCTCATCCCCACGAGCGCTTCGTTGAAGCCGTGTATATTAACCATGAAGATCCCGAGCGTCAGCAATCCGGCCGTGCGAATAAGAATGTGCTTCCACAATTCAGCTGTCGTGTCCCCTTTTTGACGCCGCTTATTGATTGCAAACGGGATGGACATGCCGACAATGAAAAGAAACGCGGGAAATACGAGGTCGACGAACGTCATCCCATCACCTTCCGGCGGGAAATGTTTCATCCAGGCGGGGACGCCGCGGACGCCGGCCACGTCGTTCACGAATATCATCGTGAGTATCGTCAGCCCGCGGAAAACGTCAATGGAAACTATCCGGTCAGAAGCGTTTGATGTGGTAGCCATAAGCATGTCATTATCGTTGAAGAATTAACTCTGTGTTCTCATCTTTTTCTCTGTGTTCTCGGTGGCAGATCTTTTTTTTATGCACGCTAAACAATTTCTATTTCTTCACCGGCACAAGGATCTTATCGTTCGCATACCAGGCCATAAGAAACGCCGCCCCGGCAGTACCGTCCATGATCGGTTCATTCGTGGAATAATCCGCCCTGTCGTCATGATAGACGACGAGATTGGATTGGAATTCTGCATACTTGTCTGGCCGCGAGAGAGATACCCCGGAGAGGTATTTGAATATGCTGCCGAAGACTGGACCATCATTCAGCGCGCCGGTAATTTGACGGCCGGTCGTCCATGCAACAGTATTGTGCGGATACTGCGGATAATTGCCGTCTGCGGGAATACCGACGAATGCGCTGATGCCCCAAGGATTTCTCCCGAGCAGCCAGTCGCGGCATGCGAGTTCCAGATGTTCATATGTTCTGTCGTTTGTCATTTTTCTATACAGAATGCATTGCGTCGTGAAATCGACCACGAGGTTGAATGAACACCAGATGAACGGCACACCCATTTCAAATGCATTCTTCGAAGCTTTCTGCCACACTTTTTCAATGCCGTCGCGATAATATCCGGCGAGCGTGTTTTTGAATTTCTTGTCCGCAACTTTCCAAAGGGCGTAGTGGCCGAGGTTCATGAAGGGGAACATCTCGTAGTGACCGGACGTGTCCTTCCCCATCCACGATGTGGTGTTGATCAGCTTCGCAAATTTCTTTCCTTCTTCAAGATATTTTTTGTTGTGCGTCGCGGCATACAATTCTGCGGCTCCCCATTCCATATCGTCCGCCCAGGTCCGTTCCATATAGCGGTACGGCGAGATGCACGGCACGCCTTCCTGACATCCGGGCTGCATCAATCCCATCTCGTACACTTCCCTGCCGGCCTTCAAACAGAGCGCCGCAAACGCGGGATCATGCAGATCATTCGCCCAGATCCTCGAAGCCATTGCCATTGCAGCGGCATATCGGCCTGCAAGATTGGCAAGACCATCCGATGTATTTCTATATTTTCTGAGTCCCTGCGGTTCTCCCGTCGCATAGTAAACAACGCGATAGCTGTTCAATCCCCAGCCGTAGTCAGAGGAATCGTTCGGCGGCAATCCTCCTTTGATATGATCGCGATCGTCAGCAACCTGATGGAACAATTGATCGGGAGCCGGGTGCATTTTCAACAGCCAGTCGAGTCCCCATTTTGCTTCGTCGAGGATATCGGGAATGCCGTTCGCCCCCTTCTGTCCAAGCGCATTATAGTCGTCCCGGTATTTTCCCCTATTTTCTTCATAGGCAAAAAGCATTCTGCAGACGGCATTGCCCGACGTCATGAGGTAGCGAAGCTGATCGGCCGCATCGTGCCACCCGCCGCTCACGTCCAGGTATGTACTGTCAGGCATCGGACCGTAGGCTGTGCGCCCGTCTTTTTTGTGGCAGACTTCATCCAGAAACGGATTATATCCGCATCGCTGTTCACGCATAAAAAAGAGAAGCGACTCATGATGCTTGTTGTACACATTCGGTCCGACCGAGAAAGGAAGAGACTCAATCTTCGACACAGTGAGATGAAGCTTGTAGCGCCCCTCTTTTTGCAGCGCAGTAAAATCGAGTTTGTAGTTGAATTCATAATTCGCATATGCTCCGTCACTGGACGGCATTGCCGCAGGGCCAAAGACGGTTTTCCCAGTCGAGACGTCGATCACTTCAAACGATTCATTGACCACGGAATGATGTGAAAAGGCCACCGCAATCTTAACTTCGTCGGGAAGATAGCCGATTTGATTCGCGCGGATGTACACAGCAGAGGTCTGGGCGGCGGCCTGGGGGCAAAAGATAGCGGCTGCCAGAAGCACAACAGGTATGAGACGTCTCACAGTGATACCCTCGTCAGAGGTGGGGAGCATTTGTAACCGTTCACTTGCTAGTGTACTCAATTGCGATAGGATTTTCAAGACAAGAATGAAGAAGAAGTGTTTTCTGTAGAAGCTTGTAGGATCTTTTCAAAATCTAGCGGACTCACGCCTCGACTCCGCTCGGCGACCCAATCCCACGGTCATCCTATTTCAACAAAACAATTTTCTGAACCTTGACCCTGCTCCCTGAACGCACTGCACAGAAGTATGTCCCGGAAGCCAATCCCGCAGCATTCCATCGGGTCTGATAGATTCCCGGCAGCAGTGTTTCGTTTGCAATCGTTTCGACAACTTTTCCTGCTGCATCGGAGATTGTCACAACGATGCGCGATTCCGCCGCAACCGTGAATCGAATCGTTGTCAACGGATTGAAGGGATTGGGATAGGCGGGAGAGACTGAAAATATTTCCGGCAGTCCTTCGCCCTTCCACTGCGGTGCGGACACGATTGGAAATACTTTCGTCAGCGTGAAGTCAACCCATACCATGCCGACGGCATTGGGAATCTGCGAGAATAATTGATTACTGATGTATCCTGCCGGATCGGAGTACGTTTTCCACCAGGTCGAGTCGATCGGATATCCGAATTGAAATGCAACATCGCTCGGTGAAAACGCTGAGCCCCATTTCTTGAATTCAGTCAGCATCGACGAAAATGAGGGAAACTGCTGGCTGTCATCAACGAAGAGCAGCCGGCCCCGATATTTGGCGGGCATCCAGAATAATCCATAATGCTTCACGAACATGGCGTACGTGGAATCAAACTTCCGTACATGCTCTTCCCACCGTTTCAATTCCAGCGAGTCGGTCAGTTTTCTTCCGCCGGAATTTGTTTTCCAATCCAGCCACTCCACATCAATGCCGAATCCGACGACACAATGATGGCGCTTGTAGCGGGCCATTACCAATTCAATGAGCGAGTCAACATTAGCCGAACCCGATTCTACCTGAAGCCAGATGCGCACGCCGGTGCTGTCGAACGCAGTCAACGGTGCTTCATTATAGTCCGTGGACACAAAACTGACATAGGGATACGACTTGCCCTCCGACGGAAAGCTCATGTAGCTCTCCCCGTTATCGCCTGCCAAGCTGACAATCCAGATGGCGGCTGGTCCCGCTCCAGGAGACTTTCCGGCCATCCAGCGTGCCGCCTGCACCCAATACGCGGGCTGCGGAAATTGCTTATTGGGATAGCTGCCCAGGACGCGTGATGCACGGACACCGCCGAATTTGGGCGTCGTTCCGGCAAAAACGTTGACACATAGGCTGGAGAAGAGCAGAAAGGAAAGAAGAAGTAGTCTGTTCATTGAATTGGTGAGTTCATTGTTGTTTTCTTTATGATAATGTGCCCGCAAAAGACAATACGACCGTTTTCTGGAAGATCAATAGCTGATACCGAGCGAAACAAAATGCACTGCACCGAAAACGCCGAAGGGCTCATAGGCGTAATCAACGCGCATCGGGACTCCGGAAACATCCTGTCGTACGCCGGCGCCGGCCGTCAATCCACGTTCATCCTGATTTGTCACATAGCCGACTCTTGCGGTGAAGATATCGAAGCAGGTGTACTCCGCACCGTATTTTATTTTTTCTCCAAAATCGCGGGGATGGCGTGTCTCGACATTCACCGTCAAATCTTTTGCGCCGGCGGCGTCTGAAAGAAAGGTCAGCGGCTGCACTGCAAGTCCAAAGCTGACCGCGAACGGAAGAGGAAACGCTTCGTTTTCATATTTGATCTCTTTGGAAATATTTTGAAGCGTCGCGCCGAACCGGATGCCATGAAATTCGAAATCGTAGTACGTGCCGACATCAAGTGCGACCGCACCCTTGCTGTATCCGCGCGGAACGATCTGCCCTTCGGACGCAACCCATGCGCTTCCAAGATCCTGATTGGCATACTTGATATGGACGCCGTAGGAGAAACGCGCATTTACTTTCTGGGCGAAGGCGATGCCAACGGCATAGGCCTGGGGAGAAAACGTACCGGTCTCGACATATCCCAGCTCGTTGATTGTCTTTTCTACTGCGTACGTCGAATAGAATGTACCATAGTCCATAGCCATGAAACTGAACCCGAGCACACCGAATTCGCCGAGACGAAAAGTTCCTGCGGCGGCATTGTAATTGATGTCGGCAATCCCTTTGGTGTGGTGCAAACTGATGTCGATCGTCGGTTCCAGCCAGCCAAGCAGTGCCGGATTCCAGAAAATCGCATCAGACGAATGGCCTATTGTGAGTCCCACCATTCCCCGCCCGACGACCTCGGCAGAAACCGGATTCTCAAGAAACCGGAAACCCACCTGTGCCTTTTTTTCAATCTGGGCGGACGCAACGCTGCAGTAAATCGTCAGAAGAAACATTATGCGATACAACTGTCGTATGTTCATGCCGTTCACCTTAGAAAATGATGTTCACCATACTTCTGCGATGTTCACGATTGCAATGGCTTTGCGTTGCACTACCGGACGATGACAAATTTTACAAACTGATTGTCGAGCGACTTTCCGTCGAGCGCCTGACTGTCCGTCACGACAAGTATGTAGATACCGCTGCTGACATATTGATTCTTGTCTGTCCGTTGATTCCATTCCTCGTCGGCGGTACCATAGTGATCCATCTTCGTCACCAGATCGCCCGTTTCGGTGAAGATCCGCAGCGTACACTTCACCGGCAGATTGACAAAGAGGATTTTGTTCGGTGTCCCGCTGAATCCGGTTGTGCCGGTCGCAGTACCTGCCGCAGAGGTGGCCGGGTTGGGAACGACACGGACTTTTCCCGATTCGCTCAATCCCGGTTTGAAGGAAACTGCCGGCAGCAGCGACCGCGTCACAAAGCGTGAACTCTCCAAGCGCTGATGCGGGATGATATCATATCCATTCTGCGTTCCATTGTCGACAGCCGTTACCGCATAGTAATAATCGACACCGCGCTGGACAGTTTGATCCACATAGGTTTTTTGTGAACGGTCGGTGGTTTCATACACGAGCGTCCATTGATCACCGTTTTTCTGATCGAGCGGATCGTCTACCAGGAAGGCACCCCGCTTCCGATAAACCCTCCACGCGAACCAGTCGTCAACCCCTGTCTCGGGATCATTGTAGTACGAAGGGCTGGGATACGACCATGCGACTGTGATTCGATCCGGTCCGGATGTCACGCTGATATCAGGCGGCGGAGGTGGTGACGGTATTGTCAGACCACGGTTGAGACGATCCCACGCCCAATTGGCATGGTCGAGCGTTGTCGCGAGAGAATCGCGACCTTTAAGCACCCAGGCTTTTTTGGCCGAATCCGAGATATCTTTTTTCAACCATGCTCTGCCGATTGAATCCGCATACTTCCAACCGATACCGCCGACACCAACAGCGTACACCATGGTAACGGAGTCGGCGCGTCCCGCGCCTCTGTTCTTCGTTAGCCGGTACGGTCCAGTGGTAATGAACCGCATCGGACCGTAATCGGGAGCTGTCAGGAGACCTGCCGTGATCGGATCAAGAGGGAATCTGCCGCGGCTGTCATCGCCCCGATATGTCAATTTCAGACCAACATCGCGTCTGCCCCAGAGATCTTTGTTGATGCCGGCATGCGGCATGGAGTATGGTTGACTGATATCGTCCGCTCTGTCGGCGTATGATTTGTCCGCGTGCAGCAACGTATATCCGCATATCTGCGTGGAATGGAGAAAACCGGTCGCGCGATCAGGATCTCCTGTATCATCCGACGATCCATTGGAATATGCCGTCGTGCCGGCACCCTTCGCATCCCAGTAGTATGCCACGTAAATAGAATCCCGTGCTGCTGCAGGATAGAACGACGATTTCCTCTTGAACCAGCTGTCCAGATCATCCACTCCTTCATAGGAGAATCCACCGGTGACATTGTACTCTCCCGCCTTTGACGGACCAAAACTGAATGCGATCGGCCACCAGAATCGAATTGACTGATCGGGCACCGAGTCTTTGCGCGATGTTGCTTCCCGCGGGATCTTCAATTCGCCTGTGAACTTGTGCGTCGCTTTCCAGATGAAATAGTCGGCGTGATTGGGATTCGAAAATCCAAATACTTCCACATGACTGCGAAGCCCAAATTGACCCAGCACATCTTCAAATTCGATCTTAATGTCCGACTTCAACGACGGATCGACATACCATGAGAATGGTGGATTGATTTTGATACCGTCGATCAAAATGTCCGGTGGTCGATAGCGCCGGGTCTCGATTGCCCAATCGGTTTTGCCGGCATTGATCAGTGCATCGTTGCCGATCGCCACGTACATCGGACGGCGAACTCCGTCGGGATTGATGATCCCGCTATCATCCAACACCAGCGGGTTGAAGATCTGGTAGAGCATATTCGATTGCCAGCGGTCGGCCGGCCAATAGAAGATCTCCGTCTTTTGTCTATCAGTCCCTGTCAACATCCAGCTGAATTGAGTTTGAAGCCCCTGTTCGCCCATCAGTTTGTTCATGCTCAGGTTGAAATTGCCGACATCCATGAGCATCGGAGGGACGTCGTAATTGCGCGCTTGGGCAGTAAGGACGAGAGGCAGGAAAATCACTGCACAGCAAAAAGCAACAACGCGTTGTGTTTTCATAGTGATCCCTTAGCGTAAGACGATCAGTGATCGTGTAAGAATTGTATTGTGATATGCCAATTGATAGAAATAGACTCCGCTGGCGAGATCCTCAGATCGAACGCGGACAGCGTACGAGCCTGGCAGGTGTTCACCCTCGGCGAGCGTGTCGATACAGCGGCCCAGACAGTCGAACAATTTCAGTGTCAAGGCGCCTTTTTTTTTTTTTTTTTAGCGTATTGTTCGAGCGTACAGGTGACAGGCATTTTTGAAGACGCTGGCACTTGTTCAACGGACATTGAATGCAGAGAGAGTCCGACCGTCGACAGCAACGGCACTCTCCCCTGATACTGATCCTGCCCCAATGCCCAAATGATAACACCGCCGGCTCCCTTTGTACTGACATAGGCGCATTTCAACGCAACGGATTGTGTATCGTCGTAGCTGATCACTTGCGTCCCTGCGGCGTTGATCAAATATGGCACCTGGCCATCCGAATCCCAGTACCGAGTCCATCCCGCCCCGACCTTGGGCGCTATCACTGTGAACGATTGCTGCGACGCGCTGGTGCTGGTGCCGTACATTGCGGAGGCGTTGAACGCCTGGCCGTAGAATGGAACGCCGACCAGCAGTTTCTCCTTGGGGACTCCACGCGTCGAATTGTAGTAGCCGAAGGAGTAGTCGATCCAGCCTTCCGAGTTCGTCGAAAAATTGCCATAGAGTGCTGCATTGGGTCCCGCTTTCGATGTCCACGCACCATAGAAGTCGTACGTCATCATACCGATCCAATCGAAATCCGCGCTCATCGTCGCGACGTCGAACCACTGGCCCGACCAACTAGTCGCCGGTACTGCCATGGAGAGCGAAAGCTTGTTTCCGGTTGCATCAAATGCAAGTCGCAATTGGTGCACCAGCGAGGAAAGATTCGACCGGTCCGCAGCGGTTTTTGGATATTCCCAGTCCAGATCGGCGCCATCGTAGCCGTTCGCAACCATGAACTGGAGAAGATTGTCCACAAATTTCCTGCGTGCGGATGTATCCGCAGCCATCGCGGCGTAGTTTGGCGTGCGTACATCGTCCCAACCGCCGACGCAGATGACGACTTTCACTCCCTTTTGATGTGCCGTCGTGATCAGCTCAGGATAGCTTGTGAATGGACTGTAATCGATGGAACCATTGGCATACGGAAAGATGAATGCATGAGCGATGTGGGTCAGATGTTGATACTGAATTGCCGTATGCGGGTACGAGCTCTTCGACCAGCTCGGATAGTATCCCACAACTTTTTTCTGCCCGCTGCTTTGATGAATCGGCAACATTGCCGCCAAAACAATCATCGCACTCCACAACCATCTCTTCATTTTGTCAACCTTTTTCATGCGCCAATATATCCGGGTTCAGTGTGGCCGAACCCGACTCGGCTGCCGTGACCCATGCCGCTAGAAATTCAATCTCATCCCAAGCAGTATCTGTCTCGGATTCAGGAAGATCGGCGCTTCCCACCACCCTGTTTTGATATGATTGTCATCCGATTTCCACTGTCCCCACTGATCGTTGCCGCCCATATTTTTAAACGACGGATTCAGAGAGGTCTTGTATTCGTCAAGTTGGAATCTCGTCATGTTTGCAACGTTGAGCCACTTGTTGTTTGTCAGATTCTTAACGGTCAGCACGAATTCCATGTTGCCGATCGATAGATCGAATCCTTTCGACACCCGCAGGTCGATATTCCAGTAGTTCAGACGGTCAATATAAATGCGGTCTTTCACATCAGAGACTTCGGGATTCCAGAGATAGCGGCCGCCGTCTTTCCATTCAAAGAAAATGCTCGCCATTATTTTGCTCAACCATTGAACCCCAAACAGCTCCGGACCGAATTCACCGGGAGTATGCAGGTTCAGGTTGACATTCCCGCGCGGAAGCGGATCGGGAGAATACAGAGCAGCGGAGCGTGTTTCTGCTTCAGTGCGGGCTTTCAGTCGGTCTTCATATACTTGAGAGAGTCCGACCTGACCGCTGCTGGAGACCTGATAATCGTACATCGCATTGAATGAAACGAAGCGTCCCAATGGACGTTCCACGCGCACCTCGACGCCCCGCACGTCGCTGTAGGAATCGGGATAATATTGGAGCACATCATTGTCGTTGTAGTAGTTGATGAACTCGCGGCTCAGCGGTTCGTTTCTATTGTCTTTGTAGTATGCAGTGACATTAATCAGAAAATCAGAGAAGAGCATTTGTTCGTAGCCGAATTCGTACGAAATGGTACGTGCCATTTCAAGATCCGGCGTCGGCAGCGCAACAGAGCCGATGTAAATCGCCTGATTATAGAGGAAGGCGGTTGGCGGACGCTGGTAAAAATGTCCGTAGTTGAAATACATTTTGCTGCTCTCGGTGATCGGGAATGAAACACCCAGCCGGGGAGAGAGATGTGCCTGCACGTGGTTGTCGGTCCGCGCCCAACCGGGAGGATTTGCCAACAGCTCGCGGAAGTAGAGCCAGCGTTCATAACTGCCCCACGCTCCCGGCGCATTATTATAGACTTTGTCGTAGAAGTTCTTGTAATCCGGATCAGACGGAAAACTGACCTCATATCCTTTCTTCATCGGATTGAAATAATCGAGGCGAAGACCAGCATTCAGAATCATTCCCTCAAACTCCAGCTTATCTTGCAGGTATGCACCGATTTCAAGCGGCGTTTCTTTATAGTATTGCCACTCGTCCGGCGTGAAGGCAATCTGCGCCTGGCTCCATGTTCCGGTATAAACAAAAATATCCTGGTACAACGCTGAGAAACCTGCCTCCACCTGATGATGGCGGCCTATTTGCATTGTCAAATCTCCCTTGAGCTGCCCCACCCATGAGTGAGATGAGTCTGCACGCTGAAGTCCGCCGTACATACGGAAGTAGCCGAGCGCATCATATCCAGGATTTGTCGAACCGTTCGGACTTCCATTTTCCGGACTCCGCAGGAATCGTACGGTCGAAGGATTCGCGTACACAGTTTTGTATGTGACCCACGCATCAGCCCGCGAAGTATCAAGCACAAACGGCGCCAGGTTCTGACTGGTATATCCGATCTGTGCATCGACAGTAAAAAACGCCGTCGGTGAAAGAGTGCTTGTTAACTTAGCACCCGCCACTTTATATTGTTGATCATAGAATTGCAGCCGGCTTTTGTTGAACATTTGTGCCAGACCTTCGCTCCCCGCAAGCAAACGCCCCTGTTGACTAAGGGAGCTTTGTGTGCTGTTGAGGAAACCGAAACTTGACGATGCATCCACCAGTGCGCCGCCGTAACTTGTAGTCGAACCACCGCTGACGGATTGGATCTTGGCATAGAGGCCATTCAATGAGAGTCGGACATTTTCTGCCAACTGGCTTGTGAGTTTGAGCTGTGCGTTCCAATCGAGATAATGGTCGCGGGGCCCTAGCGGGAATGCCAGTTGTGTATTCTCATATTTGAAACCGAGCAGGAAGGTGGTTCGCTCCGCATACCATCCGAGCAGCGGAATTCCCGCTCCCGGGACGGGTCCGGTGATACTTCCTTCCAGATACATATCCGGCTTGTCGTTCAATGCATATTGGGGATGCTGCTGTTTCCAAAGATCCAATTTCTGTGTCGTGTCCAGGTATCTAAAATTCGGATCAGACGCTGTGCGGGTATTCTTCCATCCTTTGAATGTCCAGAAATCGGACGGGACCGCCATCGAGTCTTCATGTGTTTGTATTCCATTCATTGCATACTCACCGGCGAACACTTTGTAGACCCAGGAATCGTCGCTCCAGGGATTTGTTCCGAAGAAGCGCCGTTGTTTGCTCGGTGCCATATCCGCTTTAAGGGAAATGGTGAACCGGTCCCGCTGACCATCCTTTGTCACCACGTTTAAAAGACCGGAGCGGATGCCGCCGTACTTTGCCTCAAAGCCGCCGCTGAGTACCTGGATTTCCTCAATCGCTGTTGAATTCAGTGCGAGATACGAATTCTCGGAGCGTGGATCACGCAGTGAAATTCCATCCATCCGTATGTCTGTCTCCCGAATGGCACCGCCGCGAATACTCAGCCCGTTTCCTTCCGCACCGCTGACCAGTTCCACGCCTTTCATCTTTCCGGCAAATTCGTCCATGCGGATCACCGGCATCGCCTCGAGGCGTGTCGCCATTATTATTTCCTGAGTAGCAGAGACGTCTTTCTTAATAATTTCCTGCTGCGCAGTCACCACCACCTGGTCCACCTGGATGGCCGACGAGGTAAGTTTGAAGTTGACGGTAATGGTGCGATCCATATCCACGCGGATCGGCTTCTGCACCACCGATGAATAGCCAAGGACACTGGCCTTCACCGCAAACGTTCCGGGCGGGACATTCAATATGAAGTAATAGCCGTCCTCGTCGGATGATCCGCCGATCAAATGGTCGGCAGCGACTTCGCGGCCGTCGTCTTTTATCAGGTGTGTGATGACGATATTGGCGCTGGGCAGCGCCTCACCGTTTTTCGCATCGGTAATACGGCCGGAGATCTTCCCCGAAGCGGCGAAAGCTGTCAGAACGCACTGTGTGAGAATTACCGCGTAGAGGACAACGCGGATCAGACGATGAGAAAGCGGGGCGTTTCGCATAACAAACCCTCTGATTGGATTGTGTTCAGCAATGAGGCGTGCAGCAGCAGGACAACGGTGCATCGGCAGCCGCTTTCCTTACGACAAACATGCCTCGTTCGTCAGAATGACAAACGCATCTCACGCGATGTGTGGAGGAGGTTCCTGCTGCGAGAGGAAAAAACTGCTGGAACTTGTCTGCTCGTGGAGGCACTCCACCGCGAGACGGGGTGAATGAAGAAGATGATGTCACGATGTCAAATCAGCCCGGAAACTATGAAGGCACGATGGTTATCATCATGCCGTGAGCACGTTCCAAAGGCCGTTACACCTTCGACTCACGAGATAGGGAACGCCCATCACTCGATACGTCTGTTTTTATTACTGCGAGTGTACGCAAATGGCCGAAAGAAGTCAAGTGGATTTTTTCCGCAATACGTTTCTACGGCACACAGGGTGCCGCATCGGGACGCGTGTGCAACCTGGATGAGGACCACACACGGCCATCGAATCGCACCTGAGAACTCCGCCGGATCTCGGTTTTGCGTCTGCCTGAATACATGCCATCCTTCATTCAGAAATGGAGAAAGTGCGTCCGCCGACGAAATTTCTCCTTGTGCTTTTCTTCGAAAAAGATTGTATCTTAAGCGCAGTAATTGAAACAGGATGCAGCTTGGGATTGAAACGCGCGCTTTGGACTTCGTCTTCCAGTGTCATCAGTGCCTATGACCATGCACGTCTACAAAAATTGGTTCTCGCACAAAGAAATCCGGATGCTGGACATAATGCTGTTTCAAATGACCCTCTCTTGTTGTCAGTTCTTTGCATTGCAGATCGTCTCGCCGGTCGAATGTTTGTATTCGATGACGCCAATATCAGGAGAGTAGATATACTCCCTTCCTGATTCCATCGGTCCCGACACCGGTTTTTGACTCTTCATAAACTGCTGAGGGAGCGAGACTATGCTCCCATCGATCGGCTCTCTTTGAGGCGTTGATCGAAAGACAGGTAAAGAACAAAACAAACGGTCAACCCTCAGGCACGAACTGCTTTCATTTTTTAATATGTTGTATTGTTCTTATCGTCTGGAACAGTTATGTCGACACACGAGCACCAACAATCGCCCCAACTCTCTTCTCTTGTGCATCAACGAACTTCTGTGTCGGTCTCCCGATGTTATCAGTGCGGAAAATGCTCTGCCGGCTGTCCGACTGCGACGGAGATGGATCTGGCACCGAGCGTCATTCTCCGTCATCTCCAATGCGGACTTCCGTCATCGGACAACGCGGTGCTCTCAAGCTACACCATTTGGCTTTGCCTCTCCTGCCACACCTGCGTCGCACGTTGTCCGATGGAAGTAGATCTGCCGGCGGTGATGGATGTTCTCCGGTCCGAATCGGTTCGGCAGAAAAAGGTGCACCCGCGTGCAAACGACATTCTTGCATTCCATCAGTCATTCCTCAACACGATACAACGGTTCGGCCGTTTGTGGGAAATCGGACTGATCGCGGAATACAAGCTCCGCACATGGCATCTGCTGCAGGATGTGCTGGTCGCCCCGTCGATGTTTCTCCGTGGGAAGCTCGCATTGCTGCCGGAGCGCATCAAGGGGAAGAAGGAAACAAGACGCATTTTCGATGCAATGCGGTCAAAGGAGGAGCATCACTCATGAAGATCGGATTTTATCCCGGCTGTTCATTGGAAGGCTCATCCCGCGAATATGCGGAATCGCTCCGCGCCATTGCACCGGCACTTGGCATTGAGCTCGAAGAACTGGATGAATGGAGCTGCTGCGGTGCCAGTTCCGCTCACGCGCTCAATCACTCACTCGCGGCGGCTCTACCGGCACGCATTCTCGCGCAAGCTGAACACCAGCATCTCGATGAACTTCTCGTCCCTTGCGCAGCGTGCTATAGCAGATTGATTTCTGCAAAAGATGTACTGGCGAAGGATGCTGTTCTTCGGAA
>JAPLFO010000094.1 GCA_026390635.1 Ignavibacteriales bacterium
GAAAGGGGGGAGTCCCTGGTAGGGGAATGTCAGGAAGAGCGCGATGCCAACAGCGAGCGTTACGATGCCGGCTTTCGCAAACCAGTAGAACCCGATTCTGTATTCAAGAGACTCGTTCTCCTCTGGTGCGGGCTTTTCCGCAGGGAGGATTTCCTGGACTGGCCGAGATAGCGATTGAAGATGGAGTGCGTCTTCGATTTGTGAGATCCGCCGCTCGAGATCTCCCAGTCGCTGCAGCATCGTGGCGTCTGACAATTGATCCGGGGAATTCTCCATAGCTGTCCTCAGAAAATTGGTATCGTGTTCTTGAAGACGATGTCCGGTGCTTATTGAATTTGCCAAACCGGAGTGGATCTGTGGTCGAAAAGTCGGCCTCGATCTGAAATGCTCACTTAGCGCAGATCGGAGTCCAACGTCCGAAGGACATCAATCTCGATTTCCTCGAGTGTGATGATCTCCAACGATGAATGAAATCTTTTCTCATAATATACATTCTCAACAAAGTATGCAATGAAGCAGTGTTCATTCTTGGCGGAGTTCGGTTCATTGATGAACACTTCTTCATATTACGAAACTTTCGGAGATCTGGAGAAGTCAATTCCTCAAATCCATTTGCCTCTTTCACAATAATGCAGTAAGTTCATCGTAGCACATCTTTGGCGATTTCAGAGCAACACGATGCTCCATGGTATGGGAATAGTAACAAGAAAAGGCTGAACAGCACTTCACGGTGATCATAGAGTCAGCGGAAACAAAAAATATATTTCGTTCTATTATCGTTCCACATACTCATCCTCAATCCCACAATACTATGATGGAAAAATCCGAAGCGCAAACGTCCGATTCGAAAAGAGACTTCCTCAAACTGATTCTCGGCGGTGGATTTCTTGCATGGATCGGCGCTGTCCTCTATCCGATTGCTGCCTATCTAAAACCTCCAAAGCAGAACGAGGTGGAAGTATCCAGTGTCAAAGTCGGTCTGCTGAAGGATATTGAAAAAGACAGCGGACAAATTGTAAAATTCGGCAACAAGCCCGTCATTCTGGTGCGCACTGCCGCCGGCGATGTGCGGGCGTTTTCTGCCGTCTGTACCCATCTCGAATGTACTGTAACGTATCGAAAAGATTTTGGCATGATCTGGTGTGCGTGTCACAACGGGAAATACGATCTCAACGGACGCAACGTTTCCGGGCCGCCGCCGCGGCCGCTCGACGAACTCAGAGTGACGATTCAAGGAGAGGAGGTATCCATTTTCAAAAAATCATGAAAAATACCTTCAAAAAAATATATGCATGGGTGGATGAGCGCCTGGAGCTCCAAGATCTCATAAAATTCATGGCAAAGAAATATGTTCCTGTTCACAGCCATTCCATTTGGTATTACTTCGGCGGGGTCTCGCTGTTTCTCTTCATCATTCAAGTAGTGACCGGAATACTCTTGCTGATGTACTATAAAGGAAGCGAAGGGCTTGCCTTCGAGAGTATTCAATTCATCATGTCGAAGGTTGCCTTCGGCTGGCTGATCAGATCGGTGCATAGCTGGACTGCCAATCTCTTTATCCTAACGGCAATGATTCACATGTTCAGCGTCTATTTTGAAAAAGCATATCGAAAGCCCCGCGAGTTGACATGGCTCTCCGGGATGCTGATGCTCTTTCTCCTGCTCGGTTTTGGTTTTACGGGATATCTCCTTCCATGGAATGAGCTGGCATTTTTTGCGACAAAGGTAGGCACGGAAATATCCGGCGCTGTTCCTGTTATCGGGAAGCCGATCATGGAGTTTATGAGGGGCGGAGATGATGTCACCGGTGCGACACTATCGCGACTCTTCGGCTTTCACGTCGCCGTTCTCCCCGGTATCTTTACGGTTCTTCTGGGTCTTCATCTGCTTCTCGTCCAACGTCAGGGGATGAGTGAACCGTCGCATTACACCGATCAGCCTGAGCGCGAACGGAAAACAATGCCGTTCTTCCCAAACTTCTTTCTGCGCGATGTATTGTTCTGGCTCGTTGTTCTCAATCTGATCGCCATTCTTGCAGTGTTCTTCCCATGGGAATTGGGTGTGAAGGCGGATCCATTTGCTTCGGCGCCGGCCGGCATCAAGCCGGAATGGTATTTTCTTTTTATGTTTCAAACACTGAAATACATTCCTGCAAAAGTCTGGTTCATTGACGGCGAAGTGCTCGGCATTTTGGCATTTGGTCTTGCCGGCATGCTGTGGATGATGGTTCCGTTCTGGGATCGGAAAAGTTCACGGGGCGAACAGAATCGGTTTATTAACTATATCGGATTGTTCGTCGTGATGTTTATCATTGTGTTGACGATTGTCGGATGGCTCGCATGAAACAAAAATATATTCTCCGTGGATGTGTGCTGATGGTACTGGTCCTATGTACCGGAAGACTCTTTGCCGCCGATCAGTGTATCGCGTGCCATGCCGGCGTGGTGGGAGACAAACCATCTGCATTGTTCAAGCACGATATCCATTTTGCGAAAAGAATATCGTGCGCGGATTGCCATGGCGGAAATCCGAAGGCGGAAGAGATGGAAGCTGCGATGAATCCGAAGCAAGGATTCAAGGGAGTGCCGAAGGGAGATGCGATTTCGCAGGTCTGTGCCCGTTGCCATTCCGACTCGACTAAAATGAAAACATACGGTGCAGCGCTCCCGACGAATCAGTGGGGCAATCTGCAGACAAGTGCGCATGGAAAGCTCTCAACGACCGGTAAGGAGCATATTGCCCAGTGTATTACCTGCCATAATGCGCACGGCATTGTATCGGTAAAAAATCCTGCGTCTCCCGTCTATCCGTTGAATGTCGTAAAAACATGTTCAAAGTGCCATGCAAATGCGGCCTTCATGCGTACATACAATCCGTCGCTGCCCATTGACCAGGCAGAAAAATATCGGACGAGTGTGCATGGTGCGCTCAATGCCAAGGGAGACCCAAAACCTGCGGTCTGTTCCAGCTGTCATGGCAGTCACGATATTCGCACGTCAAAAGACGCAAAATCATCGGTCTATCCGGTGAACATGCCCGTCACGTGTTCGAAATGCCATAGCGATGCGCAATACATGGCGAAATATAGGATCCCGACAAATCAATATGACAAGTTTGCAAAGAGCGTGCATGGTGTTGCATTGCTCCGGAAACACGATGTAGGTGCGCCGTCCTGCAACAGCTGCCACGGCAATCACGGCGCAACGCCGCCGGGGGTCGAATCAGTCTCGAAAGTGTGCGGCACCTGTCATGCGCTGAACGCGGATTTGTTTTCTGCAAGTCCGCACAAGAAAGCATTTGACGACCGCAAACTGCCGGAATGCGAAACGTGCCACAGCAATCATGAAATAGTGACAGCGACGGATACGCTGCTTGGCGTCGCGCCTGAGGCAGTCTGCAGTCGCTGCCATCAGGAATCTCAAAATCCGAAAGGATATGCAATAGCAAAGACGATGCGGCAGCTGAATGACAGTCTCGCACTTTCGGGATCTGTGGCTACTGCGCTTGTGAATGAGGCAGAACAGAAGGGAATGGAAGTAACGGAGGCGAAATTCAAGCTGCGTGATGCACGGCAGGCGCACCTGCAGATGCGGACAATGGTACATGCATTCAACGAAGATAAATTCCGCGAAGTGATCAACAAGGGAATGGCGGCTGCGTCGTTTGCAAAGGTTGAGGCAAAAGATGCGATCGACGAATATTATTTCCGACGCATTGGATTGGGAGTGTCAACGTTGATCATTACAATCCTGTCGATTGCGTTGTTCCTGTATATCCGCAGGATAGAAAAAAAGCAAGTTTAATAGCGACTTCAGCAATGTGTAGTGCAACTCCGCGGAGTCGCGACGGTCAAACTGTTGAGGACGATGACCTCATTGATTCCAGGATTCGAGACCGCGGGTTCGATCTACAGCAATGGTTGAGCAATGGTCATTTGTAGCGCGACTCCGTGGAGTCGCGACAACCTGAATGTTGAGGATGACGCATTCAATATTTCTACGGCTCGAGACCATAGTCTCGCGAGTCAGTTGGTTCGCAAGGGCATAAAAAAAAGAGTCCGCCGTAATGGCGGACTCTTTTTCAATTTTCCAGAAGCGTCGTGCTTACTTCAGCATCAACATCTTCTTTGTTGCGGAGAAGCTTCCGGCTTCGATGCGGTAGATATACACGCCGCTCGTTACCTGCTGTCCGGCATGGTTCATGCCGTCCCATGTTGCAGTGTATTTTCCGGCTGCCATCGATTCGTCAACGAGTGAGCGAACCAGCTTGCCGGTGATATCATAGATGTTCACGCGAACGTTTGAAGCCTTCGGCAATGCGAATCCGATTTGCGTGCTCGGGTTGAACGGATTCGGATAGTTTTGTGTCAGCTCAAACGTGGCCGGAGCAACATCGCCCGTAATACGGGAAACACCGGTGATCGCCTTGATTGCTGCCTGGAGCATTCCAACCGAGTACTTCGGATTGTGAACACCATGGCTCAGATCTTTCACGACGAAATTGTAATCCCAGATACCGGCAACGATATTTTTCTTGCCTCTCCATTTGAGGGAGTCAGCTGCCGTTAACAATGGTCCTTGGGCAACGTCGCCGGTAGCCGGATCGATGGGCAAATATCCTTTGAGTTTCGCCATCAGACCGTCAATTTCAGCCTGGAATCCTTCAACTGTACCGTCGCCGTCATAGTCGGAGCTTGCTTTGATACCGGCGATGGTTGTCGCTCCCGCATGACATGTCGTGCAACCGGCAACGCCAGCAGTATCCATTGACATTGCATGATTGACGATCATGTTATTTGTCTTGGTGGCCGGCATATGGCAGGTCACGCAGGAATTCGGCACCACCTGGTGTGCAGAGACCTTTGTGATTGTCTGACCGAAATCATAACCATTCTGACCCCAGAACATATCTGCCTGAGGGCTGTTGTGGTTGTAGTAGCGCGCACTGTATCCATACGAAGGAGCAGTATTCGTGACCTTCGTGGCAACGCTCGAACGGCCTTTGTGGCAATTCATGCAAAGTTGTCCGAGACCGCCACTGGTAACCTTGAAGCCGCCCATCAAAGTATCGTTAATCACTTTCACGACGCGTAGATCTGCCGTGTTGTCATTTCCATGCGGATCATGGCAAACAGGGCAGCCTTTCTGCGATTTTTCATTTGCTGCATCATATCCCGGGGCAGCGGGGTTGTTCACAAACTTGACAAAAGCAGTTCCGCTATGGCAGGGGAAGCAGCCTGTCTGGTTCTCGACAAAAGGCGTCGCATGAAGCGAAGCTGCCCAGTCGATGCCGATGCGGTGTTTCGAAAGTGATGCTGCATGGCACTGATTGCAGACGCCGGCATCAAGAGAGACGCCGATCTTTGTCTTTGACATCGTGGTCTTGTGGTCGCTTGCGGGACCGTGGCATTGCTCGCAGCTAATGGTCGCAACCGGTTTCATTGCCGCCGGAAGTCCGTTCCAAATGTTCATTGTATCTTTCGGAACCCAATAGTCGCCGCTGGCAAGTGTCAAACCTCTCCACCATGTAGAATCCCATGTAGATGTCACGCCGCCACTGGTCCAATTTGTGTTATGGGCAAGGTAGCCGAAGTTGCCGTTGTTGGCCAGGTTTTCCCAACCCGTCGTGTGGCATTTGATGCAGCTGGCAGCGTATGCGCCTTTTCCACCCTGCACAGCCGGATCATTTTCGAGATTTCCAGTCACACCTTCTTTGAAGATGTTAGCGTGTGCTGTTTTTGCCCATGAAGTCACATTTGCAGGATGGCACAAGCAGGTTGCTGTGCCTTCAACCGGATTGCCAACGTAGGTGCTGGCCCAGATTGTATCGGCAAGCGTGGTATCAGAAAGCTTGGCATTTTTGGTCGTTACGCTGATGATATATTGGCCAACGACATCCGGAATGAATTTTGCCTTGATCTTTGTTCCACCGTCATACAATGCAGCCGTTGATCCAGACGGAACCGATTTGAGAGTCCATGCAAACGTTTTAGCCGCCGCGCCGACACCGGTGGTATCGACTGCCAAATATGTCATCATGCTCTTGCCAACCACGCGCAATCCGGTGGAAATGAAATTTCTGCCGGAATCCGCTTTGTTCAGAAACGTGGTCTTGCCTTTTGAATACGGTGAAATTGCCTCTCTAACGAGCGTTTGAGCTGAAGTCGAGCTCGTCAGAACAAGACAGGCCAGCGCCGCACAAACAGCAAAGCGTATCGCTTTTATCATATATGTCTCCTGGTTGATTTATTTATTATTTATTGCTGGCGAGGACGGACCTGTCAGCCCACTCCATAAGCCAATACCTACATATAGACAAGTATTATGCCAAATCGGCACTTTACCGAAATACGTTCATCATCGGTGAAAATGCCCTTTCCTGCCAATAGGGCGACCTTATGATTTTGGACAGGTGAATTATATTGGCCACAATTGTGTCGATTCCCATGCATGATAAAAATTTCCTGTTCTGCTTGCAGACTTTGGGAATATTTCAACGTTGAATAACTCAACGCTGCCGGGACTCCCTGCCTGGTAGAACCTGGTCCAGCATTTGCACGCAACGGGGACAGAAGTCTGTTCTCTTCAAGTCAATTTCCTCCGCAACCGTCGAGGAATGCATCACGCATTCAAAATCATGGCAATGGTAGAGGCCGAATGTGTGCCCGATTTCATGAACGGCTTCTTTCACGCTGCGTTCCAGCAGAAGTCCGGAATCCTCGGGAAGGCCATAGATGCTTTCGTCCAGCCGATAGGTGGAAACGACCGCCGCTTGTCCGGATAGCTGTGCTTCTCCAAAGACAAAAGTCAGAACGGGGATGAAGAGGTCCGCCACGGTGAGACCGAGGATCTTGCGATCGGGCACTTCTCCATAGTTTGTGAGCAGATGGGCGAGAATTTTTGTGGAGTTGAATTGATTTCTTGCAGTATCGAAAGCAAATGACGGGTCCATGGCGCCGCCACGATCAACGGTCACCGATCGTTTCAGAATTGGGATGAGCCGCAGGGGAAGCTGATCCGTCAGTTGCTCATCAAACGGCGATATCGGAACAATAAGGATTGATTCCATCTGCTACGGCTTTATCAGGCCGTATTTGGCAATTTTGTTATATAGTGTGACACGATCAATACCGAGGGCTTCCGCAGAGCGCGTGATATTCCAGCCGCATTTCAGAAGCACGCCTTCGATATGAAATCGTTCCATGGCCATGAGCGAATCGTCACTGGCGGCCTTCCGGGAGTTTGAAAGCTGGAAGGGGAGGTCTTCCACCCGGATTTCCGGTGGTTTGGCCAACACCATCGCTCGTTCCACCACGTTTTCCAATTCCCGGACATTTCCCGGCCAATCATAGCGCACAAGTTGATCCATGGCTTCGGGTGAAATACTGGTCACCGGACGGTTCATGATCTTGGCGTACTTTGCAACGAAGTGACTCACCAATTGGGGGATGTCTGTCCGCCGCTCCCGTATCGGGGGCACATAGATGGAAAACACATTCAGCCGGTAGTAGAGATCCTCGCGGAATGTGCCCTCCTTCACTGCGGCTTCCAGATCATGATTGGTTGCACAGATGATGCGGAAATCGCTGGAGACCAGCTCATTGCCGCCGACACGGGTAAACTGCTTGCTCTCAATAATGCGCAAGAGCTGGACCTGCATTTTGGTGCTGACCGTTCCGACTTCATCGAGAAATATTGTACCACCGTCGGCCATTTCGAATTTCCCTTTGCGACGGTATTGCGCACCGGTAAAAGCGCCTTTTTCATGCCCGAACAATTCGCTCTCCAGCAGTGTGTCCGCGACGGCTCCGCAATTGACTGCGATGATGGGAAAGTAGCGTCGTGCACTGTTCGCATGGATAGCTCGTGCGATAAGTTCCTTCCCCGAACCACTTTCGCCCCGGATCATGACCGTCGTGTCGGTTTGGGCGACAGTTTTCGCGAGCTCGATCACCCGCTTCATCTGCTTACTTTCACCGACGATCTCATCTCCCGTGGTCGTGATGGAAAGCTGTTCCTGCAGAGTGGCATTGACGTCTGCAAGTTTTTTCTGGCGCAAGGCATTCTGGATCAGATGAGAAAGATGATCCGGATCCACCGGTTTTGTAACATAGTCAAAGGCGCCTTCCTTCAGCGCCTGAACGGCGCTTTCAACTGACGCGAAGGCCGGCCGCTTAAGAAGTTCAAGGCCGCTCATTCCCGGCATTTTTATGTCGAGCAGTGTCACATCCCAGGGACCTTCATTCAGCAGCTTCAATGCGTGTGCCGCATCTTCGGCGGCTTCTACGAAGAAGCCGTCCTGGCGAAACCATTTCGAAAGGGAATCCCGGACGACGAGTTCGTCGTCGACAATTAAGAGTTTATACTGTTTCACTGGTTATCCATGAATTGTGATAATTAGTCAGTTCAAAAAGACAGATCTGGAAGTCAAAGAATGAAATACAAGTTGTAGCGCGACTCCG
The DNA here is from genome assembly GCA_026390635.1 of Ignavibacteriales bacterium. Taxonomy (GTDB): domain Bacteria; phylum Bacteroidota; class Ignavibacteria; order UBA10030; family UBA8401; genus JAPLFO01. The sequence continues at coordinate 8,462 of JAPLFO010000094.1, forward strand.
TGGAGTCGCGATCACGGATTTGACGGATCGAGACTTCAGTCTCTACTTTCAGTATGACCCATTGCCGTACTACGCTTTTCAGCCGGATTTCTAAATAGTATGCTCAATATTAGCGCGCTGGGGGAAGCTAAGTGTAAACGTCGTCCCGACGTGAAGCTGTGAATCGACGCTGATCGTTCCATGATGGCGCTCGATGATTCCATAGGCGACCGCGAGCCCGAGACCTGTTCCTTTTCCATGCTCTTTTGTTGTGAAGAACGGCTCGAAGATCTGAGGGAGCGCATCGGCCGGAATTCCCACTCCGGTGTCTGCAATCGCGATGGTCACCTTCCCCGCCTCGCGATTCAGAGCTGCAATCACGCGCAACGTCCCGCTGTCCGGCATTGCCTCGACTGCATTGATTTCAATGGCAAGGAGCGCCTGTTCGATTTGTTCCGGATCGCATCGCAACAGTAATGCCTCCTCAGCAATGGACGTCTCGAGAGAGATATTGTGCATTTTCAGGTGATGATCGATAAGTTTGAGCGTACGTCCTATCACATCGCGCAAATCCTGTTCGATACGTTCTCCCACTTTCTGCCGCGAAAAAAGGAGGAGATTCTTGACAATGTTGCCGCAACGTGCTGTCTCGTCGGCGATCATGCTGAGTTCGTCCTGGATCTCGGCGGCGGTAGCTTCGTCCATTGTGCCCACGCCAATCTTTCGCTTCAATAGTTTTGCATACGTCAACACACCTGCCAGAGGATTGTTCAACTCGTGGGCAACCGTCGCGGCAAGTTTGCCCAGAGACGCCATTTTTTCGACATGAATGATCTGCTCGTTGATCCGTTTCAATTCATCGGTCTTTTTCTTGACGCGGTCTTCCAACGTCTGCGCCCAATCTTCGTTCTCCGTTTGTGCGCGTTTGAGCGAACGCGTCATCGCATTGAATGAAGAAGCAAGCAATCCGAGTTCGTCCTTCGATCTCACGTCAATTTCATGATCAAGGTTACCGGAGGAGACCTGGTGCGTCCCCTGAATGAGACGCTTGACGGGACGGCGCACTTCAAAAAAGAGGAAGAGGGCCGACGCAAACGCGACGGTTACGATCATGATGACGGCGTACCATGTCATCTTCTGCCCGGATTCATTAATGGCCTGATCAACGCGTTCCAGGGACATTCGTACGTCCAACACACCGAGCACGGTCCGTTCCATCTGGTCACGATGACATCCTGTGCGCGAACAGCTCGGTTCATTCTTGATAGGGTTGATGAGACCGAGCTGTCGGTGTCCATCGGGGCCGTTGTAGACTCTCATCCGGTTACTCATCGGGAGTGATGTCAACGGTTTCTCGCGGTCATGACAGGCAATGCAGGCTTCAGCGCGGAGATCGACCATCTGTCCGTTCTCAAGACTGTCTGTGGAGTAAGATATCTTTCCGCGCTTGTTATAGATCCTCAATCCTTCGACTTCGGGTTCTTTTCCGACAACCGTGATGATGTTGTAGACATCTTGCTTGCGATTAAGAAGCATGCTGTAGTGTGTCGAAGCCTTGATCAGGTCACTCACCCGGTTGGCACTAACAAAAACCTGATTCATCATCTGTTCTTTGTAGAACCGAATGGTGAGATAAGAATAGCCGCCAAAAAGAAGGAGCAGAAGCGGAACTGTCCCGACAAAAACTCTGAAACTCAAGGTATGAATAATTCTCATGTGTTTAAAATCTCCACAAATTGTACCAACAAAAGAGATGCGAAATTCGTCGATATTGTCACTCTTTCTACGCACGGGTTTCTAAAAATGGGAAAATCGTTGAAAATATTCACAATCGTGGGAACTAAGAAAGGAACATCCTGCAATTCAAGCCCCTTTTGGATGATGCTGATTGGCTTACTTTTTGAGATAACTATTGAAAATTTCAATGATTAAAATATCTACACACGGAAATCTTTCCTATGAATAAATTGGATCGTCGCTCTTTCTTCAAGACGACAGCCGTACTGGGCGCGGGATTGACGGGAATTGCAGCATCGGAGGCAAAGGCCGGGCCGAAGAACATTTTGTCTCCCGAGCGTATGGGTGTGCTGGTGGATACGACTGCGTGTATCGGCTGCCGCAATTGTGAATGGGCATGCAAGACCGCTCATGATCTGCCGACTGCACCGATCGAAAGCTATGAAGACCGCTCAGTATTTGAGAAAATGCGACGGCCTGATGAAACTGCGCTCACTGTCGTGAATCGGTACGACAATCTGAAGAAACCGGAACTGCCTTACACAGTCAAAGTGCAATGCATGCATTGTGATCATCCTGCCTGCGTGTCTGCCTGCATCGTGGGTGCTTTTTCGAAAGAGGAGAACGGCGCGGTTGTCTGGGACACGGATAAATGCATCGGGTGCCGGTATTGTATGGCAGCATGTCCGTTCCAGATCCCGGCGTTCGAGTATCACCGCGCGATCGGACCCAAGATCATGAAGTGCGATTTCTGTTCCGCTCGCCGCGAAGAAGGAAAGATGCCGGCCTGTGCGGAGATTTGTCCGGTAGAAGCTCTCACCTATGGTCCGCGGGAAGAATTGGTACGCATCGCGCGAGATCGTGTAAAAAGGTTCCCGGATCGCTACGTGGAGCAGATCTATGGCGAATATGAAGTCGGTGGAACGGGCTGGATGTATCTCGCCGGACGCGATGTTGCCGACTTGCAGTTTCCCAAACTCGGGCGCAATCCGGCTCCCGGCGTTTCGGAAAGTATTCAGCACGGAATTTTTGCCTACTTCGTTCCTCCGGTGTCGTTGTATGCACTGCTCGGCGCTCTCATGTGGATTACGAAGCACAGAACTGAAGAAGAGGAGGCCTGAGCATGGTGCATTTCATGAAACCGACGCCGCTGGTGCAAAAGAAGTTTATCACTCCCGGTGTTATCCTTCTTATCCTTCTGGCCGTCAACGGTCTGGCATTTTTGGCCGGACGATTCTTGTTCGGTATCGGTGGTGTTACGAATTTGAATAATCAGTACCCGTGGGGAATTTGGATCGGTGTCGATGTCGCTGCCGGGGTTGCGCTGGCGGCCGGCGGATTTACGACTGCAGCCCTCGGCCATCTGATGCACCGGGAACAATATCACGCCCTTGTGCGTCCTGCGCTACTCACGGCAATGCTCGGCTATACATTTGTCGCGCTGGGTGTGTGCATCGACATCGGTCGTTACTACTACATCTGGCATCCGCTCATTATGTGGAATGGGAACTCGGCTCTCTTCGAAGTTGGCATCTGCGTGATGATTTATATGAATGTTCTGTACATTGAATTCCTTCCCGTGGTCACCGAGCGGTTCATCGGCCGCGTCACTATGAAGGGATTTCTGACTCGCTTCAACAAGCCGGTGGACAAACTGCTTCGCGCGCTCGACCGCGGGCTGTCCAAGGTTATGTTCATCTTTATCATTGCCGGTGTCGTGCTGTCGACGCTGCACCAATCATCGCTCGGTACGTTGATGGTGATAGCCGGTCCCAAGATGCATCCGCTCTGGCAGACGCCGGTACTGCCGCTGCTGTTTCTTCTCTCGGCAATTGCCGTCGGGTTCCCGATGGTGATCTTCGAGTCAATGATTGCCGCCCGTTCGTTCGGTTTGAAGCCGGAGATGGAGACTCTCTCCAAACTCGGTCGCATGATCGCGCCGATTCTCGGGATCTATCTCGCATTCAAAATCGGAGATATGTTCATCCGCGAAACGTTTGTGTATCTGACGACTTTCAACACTGCAAGCGTACTGTTTATGATCGAGGTATTCGTTGGTGTTGTCCTTCCGCTGCGGATGTTCCTCTCCCGTAGCGTGCTAAAATCGCCGGTGATGCTCTTCATTGCCGCATCGCTGGTGGTCTTTGGAGTGCTGCTCAACAGAATCAATAATTTTGTTGTTGCCTATACGCCGCCGTACTCGTTTGGATCGTACTTCCCGTCCATCGGAGAAATCTCCGTGACCGTCGGTTTCGTCTCCATTCTTGTACTGCTCTATCGCGCCGCGGTCATGATATTTCCGGTGATCAGCGTGCCGGACAAGAGCCTCTCATCCAAGGCAAAATATACCATTCGAGGATAAGATCATGAAGGGTGTCTCTTTACTGATTGTTATGTGCTGCTTCAGCGTTGTCCTGCATTCTCAGACTAGATCCAAAAAGCAGAATCATCCGGCAGTCGCGGCAGACTTGAAATGCGGGACGTGCCATGCCAGCGACACCCCGACGAAAGAAA
>JAPLFO010000149.1 GCA_026390635.1 Ignavibacteriales bacterium
CCCAATCCCGCGAGTGAAAGAAGATTAATTGCAGTTCCTTGTTTTGCAAGAAGCGTTAAAAAACCATCCATGTCGCGATACGGACAATCGAATCCGAACTCGTCTTTGAAATCTTCAAGCTGCTGCCCGAGTTCCGGACCACCCAGCGGCGCGGCGCCGCCGCCGCAATTGCCGGTTACCGTTGTTGTCACTCCCTGGCGGATTTTGCTCTCAGCACGCGGAGAAATCAGCAGCGCTGTGTCAAGATGGGAATGAATATCGATAAATCCCGGCGCAACGATCAGACCCCGTGCGTCGATCACGCGGGAGGCATGCGCATCGCCGAGCGAACCGATGGCGCTGATCACGCCATCGCGAATTCCGAGATCCATCATTCGCGCCGGTGCGCCGGTGCCGTCAAGAATTTCACCGCCGCGGATGACGATATCCAGCGGAGCACGCATGCAACCGATGGATGTGAAGTTGAGTGCCGTCAATCCGGCAACTGAAAATCCGGCTGTCACACCGGGGCGGATAAATGACCGTCGATCCATAGCTTTCCTTTCGCAGTGTACTGACGTTGGGTCTGTCACGCACTTCAACGATAGCCAACGTCGAATCCTGTTTCTACTCCCCGATGGTACGCAAGCCCAAGTTCTTTCTCCACTCTATTATAACCAGTCCGGCACAAATAGTCCAAACAATATATTCAAGCCAGTACAATTCCTGCGGTGACGCCGGAAGATACGCCGCGTAACTCAACATCATAAGATTGGTGCTGAATACCAGCGCAAGAGATCCGACCAGCACATTCACGAACAGAAGCGGTGCAAAATACCAAACGTGCACTTTTCCTGCAATCACAATTGCACACGCATAGACGAGAAGGATTCGTTGCAGAAGAGTCCGGTAGCTGTCAACCGGTCTGTGGAGACCGAACAGAAGGACTGCTGCAGATCGAATCACAGACAGCACTTTGGGAGCAACGATCCACCAGAGCGGAACGGAAAAAAGCGCCGCTATGCGTCGGACAAGGTAGAGGGGCACGCCATTGAACGATGCCTGTTCATTATAGTAGATAAGTCCCTGCGAAAACGTATTCCACGCTGCCGGATGGATAAAGAACGGGATGGCACAAGCCGCAATGATGACAGCAGCGAGGCATCCGGCAGCCGCGGCCCGTCGAAGCGGAACTCCCGTTCGCGCAAGAGGAAGGAAGATCACTGCAGGCGTGAACTTCAGCAGGAAGAGTATCGCTCCCATGATGCCGGCCTTCACAACGGGGAAATCCATTCTCCGCTGCATCCACTGCGTCATGAGCAGCAGTGCGGCACCGAGAGGAGCAAAGAGCAAACCGTCCAGATGTCCCTGTCCGATGATTTCAACCACCGGGATGGGTGCAAAAATATAGAGCGCGAATCCGGCAGTCATGGGCAGGACTGTTGACGAACGCAATTTCACCAAGCGATCGACTTTGATCAGAAGCAACATTCCTGCAATTTCGCTCGCCAGTAGAATCACCTTCCAGAAAATGAGGCCGGCAACCCACGACGAACTGAATATGCTCCCGCAGCCCACTGCCAGCGCCATCGTCATTTCAGAAAGCTGCGGATAAATTGCAGGAATCCCCATGTTCCCCATTCTCTCGAACACTTCCGTTCTGAATGGAACATATTCCGGCGCCAGCGGAACATGGGCGTAGACATTCTGACCGCTCATGGTGAGATGCCCGTGCCAGAGATAGGAATAGACATCGTCGGACAGCCAGGGAAGCATCGGCGAAGTGAAGATTCTGGGAAGCAGAAAAAGAATCCAGAAAGCACGTACGGTGAGATGATTTTTCCACACGCGGTACGCTGACCATCCAACGAGCGCATGAGCAAAAAATACCGCAAGAAAGAGAAGAATGGTAGAGGAATTGCGTTCCGCCGGAATTGCGGGATAGATGAAGAACAGAAGGACATACAGACCGGCCATCAGTCTGCGCTTCCTTCCGGAATCTGTCTGATCAACGACCATGCAATGGTCCCTGCACCGGAGAAGATTGATTAGCGGACTGCATTTTCATTAATAGTCAACGTGCCGGCATCCGCATCGATCGTGGCATTGATTCCCAGTGGCATTGTCACTTTGTCTTTGATATGTCCGATCATCATTCCGTAGAGGGCGGGAATCCCGAGCGGCTCTATGCGCGTCCGAAGAATTTCTTCGACGCTCAACGTCTGACTGTATCCGGGCTTGTACTCGCTCGGCTTGCAGTCAGTCAGCTTTCCGATGACGAGACCTGCAAGTTCCTGCAGTTTTCCCGTCAGCCAAAGATGTGTGAGCATGCGGTCAACACGGTACGGCTCTTCCCCGACTTCTTCCAAAAAAAGAATTTTGCCGCGAAGATCAACTTCAAACGGCGTGCCGAGCGAAGACACTACAAGCGAGAGATTTCCCCCCACGAGCGGACCTGTGCCTGTGCCTTTGCCAAGTTTAAGTATGCGATTTTCCTTTTCGACTTTTTCCCCTTTCCGCAGAGCCGGATTTTTGATTTCGCCGATCGCTGTGTTCGACACAATGGCTCTATTCATATAGCCCATTGTATAATCGCTGAATGTCGAGAGCACCACCGGTCCGTGAAACGTCACCACGCCGGCATGTTTATAGACCGCAAGCAAAAGCGACGTAATATCGCTGTAACCCATCAGGACCTTGGGGTTCTTTCGGATGAGATCGTAATCCAGCAGCGGCAGAATGCGCATGCATCCCCAGCCGCCGCGGAGGCAGATTATACCGTCAATGTCATTGCGCGCAAACATTTCGTTGACATCAGCCGCGCGTTCGGCGTCGCTTCCGGCAAGATAGCCATATTGCTTTTTGATGTTCGAGCCCAGCACAACACGATAGCCCAGCGATTCGATAGTCTCTTTGCCCATATTGATATCTTCCAGTTCGTACACATTGGAAGCAGGAGCAATGATTCCGATGGAAGAGCCCGGGCGCAGCGCTTTGGGTTTCACAAGATCAAGCGGCGCATCGTTGGCGCCATTTTGAAAGCGCTCAAGAAATGCGGGCGGATAAATTGCGGCCAGGGCGGAGGCGGAAATTCCCGTGATAAAATTTCTACGTGTGAGCGATTCGATCATTTCAAGTTCCTTTCCATGCATCTCATTAATACATCAACAATATTCGGTAGAAGGTTTCGATACAGTAATTTCTCAGCTGCCGGATACGGCCCGCAATATACATGATTTCCTTTCTTTTTGCCAGCACTGCGGTTGTGCCGAATTGTTGAACTTTGTATCTTCCAAACATGAAAGAGTTCATCCGGAAATATCCGGTCGCTGCGCCGCTGGGTTTGCTCACGCTCTGCATCCTGCTTCCCTATTGGAAGCTTGCCACAATGCAGGGCGTGATAATCACCGACGATATTTTTGCCAGCGATCTGATGAACGATTCTTTTCCCGCCCGCCACTATCTTGGCGCGATGCTCCAGCGCGGTGAGTTTCCGCTGTGGTATTCTTCGATCTATGGAGGATTCCCGTTCATCGCACGCGCGGAAGCGGGCGCCTGCTATCCGTTGAATCTGCTTGCATTCGGAATTCTTCCCCCCTATGCGGCGCTGAATATCGTCATTCTCACAACTTTTTTCATTGCCGCGGCCGGATCGTATCTCTTTGCCCGCAAGATCGGTGCCAACGTGCCGGGCGCGCTTGCTGCAGGTATCAGCTTCGCCTATTGCGGCTTCATGGTGGCGCACACGAAGCACTTGAGCACTGTGGCGGCGGCCTGCTGGTTCCCTCTTGGACTCTATTTTATTGAAAGGGCGATTCAGACCTACCATGAACTTCATGCGTCCGAATCATTCCGCTCGATGCTCTGGTTCGGCCTTGTCTTCGGCCTCCAGCTCCTCTCCGGCCACATTCAGGTTGCGTATTATGCCGGACTCTTCTATGGAGCGTATTTCGTTCTCCGACTCTTCTCAACACACTGGCAGCTTTCGATAGAACTGAAGAAAAAGAAAGGGACTGTGGAGCGCCGCCTGTCCGTCAAAGAGGCGCTTCGCCATCCGGCGCTCCGATATTTTGTCGCGACAGCATTCCTTGGGATTGGTCTGGCTGCGATTCAAATTCTTCCGACGTACGAACTCGTTGGCGTATCACAGCGCTCCGGCGGTGTGTCCTTTGATTATGCCGCGCAGTACGCCTACGATCCGGCAAACATTGCATCATTTGTCATTCCTTATGTCAACGGCGATATCGGCAATGCCAGCTATCGCGGCTCGAGCATTTTCTGGGAGGATTTTGGATATGCAGGACTGGTAATCCTGATTCTCGCCGTGTATGGAATCATCAAAGAATGGAAACGATGGCATGTAAAATGCTTCATCGCTTTCATCATTGCGGCATTTCTTCTTGTGCTCGGTCCAAACACTCCCGTATTTGAAGCTGCATTTCATATTCTTCCCGGCATGTCCTATTTTCGATTTCCGACCCGATTTCTATTTATTGTCGACGCTTCACTCGCGTTTCTTGCTGCCTTCGGCATTACCGCTGCCGTGCGGCGCTATGGCCTCCGTACTGGATGGATCTTGGTTGCATTAGCCGCCGCCGATTTGTTTTACGTCCAACTCCGCCAGAATCCGGTTGCCCCCATGAACACATGGGCCACGCCGCCGGCAACTGCATGGGAAATTTTGCAGGACACCTCGGACTATCGTATCTATTCTCTCGGAGGCAAAGAAACTCACACGGCGGCCTTTTCCGCCGCGCATGGATGGCAGGGTTCCCTCCAGCCGTACATCGATCAGCGCGAGCTTCTTCAGCCGAGCACGAACGCCATCTACGGCCTCGCCAGTCCGGACGGATATGCTCAGCTCACTCCATCGTACGTCGTGGATGTATGGGGAGATCAAAATCGCGGGGGGATCATCACGCAAACGGCCGCACTTGGACCGCAGGGAATCATGCCGTCACAGTCATTTCAAAAACTGATGAATGTCTTTAATGTGAAATATATCGTCTCGGCATGGGATATTCGAAGCGACACGTTGCGGATGATGAAACAGTGCAAGCCGGCACAGCTCTATGAAAATCCCGGATGCCGGCCGAGAGCGTTCATTGCGCACCACGGTCGCCCGGCATCGACGTTAGAGGAAGCGAAATCTATATTCTTCTCGCCTGATTTCGATCCCCAATACGATGTCATCCTTCATGAACAGCTCCCCTCGGCGGCTCCCGGGACCGATTCTGCCGCACACGTTCAGATATACTCTGCGCGATCAAACAGCATTGCCCTGCGCACCACCACCCGCACTGCATCCTATCTTATACTCACGGATACGTACTATCCGGGATGGAAGGCCTTCGTCGATGGACAGGAGACAAAAATCGCGCGCGCCAATTTCTGCCAGCGCGCAATTCTCTTGCCGGCCGGAATGCACGACGTGCAGTTTGTTTTCGATTCGGCTCCGATAAAGGATGGCGCCGTCATCACGTCGGCGTCTCTTCTTCTCCTGATAGCCGGTATGTTCTATCATCGCTTCCGGCGACAGAGATAGCGGTCACCAAACAGAACCGCGGTCACCGAGCGTGGCTCGACGGACACCGAGCAAAGCCGAGGTGCCGCTCGCCATGACGGCCGAGGTGACCTACAGTTTATATACAATCTTCCGCAGAAACTCTTTACGCACAACAATGTCCGCTTCTGTTTCGATGCCTTTGGTGACAACACCGTCGATAACGCCTAGAATTCCACGACCCTGTTCATTCTCCGCCACAATCACATCGACGGCGTTTGCAGTCGCGCAAAAAATCCGGCACACTTCCGGAATATTTTTTATGATATTCAAAATATTGACCGGAAAGCCGTCCGTCATAAAGAGAATAAAGCTGTGACCGCAGGAAAGCGACAGCGCATTCTTCTTTGCCAGCTCTATTAATCCCGCGTCATTGCCTGTCCATCGCACCAGCGCCGGACCGGAAGCCTCGCAGAATCCGAGTCCGAATTTCATCTGGGGTACTGCCTGCACGATGGCCTCATGAATATCTTCCACCGTCTTGATGAAATGGGATTGGCCGAGGATGAAATTCATGTCCTCCGGTTTTTCTATGGCAATCGTTGAGATTTGCATGCGTTGCTCCTTTCCACGAAAGAGTTTTGTTGTACTATCTATGCGGGATGTATGAATATAGAAAAATTGCAGCTTGGATTGTAGCTCGGATTGTAGCTCGACTCTGTGGAGTCGAGTGCAAGGGATGGGACGTATCGTAAATGTACTATGGAGAAAACAGCGGAAGAACGGAAAAGAAATTCAATTGCCAATCGAATGCGACCAGCAGTTCGATTCCAGATATTGATACTATAGGCCGTCCTGTCAATCGATATCACCACTACGGGTGACCGCGATCGCACCTTACTGAATCAAACTGAAATAGATCGGCCCTGTCGCCACCGCTGCTGAGGCAAAAACACCGATCCCGCCATTCAAGCGATCGCGGATTTCGCGCAGCGAACCTCCTTCAGCCGCCATGGACTGCCGGAGAAAATCATAGTAATTCTCATCAACTGCTGAAACAGATATCCTATGCCGTCCCAGATAACGGAACATCAGCCACGGCAGTTCAACGGAATTCCTTTGCGGAATATTGAAAAAGAAGGAAGTCTTCTGTGGCTTCGGGTCATCCGGATTGCGGTTCTTGCTGCGAAAATCATTGATGAACGGAGGATCCACATCGGTGCTCGTGATCGACGCGACATAATCGCCGTAGCCGCTGCTGGGCGACCAGCCTACTTCGATTGAAGGCTGCTGAACATCCCACAACAGTGTCGCCGGAAGTGTGGTGACAATATGGAATGTATCCGGCACCAATGTCGTTCCCGTCACAACCGGATATCCGCCGGCATGCACCTCGATTGAATAGCTACGCCGCGGAAGTATGACCGCCGGAGATGAAAATCGTCCCTGCTTCAGCGGATCAGCGACGAGTACGTAGGTGGTTTCTGCTGTCATCGGATCGGATGCCTTCATCAGGCTGATTCTGACCGATGCTCCGGTAATTGCGACGGCTTTTTCTGTGTAGCGCTCCATGATTTGTGCCGTTCGCTGAACATAGACAGAATCGATCGCTTTGCCTGCAAACAGGTACGCATTCAACACGAGTTGATTCGAATAGTCATCCGATGATGATGGTTCCGAGCATCCGGAAATAATCACGAGCAGAAGAGAAACGAATACACTATACATCATTTTCAATTTCATAGTCTTCCTCAAAATTCAAAATCACATCCGAAGGTGGGAATAATCGGAAGCAGACGCACGTTCGTCACTTCCGTCGGATTTTTTTTCGTGTCAAATTGCTTGAACCAGACATTCCGGTGACTTGTCAAATTGAAAATCTGAACATACCAATTCCCCTTCAGTCCGAACATGGTCATCTTTTTCGTCACGCTGAAATCCAGCCGATAGTACGGCTCGAGGCGGCGATTGTAGATGTCGCCCGGAAGTATCACGTCATACTGGCGCTCCGGTGTCCGCACGACATACCGGCCGACGCCGAGCGTGTACGCCTGTCCAGTGGCATAGCTGTAGATCAGTCCGAACTTCCATTTCTCGTCCAGCGCATAGTTGGCGGTGACGGAGACATCGTGACGCCGGTCGTACTTCGGCATATATTCCTTGTCATCCGGAAATTGGAGGTAGGTCCACGAGAGCGAATAGCCGATCGAACCGGTCAATCGCCCAAAACGATGCTGCAGGAAAAACTCTGTTCCGAATGCACGTCCGGTACCGGTGTAGAACAGTTCGTTCACATCGGTGGTACGGGTCGCCTGACCGATCCAATAGAGCACATCTTTGTATGATTTATAATATCCTTCGACAGAAAGTGTCTGCCCTTCCATCGGCTGAAGTTCCACGCCGGCCACAACATCCATGGAACGGGACGGATTCATCTTCCTGTTGATCGGAACCCACACTTCAAACGGATTGAATCCATTGTCGCCGCCGATCGGCACCGAGTTGAGGAATTGATAATATACACCTCCCGCCAATTTCAGCGAAATGTCTTCGGTCAGATGATATCGCGTGGCCAGGCGCGGACCCAAGCGAACAGAGCGCGACGCATCCTGGTACTCTCCCCGCACGCCGCCGTTCAGCGTCAGCACCGGCGATGGACTCCATTCGTCCTGCAGATAGAATGAGATTTGTGCCGGGCGCTCGAGAAAGGAATACGAATCCCCGCCGCCGAATCTTTCAGAATACGAAATATTATATTGCGACCACCAGATTCCCGTTTTCAACAGATGCTCGTTCGTGACATAGAAATTCAAATCACCTTTAAGTGAATAGTCGGTAACGCCATTTTCTTCTATGTATTTGACGCCGCCGAAATCAAATTCGGTGTGTGCTTTGTAGTGGCTGTACGTGGCGATAAAATTTGAGAACACCGTCGGACTGAAGACGTGCGTCCATTTTGTCGCAACGGTCTGATTCCCCCACCACATTGCGATCCCTAACGACTTGTCGGGATTGAATGTGAGATTATCCTGGCCGAAGTACGTTACCAGCGAGACTTTGTCATCTTGTCCGAAGTCCTGATTGATCTTTCCATTTGCGTCGTAAAAATAGTAGAGCGGCAGCGGATCTTTTCCCTTGTCGAGTCCGGCGGCGCGCATGAAGACATCAAAATAGGTCCTGCGCCCGGAGAGGAACCACGAACCGTTCCCGAGCGGACCCTCGCCGGTCAGACGACTGGAGATGAGGCTGACCGATCCCTTGCCGTGGAATTCATTTCTGTTGCCGTCAATGTTCGTTACGTTCAGGACAGAAGAAAGCCGTCCGCCATATTCCGCCGGAAGCCCGCCCTTGATCAGTTCGGCATCTTTGATCGCGTCGTTGTTGAAAGTGCTGAAGAAACCAAACAAATGCGACGGATTGTACACGACTGTCCCATCCAGCAGAATCAGGTTTTGGTCGGAACTGCCGCCACGCACATACAGACCGCTGGAAATGTCCGAAATCGCTTTGACTCCAGGCATTGTTTGCAGCGCGCGGAAGACGTCCGCTTCGCCGATGGACGGAAGACTCTCAAGATCCTTCGCCTTCATGAGGATACGGCCGGTCTGTGTGGTCTGCTGCTGTTGGATTTGTTCGGCCGAGATCACCACTTCGCCCGCCTGAATTGCCTGCGGCTCGAGATCGACATTCTTCACCACCGCCGTAACACCGTCAGATTCCAATGTGAATAACACAGCCTTGTATCCCAGCAGCGATACCCGCACCGTATGGCGTCCCGGCGGCATTTTCGGGATCACATAGTAGCCCTGTAAGTTCGACGTACCGCCGATCTTTTCTTCCTTGAGAAAGATGTTCGCGTACGGCAGCGACTCACCATTACTTTTATCGCGAATGAATCCACTCAATACGCCGGAGGGCATCGGCTCGGCAGCAGAGAGAAGTGTTGGGAAGAGAAAAAAAGCGAGGAGAAGTTGCTTCATTAGTTTTTAGCTCGGTTTTACGGACATTTCCCGTCGGAAGTTGCAACAAAATGCCCGCGTATGATTGTACGCGGGCATTGAGAATATTCTTCGCTTGAATACTATTTCACATCGGCCGGTTTTTCTTCTTCCGTGCTCTCTTCCCTCTGCTCAGTGTTCAGCCGGTCTTTGTTGGCGTCGTAGAACTTCAATGCCTCTGCTTTTGCATTGAACTTCACTTTGATCCTGCTTCCCTCGCCGAACTTACCCTTCAATATTTCCTCGGCCACCGGATCTTCAATGTATTTCTGCAGTGCACGGCGCAGCGGACGAGCGCCAAAATTCGGATCGAATCCTTTGTCCGCCAGGAATTCCTTGGCCTGCTTATTCAATTCGATGGTAATATTCATCGAACTCATCCGCTTGAACAGTTCCCTTGTTGAGATGTCTATGATCTTCAGAATATCCGGCCGTTCGAGCGCATGGAATACAATGGTGTCATCGATCCGATTCAGAAACTCCGGATTGAATACTCGTTTCAGCGCATCTTCGATGGTGTTCTTCATCGCCTTGTATTTGTCCTGCACCGTCGGATCCCCGAAGCCGAACCCGCCGGCTGACTTTATATCGCGTGCGCCGATGTTCGATGTCATGATCAGTATCGTATTTTTGAAATCGACACGCCGTCCCAGGCTGTCTGTCAACTGCCCATCGTCGAGCACCTGCAGAAGAATGTTGAACACATCCGGATGCGCTTTTTCGATTTCGTCCAGCAGTACCACGGAGTACGGTTTACGCCGGACTTTTTCCGTCAACTGTCCGCCTTCTTCGTATCCGACATATCCGGGAGGCGCTCCGACCAGGCGGGACACGGAGAACTTTTCCATGTATTCACTCATGTCGACACGAATCAGCGCTTCATCAGACTCGAACAGATATCGCGCCACTGCTTTTGCCATTTCGGTTTTGCCCACACCGGTGGGGCCGAGGAAGATGAACGACCCGATCGGACGGCGGGGATCTTTCAATCCGGCACGTGTGCGGCGGATCGCTTTTGTCAATTTCGACAGTGCCTCATCCTGGCCGACGATTTGTTCGCGCAACACCGATTCCATCTTCAACAGCTTTGCAGATTCCGATTCCGCGATGCGGTTCACGGGAATGCCGGTCATCATCGCAACGACATCGGAGACGTTATCTTCGGTGACCTCATACACAGTTTCCTGCGCCTTCAACTCCCACTCGCGCTTTGCCATTTCCAGATCGCTCAGAAGTTTCTTTTCCAGATCGCGCAAGCGTGCTGCTTCTTCAAAGTTCTGGTTTTTCACGACTTGATTTTTGGATTGCTTGATTTCTTCGACTTTTTCCTCGAGCGTGAGAATCTCTTTCGGCACAACTATATTGGCAAGATGGACGCGCGCGCCGGCTTCATCCAGCACGTCGATAGCCTTGTCCGGAAGATTTCGGTCGGTAATGTAGCGATCGCTGAGTTTGACGGCAGCGGAAAGCGCTGCGTCGGAGAAATGAACTCCGTGGTGCTCTTCGTACTTCTGCTTGATGTTCATCAGGATCTGCAGCGTCTCGTCCACCGTTGTCGGATCCACCATGATTTTCTGGAACCGGCGATCCAATGCGCCGTCCTTCTCAATATACTGGCGGTATTCATCCAGCGTGGTAGCACCGATGCATTGCAGTTCACCACGCGACAGCGCGGGCTTGAACATGTTCGAGGCGTCCAGTGAACCGGATGCCCCGCCGGCACCGACGATGGTATGCAGTTCATCGATGAACAGGATGACATCGCGGGCCTTTTCCAGCTCGTTCATGACGGCTTTCATCCGCTCTTCAAACTGCCCGCGGTATTTTGTGCCCGCCACCAATGCCGCCAGATCGAGCGTGACAACGCGCTTATCGTGGAGAACGCGGGAGACTTTCTTCTGAATGATCCGCAGCGCAAGTCCTTCGGCGATGGCGGTCTTTCCAACGCCAGGCTCGCCGATCAGCACGGGATTATTCTTCTTGCGACGGCTGAGCACCTGTGCCACACGTTCGATTTCTTTTTCACGCCCGACAACCGGATCGAGTTTTCCTTCCCCGGCAAGTCTGGTCAGATCGCGTCCGAAATTGTCCAGTACCGGCGTCTTTGATTTATCCTGCTTCTTTTCCTGCTGGCCCGATTGCTGCTGCGGGGAGGACGGTTTGCCGCTGATAATATTATCCAGCTCTGCACGAACAAGGTCATAGTGCACATTGAACTGATGCATGATCTGCGCGGCAATGTTATCATCATCCCTCAACAGGGACATCAACAAATGCTCTGTCCCGATGACGTCAGACTTATAGAGCTTTGCTTCCAGATAGGTGATTTTCAGCACCTTTTCTGCCTGTTTCGTGAGCGGGATATTGCCGATCGTCAGTGTACCGCCGGCTGTCCGGACGGTGTCTTCAATCGCCTTTTTCAACTTGTAGAGATCAACGCCCAGATTGCGGAGGATCTTAACTGCGATGCCTTCACCTTCGCGGATAATTCCTAAAAGGAGGTGTTCCGTACCGATATAATCGTGTCCAAGCCGGAGTGCCTCTTCCCTGCTGAGACGAATAACATCCTGAACCCGGTTGGAGAAATTGCCTTCCATTGTCATACCTTTAAATAATGTCAGAAATCTGTGAAATCCTTCACAGGTGGTAACACTGTTGCCCTTGAAGATGTTTCACTCTGTCAATATAGCTAAAAAGCGAGGGGGTGTCAAGAAAACCGGAAATTGCGGAATTTGCGTCGCGAGAGGCATTTTTTCATGCAGATATCTGACACCACCCCGCAAACGCATGAGGGTTGCATTTTGAAGATAGCGCTTGTGACGGGAAAGAAGAACTCTATTGCCACCGAGACCACGGAGCACATTTTTGTAGCGCGACTCCGTGGAGTCGCGACCATGGATTTGATGGATCAAAGCCAAGTCTCGAGCCACTGTAGAATCAATTGTCAGACTGTACTTTTACACCAGATTTCCAGAGATCGCAATACAGATTGTATCACAATTTGTAGCGCAACTCCGTGTAGTCGCAACCATGGATCTGACTGATCGAGACCACCGTCCCGATCTACGGCAGAGTCAATTACTAAACGGCTCTTCTCGCTGGATTTCTAGAAGTCGTAGTAGAGATTGCGGAACGATCCCCGAATGCCGAAGCTCACATGGAGAGATTCTGAGGATTCAATTGTCGATGTTGCCGATCGGTACGAACACGAAGCCTCGAGACGCAGGTTGTTCATGGGATTGAGAAGATACGAGGTTTGCACTTGCGCATACAGCAATCGGGTATGGATACCTTGTCCGATGAAGTTGCCGTACTCATGGTCCCGCGTCACGTACGATTTATACACATCCTTGCCGACATTGTCCGTTGCCGAAGAGTCATTCCCGTAGAGTGCATAATTGCACTGCAGCCTGAATTCATATCTGCCGGTCGAATACTGTCCGATTGCCAGCCACTCGTAGAAATTTGCACCGAGAGGATGTTCGAGGCTCTGCCGGTAGTGCGCGTGGTTTTTTTCCGGATCCAGGTGTGCATAGGTATAGGGCGAAACGAGATTCAGCTCCGCCTGCGCAAATAATCCCCGGACGTTCAGCGGCTCAGCGGACTTTACACCAAATTGGATTCCGTACTTGTTTCCCCACCAGCCCCGGTTTTTAACGAGTTCTCCGATAACAAATTCATCCAGCATTGCCTGACCGTAGAGCGCTGTTCCGTCGGCAATGATATACCGCCAGTTCATACCGATGAGATAATTATCAGGCGAGCCAATCGAATATCCGGTCGGATGGAGAAATATGATAGGATTCAGATAGTTCAGTTCGATGCCGCGTCGTCCGGTGGAATCCTGCTCCCGCCATATCATGCTCTCGAACAAGCCGACGGAAAGTCGCTTCGTTATATTCACGTCCAGATAATGAAATACTCCACTTTTTTTGTGCCAGGCATCCGGTTCCGCGGCGGAAGTAATATGCTGGAACTCTGTCCACATACAGATGTATTTGATTTTCCAGAGATCTGCGGTAAGTTTGAGGTATGGATAGTTGAATGCCGCATCCGAGAGCATGAGAGAGCGGTAACCGTCCCCCAAGAAATTCTTGCCCTGCCCTACCTGGACACCCAGATAGCGAGACGGCCGATAGGAAATAACCGCCGATGCGTATGCGAAATCAAACGTCTGCGTACCGGAGTATTTATAGTATCCCTGTCCGGGAATGATGGAATCCCTGCGGACGATGGCATCGACATATTCCGGAAACTTCACCTGATTGTCGTAGAAGTCTGCCCTGAAAGAAAAGGCATTGCCGGCGGAACCGCCCACGCCAAACGCTCGAGTATTCACCGACGTCGTGCGTTCGGCTTCAACGTCCCTTCCAATCTGGAAATCAGGATAGAAGTCGATGTAGAGACGGTAGTCGTCCGCTACGATGTCCACCAAGTGCTCTGCAAATAATTTTCTGGAGAGCGAGCCGGTGTTCGTTGTGTCCCACACCCGGCCTGTTGCCAGCACCGAGTCAACATTGTTCCCCACGGTAAGATCTCTCAATTCGAATGGTTGGAGAGGACTATGGACCGGATGTGATAGCGAGTAGAGCGTTTTCGAGAGACGATTGTTGAGTTGATGATCAATGGGAAGGAGTTGTGACTGCGCCCGAAGAACCCTCGGACAAATAGAAACGAAGCAAACGGCGACCAGCAACAACCGAATTTTCATGGGTGGAAATTTCCTGTCACTTCATCTGGATGGCAATTCGAAATACAATATAGCAACATGACCCGGAGAAACAACACGAGCCTACTTTTCCAGACCACACTCTATTGTAGAGCACGTCATTCCAGTCGATCGAGAATAGTCCGAATTTGAGTTGGCTTGACAAATACTGGCTCATTTTGTATATTGACAAACCATTTATTCCGCGGTAGCTCAATGGTAGAGCATGCGGCTGTTAACCGCAGGGTTGTAGGTTCGAGCCCTACCCGCGGAGCAAAAATCCCACCCCCATAGGGTGGGATTTTCCGTTTATGGCCTACACGGTATATGTTTTGTATTCAGAGAAGTACGACCGATTATATATCGGCCAGTCGGAAGATTTGGAGCGCCGGCTTGCACAGCATTCGAGGGGAGAGATTTTTTCGACAAGACCGTATCTCCCGATGAAGCTCATCTATTCAGAGCGTGTTTTTTTTGCGTTCTGAGGCGATGAGGCGAGAGAAGCAACTGAAAACTCGCGGTGGCCGCCTGTGGATACGAACACATTGTATTATAGTAGAGCATGTCTGTCGTACGACAGATTAACCGCAGGGTTGCAGGCTGAGGAGTCCAGACAAAATCTGGACAACGAAGTCCCGCGCTCTTTTTGCGGGATTCGAGCCCTATCGCAGCGAAGCAGAGATCCCGTTACGGGACCCGCGGAGCCATTGGACATAGAACCTCGAAACTAACGTTTCGAGGTTGTTTATGCCCCCCCTCAACAGCGGTTCCATCCCCACGGAAACCAATCCTGATTTCTCCCTTGGGTTCGGTCTTTTTGTATTTGGAGGTGATTGAGAATTCTTCCATAGATATCATCGGCTCCCGAAGTGATTCGGGAGAAAAAAAAGAGAACCAGGAATCCCGGTTCTCTTTTTTGTTTTCAGTCAACTGCTGTCATCTACTTCAGAAGCAGCATTCTCCGGGCGAATGAACGTCCGTCATGACTCAGTTGGTACGTATAGACACCTGACGAGAGTCCGAGGGCATCGAATGTCACATTGTAGCGCATACCTTCATTCGCTATTCCGTCGAAAAGCGTCGCGACCTGCTGCCCCAGTGAATTTACGACCACCATGCGGGCAAATCCGGTGGAGGGGACGGTGAAGGAAATCGATGTCGTTGGATTGAACGGATTCGGATAATTCTGTTCCAGCGAGAACGTTGTCGGGCCGACTTCAGTTGCGGCGGCTTCTTTGCCGAGCCTGCCGACATTCAGGAAATCGCTCCCTTCGACGGGGATACCTGTCTTTGTGGTCCCAATCAGTGTCGCAGAATGGTCGTGCTTGGTGAGGCCGGTTGCCTTCGTTACGAACTGGAGCATGAGGTCAGCACGTCCATCATGATTCACATCTTTGTAGTCCGCCTTATCATCATGATTCACATCTTTGTAGTCCGCCTTATCATCATGATTCACGTCTTTATGGTCCGCCTTATCAAGTACCGGGTGAGCACCTCCAGGCCCGAACCGCAGCGACGCCACGTCGAGCTTCGTTGCATCGAAGGTCGGAGTCGACAACACAGCAACAGGGATAACCCCATTGTCCTCGAAGTTCACCACGTTGGTCGAAGATCCCGGCTTGATATCCACGATGATCGGATATGGCTTGACCGTCACCTTTTGAGTGCCGGTGGATACATTCCCTGAACTATCGCGCGCTGTGTAATGTATGGTGGTCACTCCCAATGGGTAGATCGTTGGTGCGTCTGATGTAATGCTCACCGGTCCGACACAGTTATCGACAGCAGTGGCAGCGCCGAGGGAACCCGAATAACCGCCTGCTGCGTTCGCGATCACGGTGGTGTCAGGAGGAACTGTCAAAACCGGCGGCGTCAGGTCGACGATCTTGAGCGTGAGCGTACCCTTGCCGGGGCCGCCGGCGTTGGACGCCGTGAGGTCAATCGGGAAAGTGCCCACGATGTTGGGCAACGTGCCCGAGATCGCGCCGGTGGAAGCGTTCACGGCCAGGCCGGCGGGCAGACCCGCGGCGGCGTAGGCCGTCGGCGAATTTGTGGCGACGATCTGGTAGCTGAACGCGCTGCCGCAGGAGCCGCTCTTCGACTCGCTCGTGACGACCGGCGCGGACACGGCGTCGTCAATGGTTACCGTGTTGGTAACCTGGCCGCCGAAATAGAGGCGTGATGCCTGAAAGAAGGTCAACGTGTAGGTCTGGCCGGCGACCAATGGAAGCGTGCTGGTGGCCTTGATCTTCCCCAGAGTTCCGAAGACAGCCTGCAGGTAGGCATATTGATAAGTTCCGTCCGCCGACCCGAGCCCCTGGGCGTCCAAGCCCCAGTTTGCAGGAGAACCGTTGAGAATGCCGCTGTAGTTATTGAAGGCCCAGTTGCCGAAAACGGCCGCGCCACCGTTGGCTGAAACTCCCGCGTTCGTGCCGAGGACCGGCGTCTCGAAGCCGTCTGAGAACGCGGTCGTCGCGCCATTGGTGATTTTCACGGCGTCGATGAGGATGGCGTTGTCGCCCGAGGGACCACCGGCGATGAGATTGAAACCGAGGGTATAGTTGCCCGAGTGTGTGGGAATGAAGTTCACGGTGTATTTCTTCCAACCCTCCGCGGTCGCGGTCGTGCGGGTGAAGATTACCGGGGGAATCGCCGGCGGAGGTCCGAACGGCGTGGTGTTCGTCAGCAAGTCGAAGTTCTGGCCGCCGTAGCCGTTGGGGCTGACTGAGGCGATGTCGGGCTTGCCGTCGCCAGTGAAATCGGCCAAAGTCACATCAACTGCATTCGGAATAGTGCCAAAAAGAGAGGGCGCGCTCAAGGTTCCGTCCCCGTTTCCGGTCAGGATCGCAACCTTACCGGCAGCGTTGAGACTCGCGGCCACATCCAGATTTCCATCACCGTTGACATCGGCTACGAAAAACCCAGTCGGCCAATTGGCAGCCCCAGAGGGAAAGTTCGCTGGACTCCCGAAAGTTCCGTTGCCATTGCCAAGATAGACGGACACCGATCCGTCGCTAAGGCCCTCAATGAGATCCGGCTTGCCGTCCTTGTTTAGATCCGCTACCGCAATGCAGGACGCGGCCGGGCTGAGAATAATCGGCGCCTGCAGCGTGCCGTCCCCGTTTCCGATGAAGAGATCAGTCGCGTTGGCCTGTCCACTGGTCACAACAAAGTCAGCCTTGCCGTCTCCGTTTACGTCCACGATGACGCCCTGTCCGACGGCGGGACCGCCCGCATTCGGCATGATGCTGGTCACCTGTCCGGGAGTGAACGTGCCATCTCCATTATTCTGATAAATATATAAGCCGGCGTAGGCGCTGCCGACGATGATATCCGGCTTACCATCACCATTCAGGTCGCCGACCGTCAGAGAGCGCACATCATAAAAACCGAGGTAATAGTTCGTGGTGGAAAACTGGGGCACCCCATTGACATCGTTGCCCGTGTTGATGAGCACGGTTACCAGGCTGTAAGGACCATAATTGATATGCACCGTCGTTACGCAGACGGCATCGAGCTTCCCGTCCCCGTTCACATCGGCGGACTTTACTAACATGTAACCGTCAATGGCCTTAGGCATGTATTGGACGAGACTTCCGGGCAAGTTGACCATGTTGCCCGTCGTCATCTGATCTGCGTTGATGTCAAACTTCTGGAATGTGCCGTTGCCGTTGCCATACATGAATCGGGCACTGGGGGAGCCGTCGACGATGAAGGCGTCCAATTTGCCGTCACCGTTAAAGTCGCCAACCGCGGCTGGCCTGGGCGGCTGCCAGGGCGCGCTACCTGTCGGAGTTGCGATGATGGTATTGAACGTGGGCGCTTGCGCAACGGTACGAGCTGGAACCGCGGCAAGCGCCGCTATCCCCGCCAGCAAGAGAACCCAACTGCGTAGATTTCTTTTCATAGTGCAAACCTCCAATTTGGTTGATTATTTAAGTGGATTTATGATGTCAACTAAAATAATGAACTAAATGAAATCCAAAAAGGTTCCCGAAAAGACCAACGGACTACGGCTCCTGACGGTTCGGATTCGAATAGGCCGTGAATACGTGCGAATTGTCTGCTGGAAAAGCAGGAGTCATAATGTAGCCAGGGGAGCTCGAGGGAACAGAATCGAAGGCGCTACAACGCAGAGCTGCATATCTCAACAGGTCAGCCGCCTAAAGGAAACTGGCAGGGACTGCCTTGTCCGTCCCTTTCGTGCACCCCAAAATCCCTTTTCTTCCAAAAGGACTAACGTTGGAGTCCTCTTCCAGTATATTGGTGCAGACTCGGATCAGAGAACCGGGCATGAGAGAAAACGCAAACTTAGGAAGACCTATAATGATAGTAGAACAGTTCGAACGACGGTATAACCCCGATAGGCTCCGCGTGATTGCTTTTTCCATCCTGATCTTCTTCCACGCAGGGATGATCGCGACAAGACCGACAACCGCTCCTCCGGTAATTGATTTGTAGATACTCCATTATTGACTGAAGCCTCTGTTCTTTTTGTAACATTTCTGATCCATGTACGACTAGCGTCGATAGATCTGGAAAGATCGGCTCACGTAGAAAAATCCCCGCTTTGATGTCGACAACTTTACTCCTGCGCAAGAGCCGGATAGTCAATTGTTATCCTCAGAAATTTTGCTTGGACTTCCGGCTGAATCAGACCGGCATCCCTCAATTCAATTACGTCTGATTGATGAAGGTTCAGATAGCAGGGTAATCGGCGGTTGTCGATGAATATTTTCTTTGCTCCCTTATACTTATTGGTGAAAACAACAGGAATTTCGAATAAAAGCTTGATAGAATCCTCGTGTTTGGCGCGGAGCCAGAAAAACCCGATCGAGAGATCGGGTTTTTTGTTTAGTGCCTGTTGTAAGCTGACGAGTCCAGATGAAATCTGGACGACGAAGTCCCGCGCTCTTTTTGCGGGATATGAGTCCTTTCGTGACGAAGCGGAGACAAAGCCTCTGGTGATCTGTCCGAGGCTTTGCCATGTACGCATGGTTGTCCCGTATCACGGGATCCGCAGGGCAAATCGCCTGTTTCAGAGTCCACTATTTTATCCTGCTCCCATTCAGCATTGCAGCCCCGCGTCACCCCAAGGAAATAAATGAAAAATCTGTTCAACTTTTGTCCTGCATATATAGTCTATCCTTAAATATTCTATCATCGCTCAATAAGTATTGATCACCATCGGAATTTCGGGATATTTCTTTATATAATGGGTAGAACTATTGCTGCATCATAGCCAGTGCGATTCTTTTTCAATCGTTTATGCCCGGGACGCACATCCTAGAAAACAATTTCTTTGGCGATTTTCCGGATTTGCAGACAACGGCGGTATGAGTATTGCGGCAGTCTCAAAATATATTTTGTGAAATCTATCACGCATCGTCAAGGGACGAAAAATGTTTATTCGCTACATCATTGCAGCATCTATGGGAATATTCTTCGGTTCAGCAGGGGTCGGTCAGACCTATAAAATTGTCGATGCAGGTCAGGCGAAGTGCTTCGATTCAATAAAAGTAATTGCCCCGCCGTCTCCCGGAAAACCATTTTATGGACAGGATGCACAGTATTCCGGCAATCTTTCCAGCTATACGATCGGCGCGGACGGAAAAACAGTTTATGACAATACTGCGAACCTGACATGGATGCGCAGCCCGAATATGACCTACACCCCTCCGGTGAAGACAGACAGAATGAGCTATGCGGCTGGCCTGCGGTGGGTTACCGCCGTCAATGCGTCCAACCATGGCGGCTTCAATGATTGGCGAATCCCGACCATCAAAGAGCTCTATTCATTATATAGCGGCAAGGGCACAGATCCGGGCGGTTCGGCTTCATCAGCAGGTCTGACACCGTATATTGATTCAAGCTATTTCAAATTTGCTTATGGGAATACGGCGCTTGGAGAACGTGTTATTGACCAGCAGTACATGTCCGGCAACATTTTCATTATGAGTCCCAGTGAATCCGGATATGCAAAAGATTTCGGTGTAAACTTCGCTGATGGAAGAATAAAAGGGTATGATACCGTTGATGCACTGGCCCATCAGATCAAAACTTTCTATGTGCAGTTGGTGAGGGGCGCGACAACGTACGGCATTAATAATTTCACGGATAATGGCGACCAGACAATCACCGATAATGCCGCCGGTTTAATGTGGGCAAAGAATGATAATGGATCAGGCCTTTGCTGGATAGATGCTTTGGCGTGGGTGCAGACAAAGAATGCCGAAAATTACCTTGGCCATAATGATTGGAGAATGCCCGACATTAAAGAATTGCAGAGTATTGTCGATTATTCGCACTCTCCAGACTTTGACAAACTGCCGGCAATCAACTCGAAGTTTTTCAATTGCAGTCCAATAATAAATGAAGCTGGACAGCCCGATTTTCCTTATTACTGGTCAGGGACAACTCATGAAGGATATGCGACAAATAATACCGGGGGAGGTGAAGCCGACTACATTGCTTTCGGGCGCGCGTTGGGCTGGCCGACTACTCAAGCATCCTGGGTTGACGTGCATGGCGCAGGCTGTCAGCGCAGCGATCCAAAGGTGGGTCCGCCATATGCTTATGCCGATGTTAAAACGGTTACAGTATACGGTGTCAGCTATACCGGCTATTCGCATGGACCGCAGGGTGATGCGATCCGCGGGGCCAATTATGTCCGCATTGTACGCACCGTCAACAAAGCGAGTGGATTCCATAATGGTCCGACATCACCATCACATTTTGAACTTGAACAGAATTTTCCAAACCCCTTTAATCCGACAACGATAATTCGATTTACGGTTCCTCTCACCGGAAAAACGATGTTGAGGGTGTTTAACTCGCTCGGGCAGCGCGTTGCCATTTTGTACGATGGCATAGCTGACGCGGCCATCGACCATCAGGTGCAGTTTAGCGCATCGTATCTGCCGTCAGGCATCTACTTCTCGCGGCTGGAGCATGATGGAAAGGTGCAGTCGAAGAAAATGCAACTGCTCAAGTGAGAACAACTTAGAATGAAAAAATGAAGACGCAAATATGAAACCGAAATCATTTTTTTACTAATCGAATCGAATTGCATGGAGAGAACTGATTTTTATAAAGCAATGGCTTCTCTTATTATTACCATATTCTCGAGCCTCTCTGCGTTGTGCCAGACGTATAAAGTTGTCGATACCGGCGTTCATGAGTTTTACGGTGACAGTACTATTATTTCCGTCCCGAAACCAGGTGATCCTTTTTATGGACAGGATGCTGCATATCAGGGTAACGAGCCCTCTTATGTTAATAATGGAGATGGCACGGTTACTGATAATGTCACCGGATTGATGTGGCAGAAAGACATGGGCGCCAAGATCTCCTATAGCGCGGCTTTTACGAAAGCAGACACCATGACACTGGGAGGCTTCACTGATTGGCGCGTCCCGACAATAAAGGAACTGTATTCCCTGATTCTTTTTACGGGACGCAGCGGCGGAACTGCTTCTGTCAGAAAGTATATTGACTCCGCCTATTTTAATCAGCCGATCGGAAATACGGCAATCGGTGAGCGGGAGATCGATGCGCAGACCTGGTCTTCAACCCAATACAAGGGTCTAACCATGGCTGGTGATTCTACTGTCTTTGGAGTAAATTTTATTGACGGAAGAATAAAGGGATATCCAAAATATCAACCCGGCAGCGGAAACACCACGCCCAATACAATGTATTTTCGGATGGTGCGCGGAAACTTCAGCTATGGAATTAACAAATTTGTGAATAATGGCGACGGCACCATTGCCGATAATGCGACCGGATTGATGTGGCAGCAAGCCGATGATGGAGTTGCACGCGATTGGAAATCCTCGTTGGCATACGCGGAGAACCTCACTCTCGCTAGCTATTCTGACTGGCGCCTGCCAAATGCTAAAGAATTGCAGAGTATTGTTGACTACACAAGAAGTCCTTCTTCTACAAATTCACCGGCAATAGATCCGCTTTTTTCAACGACGAGCATCAAGGATCCCAATGGAACTGCCGGACAGTATCCATATTTCTGGACAAGCACCACTCATCTGGACGGTGTTAATCCGTATAGTCCCGCTGTCTATATCGCATTCGGCAAGGCCCAGGGAAAAATGAACAGCACATTATTGGATGTTCACGGCGCGGGCGCGCAGAGAAGCGATCCCAAGTACGGTAATGCTGCCGACTATCCTCAATATATGGGACCCCAGGGCGACGTTCGCTATGTGTTTAACTATGTCCGGTGTGTGAGA
Organism: Ignavibacteriales bacterium; assembly: GCA_026390635.1. Taxonomy (GTDB): domain Bacteria; phylum Bacteroidota; class Ignavibacteria; order UBA10030; family UBA8401; genus JAPLFO01. Next base: position 22,438 of record JAPLFO010000149.1, read on the forward strand.
AGCAGCAGCCGTTCCACCGGAGCGGTTGAACAGCAATCATCCCCTTCCGGATTTGTACTTGATCAGAACTTTCCCAACCCATTCAACCCGACGACCGCGGTTACATACGAACTGACGGTTACGAGTCGGGTCCGGCTCGTCATCTACGACATGCTCGGCCGGGAGCTCACCGTGTTAAAGAACGAACAGATGCCGCGAGGGACGTACACCGTTACTTGGAATGCGGCGGATATGCCCACCGGAACATATTTCTGTTCATTGACAACCGGGAGCTTCTCGCAGACGCGACGGATGATGCTGATGAAGTGATTTTTGTGATAGTGTACCGATTGATCATCCGCTTCGTTCATAGGCGAAAATATTTTCATCACGGCATAATGATGGAGTCAGAATATAGCCCCTGCGCAGGAATTGCAACAATGCTCCTCAAAAATATGTTCGTCTCGAAAAGAGTTTTCATGTAGCTGTGTGTCCTGCCCCCCCCCCAAAAAAAGGCCTGTAAAAACGAGAGCTTTCCTGAATCGCGTAAAAATTGTATAATAGTCGGAGAAGAGAAGCAGCGTTGAATAACCCACGTGGAATTCATCAAATGAATCTTGGGATGTTGACTCGTTAGACAGTTCCTGCTCCCACCGCCCCGTTGAAAGCCGGATATGAAAAATATTCTTTTCCTTTTGGGAATATGTATCTGGTCCACCCACGCTCAAACCTTCCCGGTCTATGTTGTCCTGTTCACGCATATCGAGGACAACACACCGATCGGAATGCTTGGCAGCCAACAATCTAAAGACAATTATACATTAGTCCGAAACCGGCTGATTGAAATGGCGAATCTTGCCCATGTCAACAATGTGAGCTGGTCGCTTCAGCCCGACTGGAAAATACTGCTGGCGGCATTGATGTATGAAGACTCCCTGATGAAATCGCCGACGAAAGGAAAGAATTTTCTCCGCTATCTCAAAGAAGATCTCGGTGCAGCAATAGATGCCCATTCTCATGAAAGCTACGGCTATAACTACACCGATGTCGCGAATCTTCTCGATTCGCTCGGTGTCGGAGGCAGCACTGTCATCGGCGGCCATATATGGGATCCGACGCTGCCGCAATTTGCCTATTGGGACCGGTTCCGAGTTCCTGTGTACGGGCAGCAATATCCGTGGGCCGTCTGGCGAGGGAATATTCTCATGGGAAGCGGCACACCGAATCATGTGAACGATCCGGTCATAAGCGGCGTCTGGCGCCCCAAAGACCGCTACCACTATTTTGTCGACGACACTGCCGGAAATATTATCTGTATCGGACAATATAAGAGCGATATCGCAGGAATCGGCGAGTTGATCGCACTCTATGCGAATGGAATCATTCCGGGCGAGGCCATGCTCACCTCGTCATATCACATTAAACCGGCCGATATAACCGCTGCCGGTGGCATCGCGCTGATCGACAGCACGGTTATCAAGCCATTATCTGTGCTGCGCCGTCAGAACAAAATCCGGTTGACGGATTTTACATCGCTCGTCCTTGATTGGAAGACGTTGTACGGATCGCGGGCAACGCTGTATGATCCGGGCAATGCTACGGCTGTCCGCGATGGAGATTCCGCTCCAGAGAGTTTTGCGGTATTTCAAAACTTTCCCAATCCCTTTAATCCGTCAACATCAATTTGCTATCGGCTGCCCGAGCGATGTTTTGTCTCGCTTCGTGTTTTCGATCTTTTGGGAAGGGATGTTGCTTCTTTGGTGACTGCGGAGCAGGATGGCGGCATGCATCAGGTGCTGTTCTCGGGAGAGGGGCCGGCATTTCCGAGTGGCATTTATTGGTATCAGTTGCGCGCCGGGAATCATTCCATCACAAAATGCATGACACTGCTGAAGTGAACACCATGCACATGCGTTCTCTTTTTTTTCTGTCTGTTTTATCCATCTGCACATTGTTTGCGGAAGGGATGCTCACTCTTCGTGATTCCATGCAGCTTCCGCAGGCCTCGATCTGGGGCGGAATTTCCTTCAACGGCGAAAGCATCAGCATCACGACGACGGCCATTGTGAACGGCAAGCCGCAGTTGTTTCTCAGAACACTGAATCCGCAGACCCTTCTGCAGATCCTCCCGCCAGTGCAACTGACATTCGAAAGCGATCCTCAATCACAGCGGTGGATTACAGATCACAAACACCTCTTCCTTACAGGTCAACATTTTATTGTTTTTTCCGTGCGCGGTGACAGCGACATCTATATTTTCAAAACCGACGTCAACGGCAAACGCATCGGCAGCATCACGCCGATTGCCGAGCACACGACGAACCGCACCAACGATATGATGTTTGCCACAGACGGGGAAAATATTTTTGTCGCATATTTCAAGCCTACCGATCAGTCAATCGTTCACACCATCAATCAACAACTGCAGCCGGTTTCCGCACCGATCATCACTTCGTCCCAACTTCCGCACAATAACCTCGGCGGACTCTTCTATAGGAACAATTCCTTTTTCATGTTTACGGGAGACAAGGCCGGACCAAATTCCCAATTGATTGTGACCATATGGAACCATGACTGGTCTCCCGCAATTCAGCAACGGAAGATTCTTGCGATACCTCCGGTAGGCGAGGGATATTTTTTTGCATCCGGCATTGCTTTTGACAGCTTGTCAAAACGATGGATCATCGCTTTTCATCATGTGCAGAACAGCAATCCGGACAGCAGCACGCATGTTGATTTTGGAATATTTGATGAATCCTTCTCGCTGATCGAACAGTCCCACGGATTCCGCGGCTACCGGCCGCATTTGCTGTTGAGAAACAGTGAGCTGTACGTAGTTTACGACGCAGGAGGCGTCTTCCTCCGGCGGTACACACTTCAGCCTGCCGTGCGGAAAACAATCGCGTGGAAGCAATACCTTACTCTGGCGCCGAACGAAGGCACGGCGTTCGTCGTTGATACGTCGATGATCGTTAACTACGGCGGTGTTCCGGTGATTACGTTTGCGAATGACAGCTCGCTGATCCTCTCTTCATCGGGAAATACACAATTGCAGTTCTATCTTATCAAAAACAACGGCCAGACCTTGATCTCACTACCAACGACCCCGCGGGGACCGGACGGCGGATGTATCTATTTACCCGATGGACAATCGCGGTTCGTCACGGAAGAACCGGCTTCCAACAATACACCTCAGAAGCACAGGAGTAGAGTGATCAGTTGGATCTCCTCTGATGGGAAGATCTGGACGAAAGAATCGGGAATACGCTATCAGCCGGGGCTTGAGGATGACTCCATCGCCAGCGTCGTCTGTCCGATCCAGGTGAAGGACTCCGTCTGGCGGATGTATTATGTCGGAGATTTTTACAGAACGAACGGCGTGCGCACGGCGATTACGTACGATTGGGGATGGACATGGAAAGCAGAGTCACGAAAGAATATCATGAAGAACGGCGACGTGGATCCGCATCCTGTCTATGTGTCGGACGGCAGGATCCGGCTCTATGTCCGGACCGGCTTTTCAGAAACCAATCCTGCAAAAAGGGGTATCGGCTACAACGACAGTAACGACGGTATCACCTTCGATACCACAAAGACAACGATGATCCTTCCGGACAATACGCTTCCCCTGACAATGAATCTCGATCCCTCGGTGATACGATTCACCGACGGAACCGTTGCCTGTTTTTTTGGAGCGGCGCCAGCTATGAATCAAAATCAAAACACAATACCTCAATTACGCGTTGCATATGCACGAAAACCAACGGACGTTGAGACGTACCTTTCCGGGATTCCGGAGAGTTTTGACTTATCCCAGAATTATCCAAATCCTTTCAACCCGGCAACCGTGATCAATTATGCACTGCCGGTTTTCAGTGCGACAAAGCTTGCCATCTATGACATGCTTGGCCGCGAAGTGGCGGTGCTGGTGAATCAAGAGAAACCGGCGGGGCGGTACGAAGCAACGTGGGATGCATCCAGATTTTCTTCTGGAGTATATTTCTACAAGCTCTCAGCCGGAAGCTATGTGTCGGCGAAAAAATTGGTGTTGCTCCGATAATATACGTCTCAGTTTCAATCATCGGCCCGGATTAGAATCATCCGGGTTTTTCCATTTGCTCGGGTCACGCACTTTGCTGAGCATGCGCGGCTGACACCGAGCGATCTTGTCAAATCAACCCATGTGGCAAACTCTCCCCTATAAAATCTTTCTCTCTATATTTAGGCAAGCGCAGGATAATCTATTCTCACTTTTGGAATCTATATAGGCGCTTCCTGCTGGATCAATCCGGCCTCGCGAAGCGCGATCATATCAGACTGGTCGAGATTCAAAAAATGGGGCAAACGGGTGCGATCGATGAAAATATGTTAGGCTCCCTTGTGAATTCTTGCGAAAAAAACTGGGATTTCGAATATTAAAAAGTTAGACTCCTCGTGTTTGGCGCGGAGCCAGAAAAACCCAGTCGAGAGATCGGTTTTTTTGTTTAGTGCTGGTTGTAGGCTGAGGCCTCACGATGAAATCGAGACGACGAAGTCCCGCAGTTTTTTTGCGGGATTCGATCCCTGTCGCAGCGAAGCGGAAATCCCGTTACGGGACCCGTGGAGGCAAAAATCCCGATCAGCAATGATCGGGATTTTCCGTAATAGAGAAATTCGAGCTAACAATCGATCTTTCCCCCCGGTATAGTCTGCACTACGATGCAGTCACGCTCGGTTGATTCACATTATTCCACGCATAGGCAGGTTTTTTTTCAACTTCCGACGTTACAGCAGTATTACGAGTTCATAGCCTTTCGATTTCGATCTTCTTCAATGCCCGTCTTGAACTGTTTTAATGATTGAAATACAAATTCAGGCATCTGTTCATCATACGAGCGGTCACCAACCATATCGGCTAAGAGCCGCAACGCGGATTCTCTTGCCAACTCTTCATTGAGAATGTTGATGATCCTCACAAGCGTAGTTTCTGTGCAGATATCTCCGGCATCTCTGCCAAGAAGTCGTGCACTCACAAGATCGTAGTCAAGTTTTGCCGCAAATAGATCATCATCCGAAGTGTAAAACCGATCTTCATTACCGGCATCGATGTACTTTGTGAGAATATATCGAAGGTCCACCGCATCCTTCTTTCGCTCCGGATAAGCATCTTTCCACGAACACAGCTTCATCACTGCCAGCGCAGCCGGTGTACAAACCTTCACAACAACTTCCGGTTCGACGGATACGCGAACGGCGATTGAACTTTGGAGCGCCTCTTCGAATCCATCGGTCCTCATCAATACATCGGAGGTTGGAGGCCAGGCAATAATGCCAACGGGATTCTCCAGCGGTCCAAAGGGAACGATATCAACGATGGTGCCGGAGACATAAAGCCGTTGCTTCTTCTTGCTGTCCTTATCATACGATTTCAGATCGACAAGGTCATTGACAACGGTCTCGAACTGTTCCCATGTTTCAATGCGAATGCCCAGATCAATATCGAGCGACGCACGCCGTGTCGGGATGTTATGGATCGCGCTGAAAACAATGTCACGGGCAGTGGCACCGACGACCAAGAACGATATTCTATGCCTGCTTGTGATCTCTGCCAGATCTGTAAGAACTTTTACGACGGCAGGTTCAACTCTATTTGAAATGTCTTTTAAGTATGTCATTGATCAATTCTGCCGCTTCAAGTGCGCGGGTATCCCCTATGGCCAATAGATCAGCGTAAACAAGTAATGGATGGACGGTTGCTGTATCTTCATCTTCAGCAGTAAAGTTCCAGAACTGCTCTCGCAATTCAATCGCTCCCTTATCATCTTTTCGAAGCCTTAGCGTCTTCATGAGGTCATCGACCGGTTGACGCATGAAGATTGTAATCACTTCGGGTTTCAAGTAGTTGGTAAGCTTGTTGGCAGCAACTTCGCCGCCCCAGTACGCACCCAAAGCCCTGATGTCTGTATCTCTCCAGAAGAGTTCACGTGCAGCAGTGTACCGCCCGCGAAATGTTTTCGCCCTGTATTTCATCACGTACGCATTCGCCCATTTGTCGGCAAGCTCCTGCTTCTGCACCAAGGTTCGGCCACGGTCAGCAAGTTCGATCAGATAGTTCTTCCGCGTCAGATCCCTCATTACGGCCACAACAGTTCCGAGAGCAACTTCTGCCGCTTCTGCAATTTCCCGGTATGTGCATTTTACAAGATTTTCTTTACAGAGAAGCGCAAACACGACTCGAATACCGGCTGCGCCAAAAATATTTTCCGTCTCCGCCTCATTCTGGCCCGGCAGATCTGTTCCGGCTTTGTTGCCGTACATGAATATGTAGATTGGGGGTCTGTTGATATATGCATTCCCGGCCATATCTATAAACTGGATATGCCTGTCTCGCATAATTTTGGCGAGCGTGGGAGTCACATGTTTTGTGATAAGAAGATTCGTCTCGGGATTTTTATTGTTCTGTGCAGCAACTTTCGCGATTGTGAATTCATTGATCGTGAGTTTGATTTCCACGTTGAAGAGCGGAGCATTGATATCGTCCCTCACCCGCAACGTCCCATCAGTGGTCACGTCGCGAAGAAATACATTACCATGCGCATAGACAGCTCTGAGACAGGTTTCCTTCTCCAAGACATTCAATACCTGATTGACCAGCTCAGCTTCGTTTTGTGCTTTATTTTTCATAACTGTTCAAATATTTAGCATGTTCATTTATATTGAACATACAATATTTATGAACACATGTCAAGTTCCGGGCAGGAAATTGTTCGTAAATCTGCATTGTTCATATATATTGAACAATGAAACAATTTGAACGGTGAACGCTGAAATCATTGAACATTGACGAAAACAACTCCTCCCGGCTCTGTTTCAGCATTTGTATCCCCAAAGCGGACACACGAATTTCCCTAATTACGCCATTTTCTCTCTTCGATCAAACATCGACGGTTGAAGATTGGAACCGCACATATTTGTGGTTCCATCCAGCAGAGCCGGTAGCAAGTTTGATTCCACGGTTTCCATTGGCCTACCGATAGCGTTGGCAGGCGGATTGCCCTATCAAAGTGAAGATCCCGTTTGAGATCCACGGAGCAAAAAATCCCGATCAGCAATGATCGGGATTTTTCATTTCACAAAAACCGCTGCGGCAGCCGTTGACGGACGCGTGTTATTCGCTGCCACCCTGCAATTCCTTCTGCATTCTTCGGATGTCTTGCAGGATCGGCCCTTTGGATTTCTTCCATTCGCGCTTCGAGACGAAATAGCCGAACAGATAGACCATGGCGACGAAGCCGAAACTGGTTAAAATCCCCGCCAATGCGTTGTGGATGTCAAAGTATCTCCTGAAGACATCGATAATATACGGTGAAGCCGCCGAGGCCAGCAGTGATGTTACCACCAGAGACATCACGAAATACGGCGCCGACATAAATTGATACCGCGCAGCGGCTCTGTGGAGAAAGAGAGTCACCGGCGCAGCATAATCGATCGTGCCGAGTTTTTTTATCTGCAGATGCAGACCTATCGCAAGCCCCAAAAAGATCAGCATGATCAAAGCCTTGAGCGGAAAAGTGTTGTCAATGTGGTGAGAAGGATCTATCATTGCAATGGCCGCTACAACAAAAGAAAACAGCCAGAGTCCAGCAGCGATCCGCCAGAGGGGCGTCGCTTTTTTGAGAAGTTTCAATTGTTTGGCGTCCTCGGCTTTGAGTACTTCAATCAGGTTGTCAACGGTACTGTCAATGCTATTCATCGCTTCCTCCTGTTTTGCCTGTGGAGCCTTGATGGCATATCGATGTTCCTTCAGATCTTCAAGTTTCATTGCCGTTCTCCTCCATCATCTCTTTCAATGCTTTTCGGATCCGATGAAGCTTTACCCGGATGTTCACCTCCGAAATGCCAAGGATGTCCGCACTTTGTTTCGATCCCACATCTTCCAGATAGAGAGAAATTAACGCTCGATCGACAGGCGACAGGATATTGATGCAGCGATACAATTGATCAAGCGAACGCATTTCCTCTTCTGCTTCCTCATGATTCGCTTCCGGAATCAGATCAATAGTAGCTGAAGCTTCCAGGTCAATGTGTTTCTTCCGGCGTTGTTCCGTTCGCAGGTGACTGAGGCAGGTATTGACCGTGATTCGATAGATCCAGGTGCTGATGGCGGATTGGGACCGAAAAGTATCAAAACTCTTCCAGATATTGATGAGGATTTCCTGGTAGACATCGTTCCGCTCATCCTTGTCATGAACATATCCGCAGCATATCCGGAATATCCGGTCGCTGTTCGATTTGATGATTTCTCTATAACGGGTTTCTTTTTCCATCAATCTCATCCTTCATATCTTAGATGACGGAAGGACAGATTTGTTACAAAAAAGATGATAGCAAATCGCCCCGAATTGCCGCATAATGGTTAATGTAGTCTATACGATCGGCACTGGCAAGAGGGAGACTCATAGACCGTGGGTTCCCGCTTGAGAATCTCAGATGGCCCCCTTCCTACTGCTTCTATCCCAAACCATTCGCTACGGATGCTGCTCCGGTATTCCAAATCCTGTGTCTTTCGTTCTGTCCTTTCCCTTCGGATAGATGATGATTCAGCCGGAATTATTGAAACAGATATTGGAATTTCTTCATTTACTTCTTTACCATAGAATGCTTATTTTCATAATCCTCCAATAGATCCCGAATTTCTTATCGGAGAAGCCGCAATGCCACAAGCCGTCGGATTTGATAATGCACGCTACCTTAAGGAACAGACTCAACCGATCCTTGACCGGGTACAACAGTTAGACAATAAACTGTATCTCGAATTCGGAGGGAAATTGTTGTTTGATTTTCATGCGGCGCGCGTGCTTCCCGGATATGATCCGAATGTGAAAATGCTGCTCCTGCAACAGTTGCGAGATAAATCCGAGATCATTCTCTGTATCTACGCAGGCGACATCGAACGGAAGAAGATCCGGGGAGATTTCGGCATCACCTATGATGCAGATGCCCTCAAACTGATCGACGACCTGCGCCAATGGAATATCAATGTCGCCTCTGTCGTCATCACGCGATATGATAATCAGCCGTCGGCCGGCGCATTTAAGAACAAACTGGAACGATCGGGTATGCGCGTCTACACACACCGTGCAACAGAGGGATATCCGATGGATGTCGACACGATCGTGAGCGACAAGGGATATGGGGCAAACGAGTATATCGAGACGACCAAACCGATTGTTGTGGTCACCGGACCCGGACCCGGCAGCGGAAAACTGGCCACCTGTCTTTCCCAACTCTACCATGAGCACCGGCAGGGAATCCGCGCAGGATACGCAAAATTTGAAACATTCCCCATCTGGGATCTGCCGTTGAAACATCCGGTCAACATCGCGTATGAAGCGGCAACCGCGGACATCAGTGATTTCAACATGATCGATTCGTTCCATCTCGAAGCATATAATCAACGATCTGTCAACTATAACCGCGATATGGAAGCTTTTCCTCTTCTGCGGCGGATCATCGAGAAAATCACCGGGGCAGCATCATTCTACCAATCCCCAACCGATATGGGAGTCAACCGGGCCAGCACAGGGATCGTCGATGATGAAGCGATCCGCGAAGCGGCTCATCAGGAGATCATCCGCCGCTATTTCCGGTATTCATGTGAGTATGCTGCCGGATTTGCAGAAAAAGCAACTGTGGATCGAGTAACGCTCCTGCTCGATGAGCTTCATCTCAATGTCGAAGACCGGATCGTTGTCCGGCATGCCCGTATGGCTGCGAAAGAATGTGAAAAAAAACAAAATGGGAACGAAGGAATTTTTTGCGGAGCAGCGCTTGAACTCAAGGACGGAACGATCATCACCGGAATGAATTCTCCGTTGATGCATGCCTCCTCTGCGCTGGTGTTGAATGCCATAAAGCGTCTCAGCGCAATTCCCGACGACAGGCATCTCCTTCCCCCGAACATCATCGATTCAATCAGCCATTTGAAAAGGGATGTGCTCCGCGGAAAAATGATGAGTCTCGATTTGGAGGAAACGCTTATTGCTCTCAGTATCGGTGCAGCAAACGATGCCTCGTTACAGATGGTCCTCGCAAAACTCAAATATCTGCGGGGATGTGAAGTGCACATGACTCATATCCCGACACCGGGTGATGAAGCCGGACTCCGGAAACTCGGCGTCAACCTCACCACCGACCCGGACTTCTCGACAAAACGCCTATTCATCTCCTGATCACCCGTTATGGGAAAAATCCGCCGAACAATAGGGTTACCAACATTCTAATGTATTCGTGCCTCTTTCGCAGCCCCAAACAAAAATCCCCAAGATACTTGGGGATTTTGCTTTAATGCGTGTCTGTACTCATATTCCGGCGTTTTGAATTCCTACTGCGAGAACGCTTTACTTCTTCTGCCAGCGATCATTCGCTTCCAGCACCGATCGCGGTCCGTCGCCATTGAGCCAGACTTTGGCGTCGGGATTATCTCGCAGCCAGGCATCCCAGAACGCTGTACTGAGTGCAAGGACAACGCGGTGATGATTCGGATTTCTCTTTTCAGCGTCGCCGGGGAGCGCCCGATCGGAGAACGCCGAATGTTCTGCCCGGTCAAGCACTAATTCATTTTTGCTGCCCGAAGGAAGTGCAGGAAATACCGCCATGCGGGATTCCGGATCTCCGCCTCCAACTAATCCGAAATCTTTTGTCCCGGTCATCAGCAGCCATGGAATCTTTACGGCACCGAAGGCTTGCTCGGCGCTCCCCCGTTTCGGACTGCTCGGACTGAACGCGATTGCCGCTGTAATTCTTGCATCGGTGAACGGTGCGGCACCCAACGGAGTCCTTTGTCCGCTCACAGCCTGAGTTGTTACCGCACCGAACGAATGTCCTGACATGCCGATCCGTTTCAAATTGAGCCGTCCGGATAAGAGATGGCCGGCGGCCTTGTTCCAGCTTTCCAGTTGATCGAGTACTACCGGAATGTCTTTCACGCGAAGAAGAAAATTTTTCAGATTTGCCGCATTCTGCATCGCCTTCATCCGCTCAGCTCGAGGCTTATCCTGCCATACGGAAACGTCGCTCCCCGGATGTTGAAGGAACACAGCGACATATCCCCGCACGGCCCAGTGCTTCCCAAGATATGCGCTGCCCTCTCACGAACCTCCCAATCCATGGCTGAAAAGCACCACGGGCGCTGGAGCGTCATTTTTGCTGATGTAAACACGAATCGGAATTTCCCGATCTCTCCCATCGTCATTGACCGTAAGGTCGATGATTTCGACCTTTTCCGAATCTGATAGAATCATCGGGTCATAGGGATGCATTTGCGCAGAGAGTCGCACGGTCGAAGTTAGCAGTACGCCTGCAAGGAAAAAGAATGCCTGATAATGCACCCATATATTCCAGGCAGATGCCGTTCGCCTCCGGTAAAATATTAATCTGCAAGGACATAGTCTTACCGGCAAGACATCGTTCGCCGATTTCACAATCACTCTTTGATCTGCCGATGACAAGGTATGACCTCCCATTCTCATTTCAGCACTTGTTGTGTCTTGGTATGCGAACTTCCAATTAGCTGCTAATAACTCGCGTTACGCAAAACACATCCTTTGCAACTTCGGTGATTGTTTTTATGTCACTCCCAACGGAGATTGAAATCAAGAAGGTTCCTTCAATCTATAAACATTACATCCCTTCGGGATTTCTCCCAAAAAACAATCGGTAACACTAATTACTTCGCTGCTCGTGGTAAAAGCTCCGAAGGAGCGATATGATTATAACATAATCAAAATACTAAGATCAAACCCCGTGAGGGGTGACATGTAGATTCATTCTCTTTTGCATAACATCAGTTAATAAGTCTGCGGCGCTCGCTGGTGAATCCTCTGAAGCCCGGAACGGCGAATCCTGACTTCCGGATGCTGTTTACTCTGCGTCCGCCGGTGCATTGTCACCCGCAGAAAATCTGTATTGAATTCCGAGGGAGAAGTACCCTGAGGCATCCAGTTGTTTCGTTGCAAGAGTGGTTGTTCCGGATAGAATAGTCAGCGTTCGTCGCGAGATCGAACCGATCTCAGTATTCAGCCCGAATGCATCCGACAGTTTTATTGCGCATCGTACTGCGATCTTTGCACCGGTTGTTCTCAATTGGAGATCGTTTGATGACACCGCATAATCGCCATTGTTTGCGATTCGCATACGTTCCCCGGCCGCACTGATGTTCGCTTGCAGTGTAACGCTCTTGCCTGCCAGATATCGCAGCGAAAATGAAAATGGGAGAATGACCGTGCTCGACCAATCGTCGTTGATAGTCCACCGCAGCCCCACTATTGGCAGAAGCAGATCGCGTCCAAAAAGAGCAGAATAGTTCACTCCGTACATCAAATGAAGAGGGTCGGAGAGCCGATAGGTACCCATCGCCATAAGGCGAAACCGTATCGTTGGCGGCCCGCTAATAAGTTTATCTTCCGACGTTCCCAGACTTCCGGAGATCAGGTACAGATTTTTCGATTCTCCAATGTAAGACCAGGATCCCCCCAGCCATGCCGTTGTGATAATGCGCGGTTCGGCTATGATTGAGAGTTCTGTCGTGTTCCTGCGCAGTGATCCCGTCAGAGCAATCTGCTGGAAGGATCTTTCATCTTCTGCCAAATTTATCGAACGGTAGATCGGAACAACAGCGTTGATCCAGCTCCATCGCGATTCATACGTACCGCTGTCTGTCGCAAAGTTTGTCTGCGGAATTCGACCGAATGAAACTCCGATCATTCCGCTGAGCGGACTGTTGTCAAGTGATTCCTGTGCGAGAGAGGATGAAGTAATCAACAAAATGGCGGCAAGAACTCGGTTCATAATGAGACTCCGGAAAAGGTTAAATGTCATTTCACAACAATCATTCTCTTTGTCTGAACGAGGCCGGCGACGTCAAGCGTGTAGAGATAGATTCCGCTTGAAGTATGGTACTGCTGAGCATTGAACTGAACTTGATACGTACCGGGTCCTTTGATTTCGTTGACGAGTGTAGCAATCTCTCTTCCCAGCATATCATGTACTTTCAACAGCGCATGTCCACTTGCCTCCAACCGATACTCAATCATTGTAGAAGGATTAAACGGATTGGGATAATTTTGAAACAACCCTGATCTTTCCGGAAGGTCACAGCTCGTCTGCGTGGCGGCGTGCGTTGCTGTTTCAATAACCTTCGCCAACCGTTCCCATATCTGAGTGTTCAATGTTGTCGGGACAAGTGAATTGTCCGGCGCATCGCCCATTCGCACAAAGACGAGACCCAAACTTGGAACGACATTGATAAGTTGGCCGTTTTTTCCCAGCGCGGCGATCATATCCTTCGGTGCTGTCGGCGTCAGATATCCCGGAAACACTAATTGCATACCTGGAAGCATGTAGGTTGACTTTCCGTTCAACCACCAAAGGTATCCATAGGATGGATTGATGTTCTGGGATGTGTTGACCATGGCATTGAAATAGGCAGTATCGTTCAACACAACGGCTGAGCCCCATACACCGCGATTAAGAATGAGAAGACCGAATCGCGCCATGCTGCGCGGTGTGGTATACAAGACGTTATTGTAATCATCGGAGCGGAGATACAGACCGTTCATTCCAATTTTGCTGCGAATCCGGGTCAGGTAGAACTGATTCAGAGACATTCCGGTGGATCGTTGGATGACCGAGTCAAGAAGAGTATAGGGGGCGTTATGATACGCCCACCGCGTTCCCGCATCGGCTTTGTACAGAAGACATGAACTGAGTGTACAGTCCTTATCAGGCACATCATCATCAAGACCTGCCGTCATCGTCAGTTGGTGTCGTACCGTGATGCGGCTTTCCTTCTCCGGCGATTCGCTCGTCCATCCTTTTCCCAGCCATTTCGAAGAAGTATCGGAAAGAGAAAGGAAGCCCTCGCTCCGGGCAATACCGACAAGCACTGATGTCATTGTCTTTCCGGCGGATGCCCAATACCAGAGACTATCTTTTGTGAAAGTCCCGAAATATTTTTCAATGGCAATTTTCCCATCTTTCAAGATAAGAAATGCCCGAGTATGACTGCTATCCAGAAGGGAATACAGCGGATCGATGGCCGCGCTATTCCACCCGAAACGAGAGATCGAAACAGTATCCCACTGAGTACCGGTAGCGGGAGGGAAATAATACGTTTGCGCTGACAGGTATGAGCTGCAGAGGAAAGTAGAAAAGATACACAGAACCAATACTCTCACATGGATGCCTTTTCAGTCTGGAAGTGCTTCTACCTTAGACAGAACTTGAGAATAACGGTTTAATAGTGAGGTACTTCGATCTGCCGCCGCCTTCAAAGGAGGAGTCTATTCGCGGCCTCAGGATTCTGACCGGCGATTCTGGCTCAATCAAGACGGAATCCTGGAATTTTGTTGGTAACGGTGATCCGGCCGCGCGGAAGAAATTCGTTCTGGTCAGATTATTTCACTATCTTCATAACATGGGATCGATGAAACGGTTCTGCCGCCGGATACAATCGTCCCTCACACACTGTGCATTTTTCGTGTCGAGCTTTTATGATTCGTATCAAAGCGTCTTGGCTCCTGTTGATCTTGGCGATATTCCCACTTGCCACCGCCAATCGATTATTCGCCGCCGAAAAGAACAGTGTCTCAGTTCCGGTATTTTCCACCCCGCGTGGCTTTTACAGCAACAGCTTTACAGTTACGGTGAGTTCCGATATTCAATCTGCGGCCATTCAATACACGCTTGATGGCTCAGATCCCAGAACTTCTCCGACGGCCATACGACACATATCTCCGGCAATTGTTTTGGTGCATCCACAAAGTACCGAAGGCGAACGGGCCAAAGCTCCCGGCTTTGTTCTTCGCGCCTGCACTGTGGCGGACGACTTCTCCGTTAGCGAACCAGTCACCCACACATACATTTTTGCCGACAACGCCGGATTGCTGTCGGTCGAAGGTGCTGTTCCAGGGCCGCACTGGCCTTCCACATCCCAATCGAGTCAATCTATTGATTATGGAATGAGTTCGACGGTCTTAAACGATATCCGATATAGAGATGTTATCAGCAACTCGCTGCGTTCAATTCCGACCATCTCCCTTTCTACGGATCTCAAGCATCTATTTGACGCTGATAGCGGCATCTATATGAATGCGATGATGGATGGCAGAACATGGGAGCGTCCTGTTTCGATTGAACTCCTCAATCCGGACGGAACGGAGGGTTTTCAAATCAACTGTGGACTTCGAATCCGCGGCGGATGGAGCCGTCACGGTGAGAATCCAAAACATGCTTTTCGTCTTTTTTTCAGAAGCGACTACGGCTATGGAAAATTGAAATTCC
This sequence comes from Ignavibacteriales bacterium, assembly GCA_026390635.1. Classification (GTDB taxonomy): domain Bacteria; phylum Bacteroidota; class Ignavibacteria; order UBA10030; family UBA8401; genus JAPLFO01. Next base: position 37,738 of record JAPLFO010000149.1, read on the forward strand.
CTCTTTTCGACAGCGAAGGAGCCGCGGAATTCGACAAGGTGGATCTTCGCACTGCTCAAAACTACGCCTGGAGTTATCCCGGCCACCTCGGGCAGTATAATACAATGATCAGTGAAGTCTTCTGCCGTGATCTGCAAAGAGAAATGGGGCAGCCGTATACGCGCAGCAGATTCTACCATTTGTACATCAACGGTGTCTATTGGGGAATCTATCAAACCCAGGAGCGTTCAGAGGCAAACTATGCCGCAACATATTTTGGCGGCGCTCAAGAGGATTATGATGTCATCAAGAACGGCGATAACTATGTTGTGGAAGCGACAGACGGAAGTCTGGATGCATATCGCACGCTGTGGAATTTCTGCTCAACAGGATTCAGCTCAAACACTATGTATTTTATGATTCAGGGATTAGCTCCTGACGGGACCAAAGATCCTCTCTATAAGACCCTCGTTGATATCGATAATCTGATAGATTATATGCTGGTCATATTCTATTCCGGCAATTTTGACAGCCCGACATCGAAGTTTGGCAATAACAAAGGGCTTAATAATTTCTATGCTGTTTATAACAGAAATGGAAACCGCGGATTTCAGTTTTTTGTCCACGATGCGGAACATACGCTTCGAACCACAGCGGGCGAGGGACCCGGGATCGGACTGTACGAGAACCGCGTAAACATCGGAGACCTGACAGACGGCTATCGAATGCTGGTTAATGATTTTTCTGTATTCCACCCGCAATGGTTGCACTTCAGATTATCGAGCAATGCTGAGTATCGCATGCGTTTTGCCGATCATGTGTACAAACATTTTTTCAACCGGGGTTGTTTGACACCGGCAAGAACAGCGGAATTGTTCCTTGCACGCGCAGCAGAAATCGATACTGCTATTATCGGCGAATCTGCACGATGGGGAAATACATACTTGTATCCGGCAGCAACGAGGGATGACACATGGAAACCCGCGATCAATGATATTGTGAAGAATTATCTCCCCAAACGGTCCTCAATCGTTTTGAGTCAGCTGCAATCCGCTTCATTGTATCCCGCAATTCAACCGCCTCTTTTTCTCAACGGTGCGGATACGCTGCCGGGTGAAAGCATTAGAGTGTCTTCCGACTACACGCTGACACTTTCTAATCCTAATGGATCAGCGGGCACAATACAGTACACGCTTGACAACAGTGATCCGCGGGCAATCGGAGGAACTTCCGCGCCTGAAGCAAAGCATGGCGGCAATCGCGTCGATGTAACAATTCGTTCCACTACTGTGGTAAAAGCCCGTATTCTGAATGGAGGAACCTGGAGTGCGCTGCATGAAATTGTCCTCTTTTCAAACGACAACGTCAGGGATCTCAAGGTTACGGAAATACACTACCATCCGTTGCCCGCTGATACGGTCAGCGGAAATGAGATCGAGTTTTTAGAATTGAAAAACACCGGATCGTTGCCGATTAATCTATCGCAGGCGGCATTTTCCAAAGGCATTACATACACGTTCCCAACCGGTTGTGTGATTGATCCGAATGCCTTCATTGTTTTGGCTTCCAACAAAGCGGAGTTCACCAGGCGATATGCATTTCTCCCCTTTGGAGAATACGACGGTCAGCTTGATAACAGCGGCGAGAGAGTCTTGCTCATGACCGCAGCAGCCGATACGATTTTTTCAATCCAGTACGATGATACGGCTCCATGGCCTGTTGCACCGGATACCGGGGGGTATTCACTGGTTCCAAAGGAGATAAATCCCAGAGGTGACCAAAATGACGGCTCACAGTGGCGGTCGTCGTATGCGGTGCACGGTTCTCCCGGACGGGATGATAATGTGACAGCTGTTGAAAAGACCCCGGCACCGATAGCGCCGCGGTCTTTTGCATTGTATCAAAACTATCCGAATCCATTTAATCCGATCTCAATCATCCGCTATCAGTTGCCGGCCGCAGCCCGCGTGACCCTCACCATCTATGACGTCCTTGGAAGAGAAGTAACAATGCTGGTGAATGAAATCAAAACTGCTGGAGATTATTCGGTCACATTCGATGCGTCAAGACTATCCAGTGGAATGTATTGGGCACGACTGCAGGGCGGCCAAAATATTCAATGCAAGAAAATGATGTTGATACGATAAGGACATCTGTCCTTATCGGACGAGAAGCATCTTCCGCTTTTGCGCAAATCTTCTGTGGAAACCGCGTCCAGTGTATAGAAGTAGATTCCACTTGGTGTTTGAGCATTCCACGTCGCTTGCCATTCGCCGGGCACATCATACACGTCCAGCGTCACCTTTCCGTTCTCCGGAAGAGCATAGTGAATACTCGTCGAGGGATTGAATGGATTCGGATAGTTCTGACCAATCGAAATGCAGACATTTATGAATTGCTGATGATTCACAAAGAATCTATATTGCGATATGGTTTCTTCGCTGTCCACGACCGTACGATCTGAAATATTTCTTCTCCTTGGGTGGCAAAAATGATATCAATCCTTCTCAAGAGCCGCAAACTATTCCTGTTTTTCTTGCTCCTGACCATCGCTCACGCACAAAACCGGCAGATCGATTCACTAAAACAACTACTCCCAACCATCAGTGGCAAAGGGCGACTTGCCGTCCTGTATGTCCTTTCCAATCAATTGGAGAACACCTCCCCTAGAGAAGCGCGGGAATACGGTCTTGAAGGCGTTTCGCTCGCACGACAATTGGGTGATTCGTCTTCCTTGGCTACCCTTTATTCTTCGCTGGCTTTCAGTTCCAGCGAACTGGGCGATTTCGAGCAATCGCTGCAATACGGCTATCGCTCGCTTGAAATAGGCACCCTGATTCATGACAAGAGGAAGATCGCCAGCGCAAATAGCACTCTTGGCATTGCATATGTCTATGTCGGACAGTATAGCAAGGCTCTTGAGCATCATCTTGAAGCACTCCGTCTGCGCCAAGAACTCGGACTCATTATCCCGACAGCAAGTTCACTTAATAATATCGGAATTGTTTATCACAATATCGGTCAGTACGACAAAGCAATTGAGTACTACAAACGCGCACAGGAACGCCATGGGTCATCGGTAACGGATCTTGTGAATGCCCGCTATCTTACCAACATCGGCTATTCGGAATTTAAGCGCGGTAATTTTGAGACGGCGATGAAGTATCATACAGAGGCACTTCAGATCGCAGAGAAATCACATTATGACGGAGTGCTGGCCTATATTTATTTTAACCTCGGCATCATGCACTCGGAGAAACAAGACTTCGAAAAAGCGCTCAGTTATCTGCTGCGCTCCTACCGCTATTATGAATCGCTTGGCCAGAAATACGGATCACTGCAAGTGCTGAATGCGATCGGAACGAATTATTACAAAACGGGTCGGTACAGCAAAGCATTTGAATATCTTGATCGGGCGGTTGTTTTGGCACGACAGATCAACGCACCGGAGCAATTGAAATCGAGTTATGAAATCCTCCATTCCATTTACGACAGAACCGGACCGACAGCAAAAGCATATCAATTCTATCGACTGTATTCCGAAGCGAAAGACTCGCTCATGAGTTCCAACGAATCAAAAAAGATCGCCGAAATTGCTATACAACACGTAACAACAGAAAAACAGCGGGAGATCGAGCTTCTCAAGAAAGAAAAGCTCATCTCTGATCTGAATTTCGAACAAGAGGGCACCCGGACGAAAATCCTGTATGTGAGTATACTGTTGTCGGTGGTGATCAGTTCTTTTCTCTTTTTCAACTATCGTCGGACCCACAAGACCAAACTGACAGTTGAGGAAAAGAACAAAGAACTCAATCTGCTGAACGATGAATTGACGCTGCTGAATGACAAACTGAAGTTGCTGAATGATGAATTGCAGATAAAAATGAGCGAGATCAAACTCCTCAGCGGATTGCTGCCGATCTGCGCCAATTGCAAAAAGATCCGAGATGATAATGGAAAGTGGGAACGGATGGAACAGTATATTACAAAGCACAGTGATGCGAAATTCTCCCACGGGATCTGCCCTGATTGCATGCAGTCACTGTATGGCGATGTCCTGACAAATTTCAAGCAACCGTAGGCGCGGAAGGTGTCTCATTGAATTCTCACATGCGGCAGCAGCCTGTCGATCTTGCTGTTGAGTGTCGTTCGTGGAATCTTGAGCAACCTTGCCGCATCGGTAACATTATTCCTGCACTGAGCGAGAGCCCATTCCAGGATCATCGTTTCCTTGCCTGAGATGTATTCTTCAAACGACTGATAATTTGAAAATTCCTCTTTCAGGTATTTGTCCGTTGAACGCTCCGAAAGCGCCAACACCGAAATATCGATCTTGCCGCTGAAGGATAATGCAATCATGCGCTCGACGATGTTTTCCAGTTCCCGGACATTTCCGGGCCAATGATACGACTGCAATTTGTCAAAGATTTCATTCGTGAGCAGCATGATCTTGTCTTCTGCATGATGTTTCTTGAAGAAGTATTCCACCAGCAAGGGAATATCTTCCTTGCGTTCGCGAAGCGTGGGAATCTTTATTGGAATAATGTTCAATCGATAAAAAAGATCTTCCCGGAATGTTTTATTCTCGACTTTTTTCTTCAAATCGATCTTTGTAGCACATATGATGCGAACGTCGATCGGGATGTTCTGATTTCCGCCTATATGTGTGATCTCACGCTCTTGAATAACCCTGAGCAGTTTGACCTGGACACTCAACGGAAAATCATCGACATCATCGATAAACAGCGTTCCTCTGTCTGCCCGTTCAAAATACCCGATATGCTGTTTGATTGCTCCGGTGAAGGATCCTTTTTCATGTCCGAAGAGTTCGCTTTCCAGGATGCTTTCCGGAATACTGGAGACACTCACCGTAATAAAGTTCTCATCACGACGGGAACTTGTTTTGTGCAGCGCCCGGGCGACAAGTTCTTTCCCCGTTCCGCTTTCCCCTTCGATCAATACCGTCGAATCGTTATGCGCTATCTGGCTGATGGTATGAACCAGCGTTTTCATCGGTTGCGACAAGCCGACGATCGTCTTATTCTCAAGAGTTTGAAGCCTGTTCTTGAGTTCCAGATTCTCCGTAAGGACTTTTTGCAGCTGTTTGATGTTCCGGAGTATGGAAATCAATTTCTCAGGGGAGAATGGTTTGGTGAGATAATCATACGCGCCGATCTTCAGCGACTGAATTGCGGTATCCACGCTCGCGTACGCCGTCATCAAAATGACTTTGCACGCCGGCTTGATAGATATAATGGATGTCAGCACGTCGATACCGTTCAATTTCGGCAGACGCAGATCGGTGATGACAATGTCCGGATCCGCAGATTTGAAAAGCGTGAGTCCTTCCTCGCCGTTTTCGGCGGCAAAGACTTCATATCCCTCGTTCACCAGAATATCCGAGAGCGATTTCCGTGTGATTTTTTCGTCCTCAATGATCAGCAGCTTCGTCTTCATACGCAACCGGTAATTGTATTGTGAAAATAGTTTCCACATTCTGAGTGCTCTGGACGTCTATCCGCCCGCCGTGTGATTCAATAATTCCCATGCAGACCGATAATCCCAGCCCCGTACCTGTGCCGACGTCTTTGGTGGTGAAGAACGGGTCAAATATTTTTTTGAGATCATCCGGGGAAATCCCCGCCCCGCTATCCCGGATCTCCATGAACACGTGTTTGCTGTCATTGTTTCCGGTGGTAATTGTGATTGAACCGTTTTTCTCGATGGCATCATAACTGTTCAATACTAGATTCATCACCACTTCCTGAAACAAATGAGAATCGATCCGGACTTCTCCGATCTCGCCTGCAAGATCCGTCTGCACGTCGATTTGTTTCTCTTTCAGCCGAAGTTCAAAGAGATTGAGCACTTTGTGGATTGCATCATTAATATTGATGAGGCTTTCCGATGTTGACTGCTGCCGGGCGAATCCCAGAAGTTTTTTTACGATGGTTTCGATATCCTCGATTCCTTCATTGATAAGATTGAGATATTCGCCGGTTTTCTGCCCATTGTTTGCATTCTGCTGGATCGCATACAAGCACGACTTGATACCATTCAAAGGATTATTCACCTGATGCGCAACGCCGGAAGCGAGCCTGCCGATGGAGGCGAGTTTCTCTGCCTGATAAATCTGTTTCTGCGCCTGCTCCAGTTCCTTTTTGGAACTTTCCAACCGCCCCTGTAATGATTGAAAGTGATTGTAAAAGAATCCGATCTCATCCTGTCGCCGCGGAAGCTCAATTTGCACATCCGGAGAAAAATCGATGGAATCAATGACGTGGACAAGCTGCTCCAGTGATGATGTCATCCGGCGGATGGAAATAAAAAGAATCAGAAGCACGATTGACGTAACAAGAATTGTCGCCACCAGAAGAATGATAAAAACGCTGGCAATCTCATCACGGATCGGCTGCGCATCGAACCCGATGGTGGCCGTGCCCCAGTGCTTTCCGGAAAATATCAGCGGCTGACGAACTTCCATCGTCCACCCGAACTGAGGATTATCATAGATCTTGATTTCTTTGGCATGTGCGGCAGGCGTTCCCGGATCGAACGAGAACGACGGGGCATAGTTTGAGTGATTCGTGATCTGAATAATAGATGTCCCGTTTTTGTCGAAGATGACAACATATTGTACATTGCCCAAACGGGAGATGAAATTCTCCACATAGGTTTCAAGAATGTTCTCTTTTTTATAGACGGATTTTTCTTCAAAGATCAGCGCATCAACCACGGTCACGGCAAAGGTTCTTGATATGGAGACAGCATTTTCGGATTGTTTCTGAATAATGATCTCTCTCCACTTCAACAGCAGAACAAATGAGATCAGCAGCATGAGAAGCGTGATGACCGAACCGGTGAGAAGTAATATTCTTGTCTTGAGACTGGAACGAACACTGAGCATTCTATCCTCTGCTATTTGCTGATCGCTCTCACCACATTATAGTCTTTGTCTGTCGCTTCCACAAAGCCGTAAATGAATTCAGTATCCCATCCCTGGGTAATTTTTTCCCTGTCAGCATTCATTCGTCCGAGCTTGAGGAGTGTTGTTTTTATCGCATCAACGACCGGTTTTGAGTAATCGCGTGCGACAACAATAGGAGACGTTGGAAATGGATCAGAATAGAGTAGTATCCTGATATTTCTGTTCATAATTTTTTTAATGAGGTATTCGCGCGTAACACCTTTGTGACATTCAGGATGACGCTTTGATGGTGCGGGAAATTAATAACCTCCTGAAGATCGCTGCGCATGATGTTGTTTTTTTTGAATACATAATGCAGTAACCAGTTGGATGAATATGATTCTTTCGACGGCAGAGCGATCTTCTTCTTCCTGAGATCATTCAGACTGAAGATGTTTTTTGAACCGGTGGTAAAGAGAACAGAGCGCGAGAAAGGTTCAAAATTACTATTCAATGGTTTCAAAATCGGAATAACACCGTATTCGTCGTGCGCTTTGATATAGACATAGGATCCTACAAATGCCGCTGCAACCTCTTTCCGGATCAACATCTTCACCGCTTGGCCATAATCATCACAGAGCCTGAGCTCGAATCTATATGCGGTTTTCGATGTGAGATAGTCCAGCACTGGCTGATAGCCGCTGTAAATGATATGAGGCGGATATCGCGAAATGACGCTGATGTAAACAGCCGGCTTGTTGACAGAAACGGAATCGATCGAAATCTCTTCGATATTCCTTTCCACAATTCCCTCAATATTTACTGCATATCGGTAGAAATAGTATGTGAACACCGATGCGAGAAACATAAAGAGAGACAATCCGGCGACAATGGTTTTCTTCTTCATTTCTGTACTAATTGGTGTGACTATGGGCGACTGCGATATCTCTATAAAAACCGTTCCAAATATTTCTGTCGTCTTTAGGGCAGAATAGCCTATTACTACCGCCGGCATAGACCACGACGACGAAAAATCGTCAACATGACCATTGATCGTCGAATCAAGATACTGTTTTTTCGACAAACTTGTAATCGGTGCAAAAACAGCCTGTTTTCTATGGCATATTGTTTGACTACATGCCATTAACCAGCAAAGAAACCAATCGATCATTACTACTGAAAGGGAGCCAGTATGCAGGAAATAATACCGCGTTGGGAATGGCGGACGTTTACCAATGACCTAAAAAAGGCCGAAGAAAACATCCGGAAATTTCCTGAAGGAAAGTCGCGCGAAAGTGCAGAAGTCTATATTCTTTCTGAAGTCAGTATGGACAATACGAAGGTGCGCGATGATCTGATGGATATAAAAACCCTTCAACAGGTGAACGAGGATCGGCTTGAACTCTGGCTGCCAATTATGAAAGGTACCTTCCCTCTTCCTGTCCCCGAGATCGAAAAAGTATTCAAGTGCTTTCGGGTCAGCGTTCCAAAATTTGAGCGGGATCAGTATACGTTCCAACAGTACCTTGATGAAGTGATCCGTCCGTCGAAATTGCTGAAAGCGGTCAATGTGTTCAAGAAACGGACCGGTTTCACGATTAACAACTGCATCGTTGAGATCGCAGAAGTGAAGGTTGACGATAAATGGATCAAAACCGCCGCAGTCGAAATGGAAGATCCGGCAATGGTTATTAAAACTGTACGCGAACTGGAGTTGGATAACTTCCCGAATATCAATTATCTGCGCGGCCTCAAGAACCTCGTTGGAATGAAATAAGGAGAAGGTCAATGGGAAAAGAGATCGAGAGAAAATTTCTGGTACAGGGAGATTTCAAACCCTCTGCCGGCAAACAAACGCGCATCGTGCAGGGATATCTTTCTTCAGTTCCTGAGCGGACGGTACGCGTTCGCATCAAAGGCGACAAGGGATATATCACGATCAAAGGGATCGGCAATCTATCCGGTGCGAGCAGATATGAATGGGAAAAAGAGATTCCGATCAGCGAAACAGAAGAACTGTTGAAGATTTGTGAGCCGGGAGTGATCGACAAGACACGATTTTTGGTGAAGGCCGGCGTCCATACATTCGAAGTTGACGAATTCTACGGTGAGAATGACGGGCTTGTCGTTGCAGAGGTCGAACTGGCATCCGAGACGGAATCGTTTGAAAAGCCATCATGGCTTGGCGAAGAAGTCACCGGAGACACGCGCTACTATAACTCGATGCTGATGAAGAATCCATTTACGAAATGGCCAAAGTAGATAACGAATGACCGTGCGAATTGAATCGGCGGTACCACAATCGGCGGACACTGGTTCCGCAGATCACAACGGAAAGAATCTGGACGAACTGCTTGATCTGGACAAGCACCGTCTTTCCGTTATTCCTCAAAAAAAATCCACCGGTACCGAGCGATGGATGAAATTCCTCGGCATTCCTGTCGGCATTGCGGTTTTCCTTTGGCTCTATTATATGCCGACACCCGCCGGACTTACTGCGTCCGGGCAGTCTATCATTGCATCGTTCTGTTTTGCCCTCATCCTCTGGATTTCCGAATCCATTCCGACACATGTCACATCGTTGATACTCATGGTGCTGCTTGTGTTCCTGGATGGATGGGACATGAAGAACGTACTGGGCGTTCTGGGTTTCGACGTTATCTGGCTGAACGTACTGGCATTCATTCTGAGTTCATTGCTGGTAAAAACAAATTTAGCGAAACGAATTGCACTTGCCTTGATCGTAAAATTCGGTCATAGTGCGATGCCCATGATGCTCGCATTCCTTCTCCTGCAGCTTGTCTTGGCACCGCTGATCCCCGCAACGGCAGCGCGGACCGTGATAACGCTTCCCATTATGCTGATCGTTGCATCTATCTACGGTTCAACAAATGAGAATCCGAACAATTTTGGAAAGAATCTCTTCCTGCAGAATTTGCTTGGTATCAATATTTTTTCTTCCGGATTTATGACCGGAAGCACCGCCAATCTCATTGCCATCTCGTTCATCTTCAGCATGGCGGGAACAAAGGTGTATTATACCGATTGGATGTTTGCAAATCTGCCGGTTGTTCTGATTGCCATGTCCCTTGCGTGGGTCATCGGTCCGAAACTGCTGTTCAAACTCTCTGCTAAAGAATCCACCCCGGCCGTCCATGGCGGCATCGAAGTGCTTAAGAAACAGCTCGACGCAATGGGAAAAATGAGCTTTCTGGAAAAAAAGGGCGCAGTCATTTTTGGCATTGTCGTTATTCTCTGGGTAACGGATCGATTCCATTTTGCGCTTTTCGGTTTTCAGATCGATCCGGTTATGGCAGCCATGGTGGGCGGCATTATTGCACTGCTTCCTAAGGTGGGGATACTAAAATGGAACGACTGTGACATTCCATGGCATCTCATGCTCTTCAGTGCGGGAGCCTATGCCGGTGGATTGGCGCTCAACGACTCCGGTGCTGCTCGATGGGTGGTCCAGAACCTCTTCTCGGCGTTCCATCTTGACAAAAACATCAACTTCTGGCTGTTGTACACGATTGTTATATCTGTGATGATGTATTCGCATTCAATCCGCTGGCATTGGCTCTCCCTGCCGCATTTACTATCGACTGGGTTATCGGACTGCCGATCAGCGCGAAGCCGAATGTCATTTTGTTCACGACCGGTCAATATTCCGTATTGGACAACATCAAATACGGATTCATCATGGCAACGATAGGAATCATTCTGCTGGTGATTGCGGGACTTACCTGGTTCAGATTTTTGGGAATCACTCCATGACGAAGAGAATCGGAGTACATGCATTCATCATATTTCTCCTGGCGGTTCTCCCGCTGCCGATCGCCGCTCAATTGCTGAAACAGTTTTCAGAACAAGTCCTTCTGGAAAAAGACGGCAGCGCAACAGTGGTGTGGCATATTGTTCCGGCAAGCGATACACTGCGCTCTCTTATGGTGCCATGGAACTTCCCTTTCACAGCAGGAGAGGCAATTTCTTTTGTCGTTCGCGGTAATGACACATCCTTCCGCGCTGCCGATGCGGAACTTGCCGAGAGGGAAGGCATCCACTTTGTCAGAGTCGGAAACCACGATCGCTCGCCGCTGCATGCCCTGCAGATGCAATTTACCATTCAGCGGTACTGCAACTTTGGAAAAGAGAAAGCGACCGATTTCGGGAACTATACAATTAAAAAGAGATTCATCAATACTTCCCTGGCATCGATTGATCAATTCTCACTGGAACTCGTTCTCCCGTCAGGATTTGTCGTTACGTCTGTCGACGAGACAATTCCCAAGCAGACGGAGGATAATTCCATTTCGCCATTTGTCATTGGAAGGACAGAAGGAAGAAACAGCGTCGTCGTGCATGCCTCAAAAATGAAACTTGGAGAGCATGCATTTATGAAGTTGCAGACAAAACCTGAGGCAAAGTCTCCCGTGCTATTCATAAGCCTGTCACTGATCGGTATTCTCTATGCTTTTTTCTTCCGCGACCTGCTGAAGAAGAAAGAATACGAACAACACGCCGACAAAACGTAATGTCAGGCAGCAATGTCTCCCTTTTCAAGAATGGTTAAACGTGCAAGAGCAAATCACGATCTTCTGCTTGATGAGTGAGTGACCCCGGAATTCACCGAGGATGTTTTCCCAGATTGGTGAATTGAATCGCAAATAGCTGGAACAGAATTACAGAACCATCACAAAAAGCAAACGGCATCTCGAGTGCTATGCTCAAAGATCTAATCAACCATATCAATTAACTAACCATTTCATCAACTATTTTACAGAGGGATTCTTATGAATACAAAGCATACACGCTGGATCGTGCTGATGTTCGCGTTGATAGGCACCATTAGCTCTTTCCTCATTGCACAAGACGCTCGCGTGCCCGGCGAGGATGCGATCAAAGCCCCCTTGGGTGCAGAGGCAAAAGACGGTAAGCTCGTTTTTGATTCGAAGGATTCAACATTTCAATGGTGGTTTGATTCAAGAATTCAGATTGACGGTGCCAAATATTTCGAGAACAAGAACCGCATGAGCGATGGAACGATCATGAGAAAGGTCACATTCGCACTGAAAGCTGTTCTCTGGAAAAACTGGCAGGCGGAAGTTGATGTTGACTATGGCGAAAACGTCCTTGATCTTCGCGACGCGTTTATCCAATTCAATATCCCGAATCAAAATCTTTCATTGAAGGTTGGAAACTTCAAAGAACCGTTCGGATTGGATGCACTGATTAGTTCCCGTCTCTTGCCATTCATGGAACGTTCCAGTGTTTCAAATGCAATTGCTCTTGGCAGAAGAGTGGGTTTCTCTGCAAACTATTGGCAGGATTATGGGCAGGTAACAGTCGGCGTTTTCGGACATGAGGTCGGAACAAGAATTGACAAAGGAACCGACGATGAAGGATATTCAGCCAATGTTCGCATCACAGCCGCTCCAATCAACACACATGGCAAGAACCTCCATTTAGGATTTGCGGCTTCATACAAGACTCCTGATGCTGCGATGGGTGTCCCTCTGAATTCGCTGGAGGTCAAATCGCGTACTGAAACATACGTTTTTGATCCCAAACTGCTGCACACTGGTGCTATTACTGATATTAACTATTGGACTCGTTTTTCCGGTGAATTGATGGGAATTTATGGACCGTTCTATGTGCAGGCGGAATACTTGGGAATGTCAATTACACGATGGTATGGAAATCCGAAAATCAATCTTGGCGGAGGATATGGGTTAGTCTCTTGGATGGTAACCGGAGAGACAAGAGCTTATTATGTTGATGAAGGCGAGAGTGGCCCTATTGAACAGCCGATACATTCCTGGGGTGCCTTAGAAGTTGCGGCACGCTATAGTGTGACCGACCTGAACGACTCTAAAGCCAATATCACCGGTGGAAAAGCGAACATTCTTACACTCGGTGTAAATTACTACCCCGTCCAGACTATCAAAATGATGTTGAACTATGCGATGGTGAAATTAGATAAGTATGCAGACAGCAACGGCAAGTTCATCGGAGCCGATGATCATTCGTTTGTACAAATAAGGTTTCAAGCATCACTCTAACCTCGAGGATCATGTATGAAAAAGATAATAGTTGTTATCGTACCGCTTATGATCATTACGGGAGCATTTCTTTCATGTTCCCGAGATGCACCGGCTCCTACTGGACCGGCACCAAAGGTGATTGTACCGGTAGTAATGAATGAAATATATACACAAGGTATCCGTTCCAATCCAGATTGGATTGAAATTTACAATCCCAATTCCGATTCCATAAGTATTGGAGGATATACTGTTTACAGTCTTGCGGGAAAGAACGGCGCAAAACCAAAGAAAGCAATTCCTTCGGGGACCTATGTCCCGGGGATGGGTCATTACGTCGTCGTGGTGAATGATACCATCTCTGCAAGCGCGTTTGATCTATCTGCCGGCGGTGAAAAAGTCTGGTTTGAAAATGGAACTGGAACCATTGTTGACAGTGTCAATGTACCTGCTCTCGGTGTTGATTCTTCGTATGCACGAAAGCCCGACGGCGCGAGTACGTGGGTTATAGCGACGCCACCGACGAAGGGAGCTGCAAATTCTATCCTTCCAATTGTTATGAATGAAATCTTTGTTCAAGGTGTAGCAGGCAATCTTGATTGGATTGAACTGTATAACCCCAACACTGCTTCGGCCAATATCGGCGGGTATAAAATCTATGATATCGGCGGACAAGGTGGTACGAAACCAAAGAAGGACATTCCCGTTGGCACAATCATTGCCGCAAAAGGCTTCTTCGTAATCATTGTCGATACGGCAAGCTTTACCGGTGATTTGAGCGGATTTGGACTATCCCAAAATGGCGAAGCTGTCTGGCTGGAAAATGCAAACGGCAATATCCTCGATAATGTCACCTTCCCTGCGATGACAAGCACGGGCGGTACAGTATCGTATGGAAGAAAACCAGATGGGAGTTCCAACTGGCAGATCCTCACCGTCATTACACGCGGAACATCAAACAATTAAGAACGAAGGGCTGAACCGGATCACATCGATCCGGTTCAGTGGGATGATTGAATGAAGAGAATACGAGTTGTACCTCTGCCAATGGCTAGCGTTGCGCTCATACCATTGTTGTTGCTGCTGGCATGCAGTCGCACGGAACCGACTGTTGCAGTTCCAGTGCCAGTCAACGGCGGGCTTGTGGAGCTAAGCGTTCATAACACGTCTGTTCCGGAACCCTCAGGGCTGGTGTACAATTCCAAGAACAACACCTTGATGACAGTATCAGACGCAAACGCGACTGTGTACGAGATTGATTTTATGGGAAACATTCTTCATTCGTTTGTAGTGCAGGGATCGGATCTGGAGGGAATTGCACTGTCGCCAGATTGCGACACAATGTATTTGGCGGAGGAAGGAAACCAACAGATTTCAACGTATCTCATCAACGGCTCGAAGATCAGTTCATTGAAAGTTCCTGTCGCAACCGAACAGAACCATTCGTTGGAAGGGGTCACGATTGACGATCGCCGCCACATCTATGTCGTCAATGAGAAGAATCCGAGATTATTACTGGAATTCAACGGAGTAACGGAAGTCGCCCGGACGGAGATCACTGCAACGCTGGATCTGTCGGATGTCAGCTACGATGCCGCTTACGATTGTCTCTGGATCGTCAGTGACGAGTCACAAAAGATATTAAAATGCACCAGAAGCGGCATTGTTCTGAACGAATATCAGATTTCCTTCTCCAAGGGAGAGGGAATTGCCATGGTCGGCGACAAGATGTACATTATAAGCGATGCAACCGGGAAATTGTATGTGTTCAATAAACCCCGATAGAATCAATAGCACGGGCTGCGATCTTTCATCATGAGAAGGAAATACACAAAAACCGTGCACTTCTTGATTGAATTCGTTCACTAGAAGGTAAAGAGCAACGATTCTTTGGGGTATTTTGTATGTTGTAAAAGGAGCAGTTGCAAATATATTGCTTTCCAAAAACCACAATAGCAATATTTCCATTACTACTTGATGGTGCGGAGTTACGCCATCGTTGTATATAATTAATTCACCTTGCTCTCCCTAAAAATAATGGAGGTCCAATGAAAAAGAAATCGTTACTCTGTGTTGCGGTGTTATCCGTGCTGTTATGCGCGCATCTCAGTATGGCCCAATCACCGATCAAAGTAAATGAGATTTATTCGCGCGGAGTCGCCGGAAATCTTGATTGGGTGGAGATGTACAATACATCGGCAGCATCGGTAGATATAAGCGGATACAAAATTTATGACGCCGGCGGCAAAACAGGAACAAAGCCCAAGAAACTATTTCCGACAGGAACGATCCTTCCCGCGAAAGGCTTTACCGTAATCATCGTCGATACCGCAAGCTTCACCGGCGATCTGAGCGGATTTGGACTTGGCAGCGGCGGCGACAGCGTATGGGTCGAAAATGCGGCAGGAACACTGATCGATTCCGTCTTCATTCCTGCTCTTGGCGTCGATACGACCTATGCACGCATTCCGGACGGCTCAAACGCATTAGTGAAAGCCACTCCGGCGACAAAAGGTTCCTCGAATGTGCTTGTTAAAATGAATGAAGTGTATACACGTGGCGTTGCAGGGAATCTTGATTGGATCGAGATGTATAACACATTAACCACACAGATAGATATAAGCGGCTATAAAATCTACGACAACGGCGGAAGAGGCGGAACAAAACCGAAGAAATTATTCCCGACTGGGACAATTCTTCCTGCCAAAGGATTCTTCTTGATTGTTGTCGACACAGCAAGCTACACCGGTGATCTGAGCGGGTTTGGACTCGGAAGCGGCGGCGATACCGTCTGGGTGGAAAATACCGCGGGAATAGTGATTGATTCCGTCTACCTTCCGGCTCTCGGTGTGGACACAACGTATGCGCGCAAACCGGACGGCTCCAACCTTTTTGTGAAATCCTCCCCGGCAACCAAGGGTGCAACGAACGGCCCCGCAACGTCTGTTCGATCAAATACACTGTTTGTGTCAGACTTCGTGTTGAATCAGAACTTCCCTAATCCGTTCAATCCAACGACAACTATTAGTTATCAACTGACATCGAAGAGCATGGTTTCGCTCAGAGTCTATGATCTTCTGGGAAAAGAGATCGCAGAACTTGTGAACGAACAAAAAGAAGCCGGATCGTATTCTGTACAATTTAACGCCCGCAATCTTGCAAGCGGCATCTACATGGTTGGATTGAAGGCCGGCAACTACTCGGAAATGAAGAAGATGACTTTAATCAGATGAGTAAACACCGCAGGAATAACGTCGTCTTTGCCTATATAGAATTGGCCGTCATTGTGTCTGTGATACTGTTTGGAATCATTCAGGCAATATTGTTCTTGCTGAAGTAACTTTGATTTCCGCTCCACCACAATAGTTCGAGGATTTTGTTTGTGGTGGAGCGTATTTCTGCTTACCGCATGGCCGCATTGATTCGAGTTGCCCGGCAGATGATCTGTCTTCAGGATCCCGCAAGGGGGACTGCCGCACCGGACGGACCCGGGCAACAAGGCAAATGACGTTGATGGAATTGGATTCTCAGCCAGCCCCGTCCCAGCGGCGGGGCTGTGTCTTGTGGTGGACACTCCCTTGGTCTTTTCCGGCGATGCACGCCTTCGTCACCGGAACACCCCGCATTCGACCGGCATTTGCCTCCCCTGCTATTTCAGCTCGGATGAAATTCTCCTCATTCCACTGAAAAATATGCCTTTTGATCGCAGATATTGCTATCCTTCAAGATGACGACGTATCTTCCGGCTATTGAGTGTCGTCTCATTGCGGTGAGGACGAAAGAATTGCCCATTTTGCCATCCCCCAATGCGCAGGTTTTCCGCCAACACGTCGTCTATTCTTACAGAACCGGGAATTGATGGAAGAGAAAGAACTCATACATCGGCTGCGAGATGGTGACAACAGTGCATATCGTTTGATTATTGACCGATATCAAACTTCCGTTCTGAATTGTTGTTTCAAGTTCGTGCGACACAGAGAGACCGCCGAGGACTTGACACAGGACGTTTTCATAGAAGTCTACAGATCGATTCATATGTTCAGATCGGCATCAAAGTTTTCGACGTGGCTCTTGAGAATTGCAATATCAAAATCATTAGATCATATCAAGAGCCAGAAAAGAAAAAAACGATTCGGATATTTGAAGAGCATCTTTTCCGGCGACGATTCTGAAGAGCGCGCTCTATCATCCGATCTTCACAATCCGCAGCAACTGCTGGAGAATGAAGACAGGGTGCAATTGCTTTCGTGGGCAATAGAATCGTTGCCCGATAATCAGAAGATAGCGTTGACACTCAGCAAATACGATGAACGAAGCTACAAGGAGATTGCTGACATTCTCCACACAACCATTCCCGCTGTTGAATCGTTGATTGTCCGTGCAAAATCAAATATGAAGAAAAAACTGTACGCACATTATAAGAAGCATCTATAGTCCGCTCCCATGCAGGAACGTGGAAACGAAGTAGCGTGAGGAACATTTCATGAAAGAAGAAGAACGAATACTCGAGGAAGTTGAAAAGACCCTGTGTGCGCTCGACGATTTGCCAACGATCGAGGCCAATCCATTTCTGTTTACGCGCATACAAGCCCGATTGGCTTCAGAAGATGTTTCACGGAAAACGTCCCTTGCAGGCTTCATAGAACTCAAACCCATAGCATTGGCCGTTATTATTGTTCTCAACATCATCACCGCCGTGTATTTTTTCAATTCCAGAAGCAGCGAATATTCCAAAGATCAACTGATCCATTCGCTTAGCGCCGAATATAATTCAACACAAAACGACTTCTAACGGAACACGACAATGGATCTGATAAGACAGAACAAGTTTATCGGCTGGGTCGTCGCCCTGTTGGTAGGACTAAATCTCCTCACATTGACCATGATTTGGATTCAGTCGGAACGAAGGAATCCCCCCCCACTCAGAGATTCCGGAAATTCTCCCGCGAGTCCTGTTCCCATGCTGCAGCGCGAGCTTGAGCTTACGGCTGACCAGACGGACAAATTTCAGGGAGTATGGAGGAATCATCAGGAGAAGACGAAAGAGATTAGTGAAGCACGGGACAATCTGAAACGCCTGATGACCGATGAGATATTCAGCTCCACGCCGGACAAGCAGAGGGTTGACTCACTCGCCTCGGGAATTGGAAGTCTTGAAGCCAGGATGGAAATATTGCGCTACGAACATTTCAGATTGCTGGCACAAATCTGCACCAGTGAACAGAAGACTCAACTGGGTGCAATACTGAGAGAGATCATCCGCAGGAAGGGGCCGACCGGAACGCCCGATCTCAAACCACAACAGCAGCGGTCGAAGGCCCCCGCAACGTTGAAGAACAATAGAGACATTGAAGAAAGACAACGACCGCCCCGACCGGATGACCGACAGGGCCCACCGACCGCGCTTCAGAAGCTCGATCGATATGCAGAAAGACTCTCTCTCTCACCTGATCAGATCAAAAAGGTCAAAGACATTCTTGCCCTTTCCCGAACAAAGGAAGAGAAGTTTAAGTCTCAATCCAGACCGAGTCCGGCTGACTTCGAGATTGAAAAACAGAAAGTGCGAAACGAAGAAGATGAAAGCATTGTCAGCATTCTGAATCCGCGGCAGAAAGTGGAATTCGAGGAGATGGTGAGAAACCGGGGGAAAAAATAGACGGGATCCTTCAACAAGACAGAAGCAATGTTGATGTGAATGAAAGAGGTTCCTATGAAAATGATGAAGACCACATCGTACATTCTCATTTCAATGACCGGCATAGTCCTCTGGTCAAGCATTTCTTATGCTCAGTCATTCTATGACCTCAATACTGTTCAGACGATTGCTCTGACCTTTCGACAAAGCAACTGGGATTTTATGTTGGATACTGCGAAAGCCGGAAGCGACGGTTACATTATGGCCCAATCGGTTTCCATTAACGGAACAGTATTCGACAGTGTCGGCGTAAAATATAAGGGCAACAGCACCTATCGTCCCGAACAAGTAAAGAATCCTTTCCACATTGAACTGGATACGTACAAGGACCAGAATTATCAGGGCTACACGGATGTTAAACTCAGTAATGCCGCCAAAGACCCGTCATTCCTGCGTGAGGCGCTTTCGTATGCTATTTTGCGTCAATACATGGATGCCTCTCTGTCAAACTATGCAAACGTGTATGTGAATGGAAAATTAATCGGGTTGTACGTCAACTGTGAATCTGTCAGCAAAAAATTTGTCCGAAATCATTTCTATTCCAAGGATAATGCGTTTTTCAAGTGCAATCCTATTGCCGGCGCAGGACCGGGAACATCGGCCTTACCCAATCTGGTCTATTTAGGACCTGACAGCACCAGTTATGCGCCTGCCTATGAAATGAATTCAGATTTTGGGTGGAGTGATTTGATACGTCTCTGCAACACTCTCAAGAACAATATTAGTGGAATAGAGACCGTTTTGGATGTGGACCGGGCATTATGGATGTTGGCATTTGACAATTGCCTGGTCAATCTGGACAGCTACATCGGAGGATTCGCACAAAACTACTACCTCTACAAGGACAATACGGGACGATTCAATTGCGTCCTGTGGGATTTTAATGAATCATTCGGAACCTTCAGCAATACCGGAACGATCAATTTACCAAACACGACCGCAAAAATTCAGATGACACATTTGCTCCATTCCGGTGACGCAAATTGGCCCTTGGTGCAAAAACTGCTTTCTGTTCCTGCATACAAAAAAATGTATTTGGCGCATTTGCAGACTATCCTGAATGAAAACTTCTCCAACGGCAGCTACCTGACAACGGCACGATCATACCAGCCGGTCATTGATGCTTCCGTTCAGGCTGATCCCAACAAGCTGTACACTTATGCGCAATATCAAAGCAATCTAACGGCGGATGTTACTTCGGGATCCGGACCAAGTATGACCTCTGCGCCGGGAATTGCAAATTTAATGAACGGCAGATATACCTATCTCTCACCCCTCTCAGATTTCACGAACACAAGACCCTCCATTGCCGGCGTTGCTCCCAGCAACGCAGCGCCCAAAGTGAAGAGCAGCATTTCCGTCACCGCAACGGTATCTAATACCAATGCAAATGCTGTTTATTTAGGATATCGGTACGATGTCACCGACAAATTTACAAAAGTTCTCATGTATGACGACGGCGCGCATGGAGACGGTGCCTCCGGAGACAATGTCTACGGCGCGACCATCAACGTGAACTCTCCGCTCATTCAGTACTACGTTTATGCAGAAAACAATAATGCAGGAATGTTCTCACCGGTAAGAGCTGAACATGAATTCTATACGATAAAGGCAGAAGGCGACCCCGGTACTGTGACCGTGAAAATGAATGAAATCTATTCCCGGGGCACAACAACAGATCCCGACTGGATTGAACTCTACAACACAACAACTGCACCGATTAGTCTCGCCGGATACAAGATTTATGATGTTGGTGGTCAGGGAGGCACAAAACCCAAGAAGGAGATCCCCGCCGGAACCGTGATCCCGGCGACGGGGTTCTTCGTCGTTGTCACGGATGGTTCTGCGTCCAGCGACTTCGGCCTCTCGAGCTCCGGTGAGACTGTTTGGCTTGAAGACTCGGCCGGCACAATCGTAGACACCGTGAACTTCGCCGCTATGGGTACGTCCCAAAGTTACGGCAGATTTCCTGACGGAGGCGCGTGGAAGCTCCTCAATACGATTACTCGCGGAACGACAAATGGAGGAGCCACAGCGGTTTGGTCTGAACACTCTATCCCGGGCAACTTTGAATTAAGTCAAAACTATCCGAATCCGTTCAATCCAGTCACGACAATAAAATACTCATTGCCACGGAATACCACTGTAATCTTGAGAGTGTATAACCTGATTGGTCAGGAGGTCGCAGTTAATGTCAATTCATTTCAGGCACCGGGGGAGTATTCGGTTACGTTTGACGCTTCCAAATTTCCAAGCGGCATATATTTCTATCGGTTGAGTGCGGGATCGTTCATCGAAACAAGAAAAATGATATTGATTCGATAGTATCCGGTGATACCGTGGGTGGTTACACAATCAGCCTTGCGTCTTCTCTCGTGCAACATACTGCCGAAACAGCAGTACTTGCGACGCAGATGGTATCATAGATCTGCGGAGCAAGTCGGCATTCTATCGACTCGGTTCCTTTGCCCCTACCGCTTCAAAATAGCGGCGGATCAATTCCTGATAGTCTTTTGTATAGCCCTCCTCCAGCGCCTTGATCAGGTCGCGGCGAAGTTTATCCGTCTCGGCGGTAGATGACAATGTCGCGGGACTAGACCGTACAGGCGCTTTGCCGGAGACAGAACGGCGACGCTGTTCAAAGTCTCTCTCCCGCAATGAACTCTGGGCTTCAAGCATACGGGAGAGAATTTTCTCCTGCTGCCGGAGCGTGTTGGGATTGACATTGTTCTGCTCCATATCCGCAACCACTTCACGCATCTCGTCCGCAATGCGCTGTAAATCTCCCAGAATGCGGCTGCGCTCGTTGCTCGATTGCGCCTCCTTGTTCAATTGCTCCATCGATTTGCGCAGCGCATCCTGTTGTACAGCCAGACGCCCGGCTTGCTGCATCTGCGCCTGAGACATTCCGCTTCCCATCTGCTGCGTCTGCATGTTGATTCCCTGCTGCTGGCCGGTCATGCGCCTCAATTGCTGCATAAGCGATCCGCCGCCTGCGCCCGCACCGTCCTGCTGCATCGATTGCATCGCATCCTGGACAAGCTGCGCCGCCTGATTGAGCGAAGCCATCGCCCCTATCTGTTCCTGTCCGGCGGCACCGCCGTTGCGCTGATCCAGCCCCATGACGGCCTGGTTCATATGGGCAAGTGCGTCGCCGATCGACTTTCCCATTTCCGGGGTTACTATAAAAGATTTCTGCGATAGCTCCGCCAGGCCGTTGGTCACATTGCGAAGATCGTTCTGCACATCCTGCTGAGTCTCCGCCTTTTCACGCAGGCGCGGAGAATTCGGATCGCTCCGCTGGGTTTCATTCTTCAATGCTTCTTCTTTCTGTGAAATCTGGAGGAGATCCTTCATGGCGCGGCGCAGGGCAGCCATCGTCTCCTGTATTTGCTTTGCGAGAAGCTGTTGCTGCATGCGGGACATCTGCTGCGTCATCTTCTGCATTTTCTTCGAAGCCTTCTGCTGGGATTCTTGTGCCTGCTGCGGCTGCTGCGCTTGGAGCTGTTGTTCGCTCTGCTCCATGGATTTTTCCATTTCCTCATCGTTCGCAGCCTGCTCCGCTTTCTCCAGCTCGTTCATCGGCATTTCTTTTGCGAACTCCTCCATCTTTGTGCGGAGTTCAGAAAGATGTTTCTGCAATTCCTGCAGATCCCTATTGATATCGCGCTGCTTTTGTGCGAGTTCCTTTGCTTTTGCCTTGTCCTGCGGATCCGCTTTAGCCGTTTCTTTCTGCAGCGCTTCCTGCTGTTCCTGCAATTGTTCCGCCCGTCGGACCATCTCGTCCACTTTCTGTTCTACTTGAATGCGCTTCAACAGGTTGAGTGTCCGCTCAATGCTTTTACGGAATGCCTCTTCGGTGAACTGTACCTTCTGCATTGCCTCTTTCAATTGATCAGGCGAAAAATTCTGCATCGAGCTTTGAAGGCGCTTCATCGCCTCCTGAAATTCCTTCAAGTCAAGCTGCTGCATCATCTGCTGGAGCTCCATATATTTTTGCATGGTCTCCTGCGAGAGGACATTGTTTTTTTGCAGCTGCTGTGCCATTTCGTCGACCGTACGATTCACCTGATCGACCTTTTTCTGAAGATCCTCATACTTTCTTGCAAGTTCGGTGGCACGCTGCTGCTGCTGCCAATCGGGCGGCTGGCTCTTCTTCATTTCCCGGGCCAGTTTCTCGACATCTTTCTTAAATTCCTCCGCCTGTTGAAGTGATTCATTCAGGTTTTTGACGGCGCTGTTTTGAGCCTTATCGGCATCCGCGAATACTTCCTCGAAGGATGGCAGGCGAAGGATGTACGTGTCGCTGACTCCCATCTTGGGACCGGAGACGACATCGTTGTCGAATACTTCCGCACGGTATTCAACAACATCTTCCGGCACAAGGGCGAGGGGTGCAAGATTCCAGGTATGGTCGGATTCAAGATCGAAACCGGTCATCCCGGCTGCCGATCGTCCGCCGGGTGCTATTGGAATCTGGACATAGGTGAATTGCTCCTGCGGCTTTTCATATTTTGACTGGATAAGACGGTAGGCAATGCGCAGCGCGCTGATGCCGTAGTCGTCATGCAGCTTGAAATGCATCGGCAGCGTTGTTGCGTCTGTGATATCAACATTGCGTCCGGGCTGCGTGATGGCAACACCCGGAACCTCGTCTGCCGTAATGTCGATCTTGTACTCGATCGGATTGATACTTGTATTTCCAGTTACATCTGTCAGCGCGATATGATAGCTCGTGGATTGACGAAAGACCGCTTGAGCCGTCACTGATGTTCCGTTCATCGTGCACGGTATTTTTTTCCCTTCCCGGCAAAGGACCGATGCCGATGAAAGTTTCTTGTTGGAAAGAATTGTCCAATGCACGCGGGAACCGGCCAGTGCCGCAACATCTCCGACATTGTCATCCAATGAGATTGCCGGTGTATGCGCGTAGACCGGAGAAGTCACTACAACTTTCATCGAGCGAACATAAGGACGATCGACCACTGCGATACGGTACTCATCGCTCTGCATTTCTGCCGCCGAAACAGAGTAGCGGAAGGACTGCTTGGCGGATGGAATCGCATACACAAATCGGCCGGTGGAATCCGCTGCCAGCGACACGTCTTCTGCGACCGTGACGCCTTCCAGTTGAAGTCGAAGCCGGACGCTCGTTGGCATCCGGAACGAGAGCGATTGGTTTGCAGTCACCAGGTCTGCGGAAATTGATACCGGAAGTCCTTTGACCACTTCTGTGTTGCCGGGCTGGACGCGAATTGTAAACGGATAAGGATGATGAAACTTCGTTGAACAATGCAGAATGCGACGTCCTGCTTCACCGAGTCCGGTCGCCGATGTTCCAAACAGGATTGCAGCAACCACAAGCAGAGCTGCACACCAGCGGATGTTGCGCTTGAACGATGTGAACGATACAATCGCAATAAATGGAAGATTGCTGCTTGCCTCGTGCAGTTCCTTCGCCGCTGCTTCGATCATTTCCGGAGAATACTCATACCGTGATACGCTCTTGCCGGCACCGGAAAGCTCCAGCACATTGCGTAAGTGGTCTTTGATCTGGGGATACAAAATTCCGACGCGATCGGCAATGTCAAGCTCCGACAGCGAATGCAGGAGCTTTTGGGATGCAAGGATTGGACGGAGAACGAACCATGCCGCTGAAGCCGAGCAAATAAGAATCCCGAGCAAGAGAAGCAGTGTTCTGCCTGTTGTTCCGTATGCAAACAGCGCCTCCACTGCAGACGAGAAAAGTGCAACAATGACGGCACAACCTGCACCGATAATTGCGCCGCTGCCGATTTGCTCTTTATAATGAAGATTTCGGGCGGCGGTCAGCTTCCTGCGAAATTCTGCTTCGTATTTTTCTATCCGGTTTGTCATTGGCTGCTACTGCGTCAGCGCCCACACAAGAATATTTGTTCCAAAGCGAAGAGCTTCCTCTCTTTTTTCATCCGGATCTTTATGCACCTCCGGATCGGCCCAACCGTCCGAAGGAGTCGATTCGAAGGTATAGTACACCGCCAGGCGGCCTTTAAGGAAAATGCCGAAGCCCTGAGGCGGTTTGTTGTCGTGCTCATGCGTCTTGGGCGGGCCGTTTGGAAAATCAAATTTACAATGATACAGTCCGTGCGAATACGGAAGCTCCACGAGTTCTGCGTCGGGAAAGACACGCTTCATCTCCCGCCGGAAGGCTTTGTCCATGCCATAATCGTCGTCTGCGTACAGAAAACCGCCGTTTTCAATATACTGTCGAAGTCGCCGGATTTCATAGTCTGAGAGGACAATGTTTCCATGCCCGGTCATAAAGAGAAAGGGACAGGAAAAGAGATTATCACTGCCGAGTTCGGCAAACTCATACTTTGGATCGGCATCGATGCCGGCATATTGGCGCGCAAAGAGGAGCAGATTCACTTCTGCGGATGGATCATTGTACCAGTCACCACCGCCGGCGTATTTTAGCCGGGTAATCCTGAATTGCGAATCGATCCGCCTGGATTGGGCAGAAGCCAATCCGATCAGAAGTGCCGAAAGGAGTATAAAAAAAGGAAGGCGGCGCACTGCAGTCCGTTACACTCGTGTATAAATGGAGCAGAGGATACAGAGAAAGATCGCTCTGTGTCCTCTGCGCTATACTGTCCAGAACTGCAGATAATGTACTCTTTGGTGTGTGAAATTGCAACAGCAGCTACATCGACTTCACCATGATGGCAACTTCCTGAGCAACTTTCCAATTGAATTCAAATGCCAGGCTCCTGTGATTGACCAGATCGATAATTGTTCCGATGCAGCAGAAGCCCCAGGTGAATAGATAGAGAATGCCCATGCCGATTTGCCGAACTAAAAACCGCTGCACACCGGCCGCGCCGACAAAAGCGATCAGCGTGACCAGCAACAGCGTCTGCGGTTCACGGCGGCGGGCACCGTAAATCATTGCAAACTGCTGAACCTGTGTTTCCGTCATATCTTTGGTCAGGTTCTGTATAAAGGTGAACTCGTCCCCTTCCAGTGTCGGCAGCATCGTTAGAATATTAGCCATTTGAGCTCCTTGGTATGTGTGCGATTATTTTTGCGACTGCTTCTGTATCCGTTTCCGATAGAGATGATATTCAAACAGTTTTGACTACGAAATTTGGGTTCCTGCAGAATGTGTTTTCCAGAACCGGTAGAAGAGGGCAAGACTGCGCGCGCTGAGCACAACGACAGCCGGAATACCGAGCCAATGAGTCGACCATGATTGTTGAACATTGCCATGCAAGAAGAACGTAATCGCGTGGCCGATGTTGCAGCCTGGACAGAAATTGAGACCGAGAGATTTCAGCGGACAGAGTGAGAAATGGCGGTCTGCATTGGGATCCGCGATTGCGAGAGCCGCCAGGGCCGTCACCCAGAAAGCTGCTTCCCATGGAAAACGAAGCATTTTTTGCACTCCGGACTTCATTTCATTCAAACCACGCTCTTGGAAAAAGCTCACTTACCAACCGCCGACAGAAGTATTAATGTACGCAAATACTTCTTCTTGTTCCCAACCGTGTGCTTGCTTCGCCGCAACAGAAAGCCCTGCTGACGACCGCGTCTGCAGGGCTCTTTGTCATCGTGCCGGAAGCATTAGTCCATAATCTTCCGGAGGAATGCCGGACGATCAGTGTCGCTCCGATCAAAGCTGCCCTGCCGGATTTTTGCTTCTTCGGCAGCAACAGGCTCGGGCATGAACGATTTTCTTCGTTCAAATGCGGGTTGATTGTATTTACCAAGTTCTGTCGGACCGGTCGGGATATGATCGATCAAGCCGCGCACCGTTTTCACCGGGGCTTTGGCCTGCTGCATGGCGTTACGATTGAATCCTGTTGCTATCACGGTCACCATCAACTCGTCGGTCATGCGATCGTCCACCACGGCACCGAGGATCACATTTGCATCGTCGCCGGCGGCTTCGTGAATAATGGAGGTTGCTTCATCGAGTTCATGCAGCGACATATTCTTGCCGCCGGTGACATTCACCAGTACACCTTGTGCACCCTTGATCGACACGCCTTCCAGCAGCGGGCTGGAGATTGCGGCATTCGCAGCTTCCGTGGCACGGTTCTCGCCTGTTGCATAGCCCGTGCCCATCAACGCATCACCCATTTCGCGCATGATGGTGCGGACATCGGCAAAATCGACGTTGATCAGTCCGGGAACGGTGATGATTTCCGATATGCCACGCGTTGCATTGTGCAGCACGCGGTTGCAGATCTCGAAAGCTTCTTCCAGTGGCGTTGTCTTTTCGACGATCGACAAGAGCTTCTGATTGGGGATGACGATCAGCGTATCGACCTGCTTCTTCATCTCCTCAATGCCAGTTTCTGCCAGCGACAAACGCTTCTTGCCTTCGCAGCTGAACGGCTTTGTTATGATGCCGACCACCAAAGCGCCCATGCTCTTGGCGATGTTGGCAACGACTGGACCCGCACCGGTTCCAGTTCCGCCGCCCATGCCTGCTGTAATGAACACCATATCGCTGCCCTGCAATGCACGGGCGATTTCTTCACGATCCTCCTCTGCAGCTCGGTGTCCGATCGTTGGATCGGCTCCTGCACCCAGGCCGCGAGTCAGATTCTTCCCGATCTGGATCTTGTTGGTCGCGTTGCTGCGGTCCAACGCCTGCGTATCGGAATTAATGCAGATGAAATCAACGCCCGTCAAGCCTTTTTCGATCATGCTGTTGATGGCGTTGGATCCGCCGCCGCCGACACCCACAACGCGAATCTTCGCGCCGTTTTCCGCAGAATCGTCTAGAAAAATCATTGTAACTCCTTTGATTGGTGAGTGATGCTGAGATAATTTTTTTACAATTCGTCGAACCAATGAACCATTCTGCCAATTATCGTTTTCAATTTGCCGTCCATTTTTGGCGGCCGGATGGAATCCACATGCGGTTGCTCACGATGTTTGATCGCATGCATCACCAATCCGACTCCTGTTGCATACATCGGATTCTCGATCTCTTTCACAAACCCGCCATGAAATCCCTTCGGAATGCCGATCGCGACAGGCATGCCGAGTACTTCGCGCGCCAGATCGGCCGTTCCTTTAATCAACGATCCGCCTCCGGTCAACACAACACCGGCGGCGAGATGTTTTTGATAGCCTGAACGGTTGATTTCGAGTGCAACAATCTCCAAGATCTCTTCCATCCGCGGCTGGATGATCTGGCAAAGGCTTCTCGTATCTATTTCCACCGGCGGACGCGCGCCGATTCCGGGCACTGTGATCGGTGCATTGTCGATCACCCCCGGCATATAGGCGTGGCCATACGTCACCTTGAGATACTCCGCCTGTTCCGTCAGCACACCGAGTCCACGGCGAATGTCATCCGTCACAGAGCGTCCGGCAATGCCGATCACCGCTGTGTGGCGGATCGTACGATCTTCAAAAACGGCGAGATCCGTGGTGCCGCCGCCGATATCGATCAGTGCAACACCCACTTCTTTCTCTTCTTTGTCTAGAACCGCTTCACTCGAAGCAATCGGCTCCAGGACGATGTCGCTGACGCTGACGCCGGAACGCTGGACACATTTGATGATGTTCTGCGCCGCAGAGACAAGTCCGGTGATGATGTGGACATTGGCTTCCATGCGAACGCCGGACATTCCGACCGGATCGGTCACCCCATCCTGGCCGTCGACGATGAAAGCCTGTGGAATGACATGAATGATCTTGCGATCTGACGGCAGTGCGATTTTTTTTGTGTCCTCGATCAGCCGGTTGACGTCCGCCTGCGTGATCTCCTGTTCCGCACCGGAAATGGCTACCACACCGCGGCTTTGAAAGCTCTGCACGTGATCGCCGGCAATGCCCGCCACCACCGACGCAATTTTTGTGCCCGACTGCGCCTCGGCATCCGCAACAGCTGCACGAATCGATGCAATCGTCCGGTCGATGTGCGTAATCACTCCACGTGTCAATCCATCCGACTTGCTCTTTCCGATGCCGAGAATATTGATTTCCTGATTCGGTCCGAGGGACGCAACGATCGCACACACCTTGGTTGTACCGATATCAAGACCGACATAAATATTATCCATGTTATCCCTTTTTTTCTGATTGCGATAGATCCTGTCCACGCACCACGATCACCTGATCGCGAAAACGCAGATCGATCGCTTTAATATGCTGCATCCCTTCGTGCGCTACAACGGTCTTCCAAAATCCGTCAAGCTTTACAATTTTTTCCGCCAGCACATCGTTGCCGACATGAATGGCGATGCCGCCGTCCACGGTGTACAGTATGATGTCGGCGCTGTTGCGCATATCCACTTCCGATATCTGTTGAGGCACATCACCGGCAGTCCTGCGGCTGAGGCGAAGCAGTTCAAGTGCCGTCGCCAGTGATGCGTTCTTGACGCAAATGCCCAGCGAATCGCTCACCGACGGCGCAATACCGGAAATGACCGGAATATCAAAGATCATGCGACCCGGAGCATGCGGCAACAGACAACTCTCATCGTCCACCATGAGCAGATCCGTCGGTTGCTCGGAAGCGACATAAGCCACCGGCACTCGTTCCATCACCGTTACATGTATCGCCAATGGCGGATTGCGCCGGACAATCGCTCGTTTGACGAACTTGTTCGATTCCACGGACTGCACCACTGATGCAAGATCAACCGAGTACATTTTTGCACCGGAGGGAATATTTGCCAGCGCAAGAATTTCGTCCTGCGATAGTATCAATTGTCCGTCCACAAGCACTTGCGGAACCGTCAGTTGTTCCTTCCAGCGCATCGATCCGTACCACGAGACGACGAGAAGGAGCAGCAATCCGCTGAGAATCCAATAGACTGATTTTCCACGCAGCGGCGCGTCTTTGCGATCGTCTGATATTTTGGGGTCTTCGCTCATGCCTTCAATAGAGATAGATATTCTTCGCCAAACTTCCAGATATCACCGGCACCCATGGTGATGACAATATCGCCCGGCTTTGTTATTGATTTCAGAAATGCAGGAAGTTCCTTTTTATTCTGTACATAATGCACTTCCTTGTGCCCGTACTGTTTGGCCGCATTGGTGATAAGCTCACCTGTGACGCCCTGAATGGGTTCCTCGCGTGCAGGATACACATCTGTCACTACCAAGACGTCTGCGAGCAGAAACGCCTTTCCAAATTCTTCATAGAAATCTCGTGTACGCGAAAATAGGTGCGGCTGGAACGCACAGACAACTCTGCGGCGCCATCCTGCCTTCACTCCGGAAAGCGTCGCCTTGCATTCCGTCGGATGGTGCGCATAGTCGTCGTACACGGCAATGCCGGCGGCTTCACCTTTCTTTTCCCAGCGCCGGTAAACACCCGTAAAGCGCTCGATGCCGGCCTTCACTTGCTCGAATGGAACACCGAGCTGCAGTCCGACGGCGATTGCCGCCAGCGCGTTTTGCACGTTGTGATTTCCGGGAATCTGCACTGTCACCGTTCCCAATTCGTCCTGACCATGTACAACGGCGAAAGTGGAGATATTTTCCTTGTGATAAATATCGACAGCCTGCACATCTGCCTGCGGTGTCAGTCCGTAGGTGATCAATTTCTTTTTTCGAAGCTGCGGCATGATGTCCTGCAGTGCCGGCTCATCGAGACACAGTACGATAAATCCGTAAAATGGTACTTTGTTCGCAAATTGAATGAACGCCCCCTTGATATCTTCCAGATCCCGGTAGCAGTCGAGATGATCTGTCTCCAGCGTCGTCAGCACTGCGACGGTGGGCGTGATGGACAGGAACGAGCGGTCAAACTCATCGGCTTCAACGACGATGAAATCGCCTTTTCCGAGACGCGCATTCGTTCCACCGAGACCGCTCAGTTTTCCTCCCACAATCACCGTGGGATCAAGGCCGCCTTCCATTAGCACGAGGCTGACCATGGATGTCGTCGTTGTTTTTCCGTGTGTGCCGGCAATCCCGATGCCGTATTTCAATCGCATTACCTCGGCAAGCATTTCTGCCCGGCGCACGATCGGAATCTTGCGCCGCTGTGCTTCGATGACCTCCGGATTCTCGGACGCAACGGCAGATGAGTACACCACGGTGTCCACATCGTCCGCGATGTTCTCCGCGCGGTGTCCTTCGTAAATGGCGGCACCCAGAGATTTTAAGCGCTCCGTGACTTCACTCAGTGCACGGTCGGATCCGCTGACGGTAAATCCCTGATCCAGGAGGATCTCGGCGATTCCACTCATGCCAATACCGCCGATTCCGACAAAATGAATTTTCTTTATTGAACTGAACATGATATCCTACCGTACTTTCCGTCGCATGGAAAAGGCACGCCGCTCTCCTTTGGGGATATGGACGGCGACTTTTTCTATGGCAGCAACCAATTCCTTTCCCCGTTCATACCGGCCGACCCGGATGCGATACAGCCGGTGGCGTCCCTTCACTTTGAAAACGATCACCTGAAAGATTCCCGATGTCTGCACACGCCGCTCGCGGCCGATATGCAACCATTCGATCGACTTCAATGAAATGGCGTGCGAGCCGAAGCGGTGATGAAAAATTAGACCGGTCTCGTTGACAATGAGTTTTCTGCCGCGCACGCGATTCAACACCAGCATCGCCAGCGCGATGACGATGAAGAACATCATGATGAGCAGAATCGGATCTGAGAAGACAAGGAAAAATTGTGTTTCCACGACACTGCCTTTGACCGCCGCGTACAGCACAAATGTCACCAGATACATCACCGTCTGCTGATAGTAGAAATCAAGTTTATATTTAAATTCAGCGTCCATAGGCCAAGCCCAGTGCTCTTGTTGCAATTTCGATTCCTGCCGCCGGCCTGCCCAGTGCGAGGCATTTCCGGCTCATTATTTTCAGTGTATCGGAATCGTTTAAAAGTCTGCAAATCGCTGCAATTCCATTTTCGGCAAAATCCTTATCCGTGACCAATAGCGCTCCCCCGGCATCCCGCAGCGCGCAGGCATTGAGCGTCTGATGATCGGCAGCTGCATGCGGATACGGAACAAGAATTGCCGGTTTTCCGAGCCGTGTCAGTTCGGCGAGGCTTGTGGCTCCGGATCGGCAAACAACCAGGTCGGCCGCCGCATACGCCTGCGGCATATTGTCGACAAACCTCTTCACGACCACTCCATTACACGCTAACGCTTCATACGCCGCGGGTGCTTGCACACCGATTTGCCAGAGGACTTGAATCCCATTGGCACGGAGCAATTCCAGGTTCTTCGCAATCACTCTATTGAGAGATTTGGCTCCCAGACTGCCGCCGAACACGAAGACCGTTTTTTTTCCCGATTCGAGGCCGAAAGCTTTTAGTCCGGATTCGCGGTCTCCATAGACCAGCTCGTCGCGTGTCGGATTTCCGATCAGCACTGCGCGCCTACCCTTCTTCTTCAGATAGCCGCGTGTTGCATTGAATGTGATTAGCAGCTCAGTCACTAGGGACGCCAGCATACGCGTTGTCGCTCCCGGATAGCTGTTGCTTTCATGAATCATGGTTGGCACCCTGAGCATTGAGGCCACAAACAACACCGGTCCGCACACATATCCGCCGGTTCCGATGACCACCTGCGGCTTGATCCTCATAATCAAGCGGAGCGATTGCCACAGGGACACGATCACTTTCACCGGAAAAAGAAGGTTCGATACCGTCAACCGCCGGTGCAGTCCGCTGAT
The DNA here is from genome assembly GCA_026390635.1 of Ignavibacteriales bacterium. Taxonomy (GTDB): domain Bacteria; phylum Bacteroidota; class Ignavibacteria; order UBA10030; family UBA8401; genus JAPLFO01. Next base: position 70,013 of record JAPLFO010000149.1, read on the forward strand.
CCAGATCGGCGCAAACTCATAGCCCTTCTGCGGTACGACGCGCGCCTCTATTTTGTCCTTCGTGCCTGCAAAGACGATGCGAAGATCCGGCTGCAGTTTCTTCATTTCGTCCGCAATCGCGATGGCGGGAAAAAGATGACCGCCGGTCCCGCCGCCGGCAAAAAGCACGCTTACCGTTTGTGCGGCTGCCATATCAGTAGACACTCCCGACAGCGGGTTCTGCTGCCGCGCCGGAATTTTCTTGCATCGGCTGAACCCTGGGATGAAGATCCGTGTACGACGAAATATTCAGGAGCACACCGATCGCAAATGACGAAAAGATGATCGACGAACCGCCATAGCTGACAAACGGCATTGGCAATCCTGTCGTCGGGAACACTCCCAGTGTGACGAGCGCATTCCCCAGCGCGTAAATAACAACGGTCGATGTAATTCCGATTGCCAAAAACTTTCCAAAATCATCCGGCGCATTCTTCGCGATACGGAAACCGCGTATCAGAATAACGAAAAAGAGAGTCAGAAATATTACCGTACCGATAAACCCGTACTCTTCGCCGATGATCGAAAAAACAAAATCGCCGTACGATTCGGGCAGGAAGAGATCCCGCTGTTTGCTTTCGCCCATGCCGACGCCGAATAATCCGCCGTTGCCGAAGCCGATAATTCCCTGCCAGAGCTGATAGTTTGATTTGCTCGGGGTCGTACTTCCGTCCGCAATGCCGAGAAAAGCGAGCACCCTTTTCATCCGGTATTGTGCGCTCACCATATAGATCAGCAGTGCCGGAACGGCAAGCGACAGGGTTCCCAGCAAATGCTTCCAGCGGGCACCGCCCATATAGAGCATCACGATACCGATACAGGCAATCATCGCGCCGGTGCTGAAATTCGGCTGCAGCATGACGAGCACAACGACGCCTCCGATCCAGAGCATCAGCGGCAGAAATCCGGAATGGAAGTCCAGGATCTTGTCCTTCTTTGCGGCCATCATGCCGCTGAGCAGGAAGATCAATGCGAACTTTGCCGCTTCCGACGGCTGCAGATTGAAACCCGCAAAGCTTAGCCACCGCGCAGCGCCTTTGATCTCCCCGCCGATCGCCAGCGTCACGGTCAACAGGACGAGACAACCGATGATTGCCGGCCGTGCCAGCTTGCGATAGATTGTATATTTCACATTCATCGCAAAGAGAATCACCACAAAGCCGGCCAGCACTTTGATGATGTGCTTGTTCACCAATCCGCTGGCGGCTCCGTATTTCTGAAACGCCCATGTAGATGAAGCGCTGTAGACGACAACGGTGCTCGCCACCATGAGAAAGAGCACGGTGAGCAGTACGACCCGGTCGATATGGTTTCTCCGCGCGGCCATCAGGCTTCGGCGATCTCCTGCACCAGTTGCTTGAACACGCGCCCGCGTTCTTCGTAGTCGGTAAACCAATCGAATGACGTGCACGCAGGCGCCAGCAGCACGACATCGCCCGGATGGGCCAATCCGCCGGCAATCCAGATCGCTTTTTTCATCGAAGTAGTATTGGGGATCGCCGATCCGATGGTCTCAACTTTCAATACCGGAACTTTGTGAGCAAAATTTTCGACAATGGTATCAGCAGAATGACCGGTCGCGACAATCGCCCTTACTTTTCTTTCCACAAGATCGTAAATGGTCGAATAGTCGTTGCCCTTGTCTTTTCCACCCATCATCAACACAATCGGCTGCTCGTAGCTTCGGAGCGCATAACCGACCGCTTCCACCGTTGTCGCCTTGGAGTTGTTGATGTACGTAATGCCCTTGACCGTCCTGACGAATTCCTGCCGGTGTTCCACTCCCTTAAAATTCCGCAACGTACCGCGAATGACCGCGGGACTGATGCCGAACGATTGCACCGCGAGGATGGCGGCCATGGCATTCTGCACATTATGATCACCGGCAAGCGACAGGTCGGCAATTTTCATGATCTGTTTTCGTTCTCCCGCCACACGCATCACGATGGATCCCTGATCAGCAAAAACACCGTCAGTTTTTTCTTCATTCATGCTGAATGTCAGAGTGCAGCTCTGTGCCGCAGCGATTTTCTCCACGCTGATCCGGTCTTCTGCATTATAAATGAGAAGATCGCCGGCTTGTTGATTCATAAAGATGCGCGTCTTTGCCGCCGCGTACCGTTCCATCGAATTGTCATATCGATCCAGGTGATTGCGCGTGATATTGAGAATCACGGCAACTGCCGGCCGGAGGTCGAGGATGTGTTCGAGCTGAAAACTGCTGACCTCCAGCACAACGATATGGTCCGGTGTTGCCTGCTCTACCACGGTCGACAATGCTTCGCCGATGTTACCCGCAACAATACATTTCTTCTTGGCATCTTCCAGCATGCGGCCGACCAGCGTGGCGGTGGTTGTTTTGCCATTGCTTCCGGTGATGGCAATGACCGGAGCGGAACAGAACCAACTCGCGAGTTCCAGCTCGCTCACCACCGTGATGCCCCGCTTCTGTGCCTCGACAACAATTGGAATATTTCCGGGCACACCGGGACTGATCACCATCAGGGAACAGTCGAGTGCACAATCGGTGTGGCCCGCGGTCTCAAACGGAATTCCTGCGGCAGATAACTCAGCGGCTGCATCGGCGAGTTTCCCGGCGCTCTGGCTATCGCTCACGAACACCGATGCACCGTGCCGCTTCAGGAGGGCAGCCGCTCCACGACCGCTGCGCGCAGCACCGATCACCGTAACATGTTGTCCTTCGACAAGAGCCCTATGTTTTTGGTCGATCATAAGCTAATTACGAATTATGAATTACGGTAACTACTCAGCGTATTTCTTGAAAATGTCATTCCCGCATGTTTTTGGCGGGAATCCATGTTTTCCATCTGGATGCCCGACAGAAGTCCGTTCCGTTTCACGGGACGACATCTCGTCTCGATTCGGAGAATCGAGACGGACATTCGGGCATGACAGGCCTGAAACGAAACATGACGCTAAACATGATGAGTAGATACGAATTACGGATGATTGATCTTTGTCTGTTCTCTCTTCTTCATCTCTGTAGCTATTTTTTTCCTTCACTATACAGAACGCTGCTACCGCACTTTGAACGTCGCCAGGCTGACAATCATCAACAGTACTGCAATAATGTAGAATCGCATGACGATCTTCGGCTCAGGGATTCCCTGCATCTCAAAATGATGATGCAACGGTGCCATTTTGAAAACGCGGCGTCCTTCGCCGAAACGTTTCTTCGTATATTTGAAATACAACCGCTGAATGATCACCGATGCCGTCTCCATGAAAAATATACCTCCCAGAATCGGCAGTATAAGTTCTTTCTTGATCATGATGGTGGTCGCACCGATGGCTCCGCCGAGCGCAAGCGAACCGGTATCGCCCATAAAGACCTGTGCCGGGTAGGAATTGAACCAGAGAAAACCGAGCGCTGCACCCACAAGGGCTGCGCAGTAGATTACCAATTCCCCGCTCCCGCGCAGGTAAATGACATTCAAATAACTGCTGAATTCGACGTTGCCGGAAATATAGCTGATGGCCGCCAGAGTGAGCGCGACGATACCGACCGTACCGATTGCCAAGCCATCAAGACCATCGGTGAGATTGACCGCATTCGACGTCGCCGTGATGATAAAAATCACCATGGGAATGTAGAGATACGAAAAGTCGAATGTCACATTCTTGAAAAACGGCACCGTTGTCAGCGTGTTGACACCATGCACTCCATTGACGACGACGGCCTTGAGCTCCGGTGCAAAATAAAGAGTGGAGCCGAGAATCAATCCGACAACAACCTGGCCAAAGATTTTGTACCAGCCAATCAGGCCTTTCGGTTTCTTCTTCACGACTTTCAGATAGTCGTCCAGGAAACCAACGAGACCAAGACCGACGGTAACGACAAGAATGAGAAGCACGTACATGTTTTTCAAATCGCCCCAGAGCAGCGTCGGGACAAGAACGGAACCGAGAACGATCAGACCACCCATGGTTGGGGTACCGGCTTTGCTCAGATGACTCTTTGGCGCTTCGACTTTCGCCGCCTCGCCGATCTGATGTTTCTTCAGCAACCGGATGATTTTCGGTCCGATCCAGAAGCTGATGATAAGCGCCGTGACCGCTGCTGCCGCTGCGCGAAACGTCAGGTACCGCACCACTCCGAATCCCGGAGGATGATAGATTTTTTCAAGCAGCGAAAAGAGATAATAGAGCATGGGCGATGTCTCTACAATTGATCTGCAATTTCTTCCATTTTCATGCCGCGTGATCCCTTCACGAGCACAACATCTCCGCTTTGCGCGATTTGCCGCAGCGAAACAAGTAGATCCTGTTTGGTCGCATAGTGCTTCGCTGCCGCAAGCTGCGATCCCCTTGCGATATTCTCCGCAAGCGGACCGACTGTCAAGAGATATTCAAAGCCCGATTTCGCCACATCGCGGCCGATTGCGATGTGCTCATCGACGGCTCTGCTGCCAAGCTCCAACATATCGGCAAGCACAACAATTTTTTTTCCAATGGAACGGATGTCTTTCAGTGTCGCAAGGGCTGCACGAACGGAATCGGGATTCGCATTATAGGTGTCGTTGAGAATAACCATGCCGTTGCGTTCAACAATCTGCATCCGCTTTGCTGCACCTTTACATTCTCTTAATGCCGCGGCAATAGCGTGAAAAGGAACGCCGAATTTTAAACCGACTGCGGCTGCGGCAATTCCGTTGGCGAGATTATGCAAACCGGGAACGCCGATCGCGACTGGAACGGAGTACGTCTTTGCTCCTGCTTTGAGCGTGAACGAACCGCACCCCCTGTTGTCCTGGAATAGTTTCAGCGCACGAACAGCAGCCGTCCGTCCTGTTCCATAGCCTACTGATGCCTTGAGTGATTTCGCCGCGCCGGCCAGATTCGGATCATCAACATTTACAAATGCAATTCCTTTCGGCCCGAGTGCGCGAAATAGTTCCATTTCCTCCCGGGCCACGCCGTCCAGATTGCCGAAGAATTCAAGATGCTCATTGCCGATATTGGTGATCAGCGCATGCGTCGGCTGCGCAATCGAACAGAGATACTTCAGTTCACCGGGGTGATTTGTTCCAAGCTCCAGCACCGCCATCTGATGCTTTCTTTTCAGCCGGAAGATCATCTGCGGAACACCGATGTGATTGTTGAGATTTCCCTGCGTTCCAAGCACCCGGTATTTTTTTTCGAGAACGGCAACGATCATTTCTTTGGTCGTCGTTTTGCCGTTGCTGCCGCCGACGGCGATGACTGGAATTGGAAATTTATTGCGATAGATCCGTGCGAGATCGCCCAGCGCCTTCGTCGTATCCGGTACGACAAAGAACGGTATCGACAGCGTGCGCATCTCTGCGGCATGCTCGAAGAACCACGCTTCGTCCACCATGACGGCCGCTGCGCCTTGTGTCACAACATCGCGCACAAAATAATGTCCGTCAAACGATTCTCCGCGCAGCGCAATAAACAGATCACCCGCGGCAATAGTGCGTGAATCTGTTGAGACGCTGCTCAATATGACCTTCGGCGCCGACAAATTCATGACGCGAATTCCATCCAGCTGCAGTATGTCTGTCAGTGTCATCATCAGAGATAGTGTTGCACCGTTTCTTTGTCGCTGAAATGCCGCTTTTCTGTACCGATCACCTGATACTCTTCATGTCCTTTTCCGGCGATAAGCACGACATCACCGGGACAAGCCATTGCACACGCCTGTTGAATCGCTGCAGCGCGATCGGGTTCGCATACTACTTTTTCCGGACGTCGGAGCTGCGCACAGATATTCCGTATGATCGCATTGGGATCTTCCGTTCGCGGATTGTCTGATGTCACAATTACAATGTCGCTCTTCTCCTCGGCAATGTACCCCATGAGGGGCCGCTTGCCTTTGTCCCGATCACCGCCGGCACCGAAGACGGTTATGATTCGCCCCCGGTTTTCCAGGGGCATAACCTCGCCGATCGTCGCAAGGCATTTTTCCAGAGCATCCGGTGTGTGAGCATAGTCGATCACGGCGCACCACCCTTTGGAAGAGTCCAGGCGTTCGAATCTGCCGGGAGCGGCGGTAAAGGAGCGCAATCCTTCCTGGATTTCTGTCCCGTTTATTCCGATGGAGAGACAGACGGCCGTCGCACCAAGCGCATTGGAAATATTAAAACGCCCGACCAGCGGTGTGTTGATCGCATAGGTTGCAGTAGGTGTTTTCACGCTGTACGTTGTTCCGCTCATCGCGAGGGCGACGGCGTCCGCTTGAACATCTGCGCCAGGGCTCAGTCCGTAGGTCATACGGCGCGCCGTACAGTCTCTGACGATCTTCGATCCCCAAGGATCATCAGCATTCGTCACTGCAATTGCGCCAGTCGACAAGGTGTCGAAGAGCGATTTCTTTGCACCAAAATATTCGTCCATCGTCAGATGGTAGTCCAGGTGATCCTGCGTCAGATTTGTGAAAACTGCCTCATCAAAATCCAGTCCGAACACGCGCTGTTGATGCAGGGCATGGGACGATACTTCCATGACAACAGCCGAACACCCGACATTTTTCATTTTTAAAAGATGTTCATGCAGTTCCAGCGACTCCGGCGTTGTATGTGTTGCCGGCACTTGCTCGGTTCCAACAATCGTTTCGATCGTTCCTATCAGCCCGACCAACGGATACCGCTTACTCTGCTGCAGCAAATGGCGGATCAGGTAGGCGGTTGTTGTCTTTCCGTTCGTTCCTGTGACGCCTATCAACTGCATCGACTTTGCGGGATACTGATACCATGCCGCTGCGAGTTTCGCCAGTGCGCGCCGTGAACTCGAGACGACAATCTTTACGACACCGGTATGCATAAAATATGAGTCCGGCACCGCATCGTCATCTTCCATCACCACCGCTGTGGCGCCGCGGGAAATGGCATCCGTCACATACTGATGCCCATCGGTCTTACTGCCCCGCAGGGCGACAAACATTTCGCCCCTCTGGATCTTCGCCGAGTTGTATTGAATACCCGCAATCTCGACATCATGCGTCACCGCCATCGCACCAAACGTCGTCTGGAACATTTTTGAGACAGGAACATTTTCCAACAACTGTCCGAGAGTCATAGGCCGTTCAATGGACTCGTTCGCAAACGAGAACGATTTTTGTATTCTTTGTTACAGGAGCGCCCGCTTCGGGATACTGCGCCGTTACCACTCCCGACCCTTTGACGGTGGCTTCGAGTTGCTCTGATGCAAGCCGCGTGATCGCACGACGCACGCTCATTCCTTTCAAATCCGGAACCTGGAGTGCAGAACCCGACGCAACCATTGGATCGTTTTGCGTGAAGAGATGAATGGTGGCACCCGGCCGCACTATCGAACCCGCTTCAGGCGACTGTCGCAAAACGACATCGCCCGTTCCAAGAGCGCTGGCGGCTATTCCTCTTTCGTGCAGTTGCTCCGCTGCGGCGTCTCTCTTAAGATTCTTCACATCCGGTACGACGACCATGGACGAGTCACGCAGCGGAGAAAGGGACGCGGTACGTATCTGCGTCACGATACCATAATTGTTGAGAAGCCGTTCGGTAATCGCCTTGAAAATCGGTGCGCTCACCATGCCGCCTGTATAGCCGATCGCCTTCGGGTTCTCCAGCATCACCAAGCATAACACTTCAGGGCGGTCTGCCGGATAGAAACCAACAAACGATGCGTTATATCGTCCCTCTTTATATTCGCCTTCCATCGTTTTGCGCGATGTGCCCGTTTTTCCTGCGATGCTCATACCGGGAATTCTTGCGACCAAACCCGTTCCGCGTTCCACCACACCGACCAGAAATTCCCTCATCGTCGCCGCTGTCGCCTCGGAAACAACCCGCCGAATTGCCTGAGGTTCTGCTGTATAGATCAGCTCGCCCGTTTCACTGAACTCTTTCGCGATGATATACGGTTTCATCAGTGTCCCACCGTTTGCAATTGTCGCATATGCCAGGGCAATCTGCAGCGGTGTCACGCCGACTTCGTAGCCGTAGGCAATGGAATTCAATGACGTCATGGACCATTCCACCGGCTTATTCAGATTACCGCCCGCTTCTCCGGGTAGTTCGATGCCCGTTTGCATTCCGAAGCCCATCGTGCGTGCTTGAGTGTAGAGCCGTTCCGCTCCGATGATGTCGCTGACTTTCGCCATAACGATATTGCTGGACACCTCCATGGCCTTCTCAAACGTGATCATTCCGCTCTCATGTGTATCGTTGATCACGCGAAATTTACCGTTGTTGAGCGCGACGCGATATTTTCCGTTTTCGCCAAAGAACATTTGGTCGGGACGTACCAGATGATTTTCCAGCGCAGCCGCAACCGTCACCAGCTTGAACACCGATCCCGGTTCCACAACATCCGTCACCGCGCGGTTTTTCAGCGTCTGCATATCCACGCCCGACATTGCGCTCGGAGTGAACGCAGGATATTGCGCCATCGCCAGAATTTCTCCCGTTTGCGGCTTTAGTACGATTGCGACTCCCGCATCGGCGTTGGCACGGATCGCGCCTTTTTTCAACTCCTCCAGAACGATGGACTGAAATCCGACATCGATTGTCAATTGAATCGAATGGCCATCCACCGGTTCCACTCTCGGATAATCGACCGATGGACGGGGACGGCCGAGTCCGTCGAGCTGCATAATCACCCATCCATCTACACCACGCAGCTGCTTGTCGTACGAATATTCAGCGCCGCTGATTCCGGTATTGTCGAAGTTTGTTGCACCGACAATCTGCCCGCCGATTTCTTCGTAGTGATACAACCGTTTCGGCTCGTTGATCTGTACGACGCCTTCCAGTTTCTTGACATCGATCGACTTCGCAAGATCCGGTTTCACACGACGTTCCAGCCATACAAAGCGCCGGCCGGCAACAATTTTCTCGCGGTAGTACGACTCCGGCTTACCGAAGGTACGCGCAAAGACTTGCGCAATCTTGCCGGCAGATTTTGAGGCAATCTTCGGATCCGCATAGAACGATACGAACAGTGCGTTCGACGCCAGCGTGATGCCATTCCGGTCCGTGATCGTTCCCCGCCTGGACGGCAGATCCATTTTTGATTCATACTGGCGGCGTGCGATCTCCTGGTAGCGACCGGACTCCACAATCTGAATCTGTATCAGGCGCGCAACAGCAACGATGAAAAAGAAAATCAGCGTACCTTTTACAACGCCAAATCGCCGCGACACACTGGCCGGCACGGGCGGTATGCGGGGAGTGTCCGTATGTCGGGCAAACAGTTTCATCGATCCTGACCATACAGTTTCTGTTCATCGATATCAAACCATCCGGGCGGCTCCGAAGGATCGACCATGCCCAGCTGTTCCGAAGCAATCGAGGCGATCCGTCCACGCGTCGACTTTTTCTTGATTTCCGCCTGTATCATACCGTTCTGATTGACCAATGTTGTGTGCTTCACCCGGAGATCATTAATCTCTTTCGAGAGCTGATTGACCGCGATGATATTGCTGGTGTAGAGCAGGCAGACAATGGCGATGCCAAAGAACAATCCTACAATATTGAAGGTGGAGTGGCGCCGCCGCACCGTTTTCCGGTTGGATTTGGGCGCCTTCCGCTGTGCCAGCACGTCGGGATCGGATGCCAGCCCGCCGGTATAGATACGTCGATCGTCCGCCACACATTCCTCACACCTTTTCCGCGGCACGCAGTTTTGCACTGCGTGAACGGGGATTTTGCCTCTGTTCCTCTTCCGATGCTGTGACCGGTTTGCGCGTCAACAAGCGTAACTGCGGTGTCAGCAGCGTGTCGGGGATCAATGGATGCGCCGAACGTTTTGAAACTGCGGAGCGTTCAGCGAAAAAATTCTTCACAATCCTGTCTTCCAGCGAATGGTATGACAGAATGACGATACGTCCTGCCGGTGCAAGGAGATCAACGGCATCGGCAAGAACATGTTTGAGATTTTCGAGTTCGTTGTTGACTTCGATACGCAGTGCTTGGAAGACGCGGGAAAGTGTCTTGATGCGGTACTTGGCGCCGGCAGTGTCTTCAATGACTGCCGCCAGATCGCCTGTCGTTTCGATGGGACGCTCCGTCCTTCGCCTCACGATAGCCCTCGCGAGCCGCCGGCTATGCGGCTCTTCCCCGTATTTCCACAACACCTTCGCCAGGTGCGCATCATCATCGGTATTGACCACCATTCCCGCGGTCAATGCCTGGCGATTGTCCATTCTCATGTCCAGCAGATTGTTCATCCTGTACGAGAATCCTTTTTCTCCCTGGTCCAGTTGATGGGACGAGACACCGAGATCAAGAAGGATTCCCCTCACGGATGAAACGGAGTGTGCAGAAAGGATTGTTTTTAAATTCACAACATTATCATGAACAAAGACAACATGATTTTCAAATCGAGCGAGACGTTTGTGCGCTTCACTGTGCGCATCTTCGTCGGCATCAATACCGATCAGTGTGCCGCCGGGAGTAATGTTCTCAAGGACTGCTTCTGCATGTCCGCCGCCGCCAAGAGTACCGTCGATATAGACGCCCTCCTTCGCCGTAAGAAGATATTCCAATGTTTCTTGAAGAAGGGCCGGAGTATGATACGCATCGCTCACTGCACACCCGTCGCTAGTACAGCAGCGGCGACATCTTCGTACGGCTCCGGATGCGCGGCCTTGTATTCTTCATAGACCGCAGGATTCCATACTTCGATCCGTTCCAGAACGCCGAGAATTTTCACTTCATTTTCAATTTTTGCAAACTGCAGCAGTTCCTTTGGAATCATGACACGGAATTGAGCATCGAGCTGCGATTCCGTTGCGTGTTCCAGCATGAATCGTGTAATGAATCTGTGGCGAGGGTCCGATGG
>JAPLFO010000178.1 GCA_026390635.1 Ignavibacteriales bacterium
GCGTTTCATTAATAAGAGACGATTTTCCAGAACCGCTCACTCCCGTGACACAGACAAAGACGCCGAGTGGAATTTTTACCGTCACGTCTTTCAAATTGTTTCCCTTCGCGCCGACAACAGTCACATGCCTGCCATTGCCCTTCCGGCGGGACGCCGGAATCTCTATCGCTTTTACCCCCGTAAGATATGCGATCGTGGAGGATTCCTTTTCGGCTTTTTTGCTGCCGTGGATAAAATCCTCCGGAGGCCCTGCCGCCACAACGCGTCCTCCGTGTTCGCCCGCACCGGGCCCGAGATCCACGACATAGTCGGCATGCTGGATCATTTCCTTGTCGTGCTCAACGACGATCACACTGTTGCCAAGATCACGCAAATGCCTCAGTGAGTCGATGAGTTTGATGTTGTCCCGTTGATGCAGGCCGATGCTCGGTTCATCCAGAATATAGAGAACACCGACAAGCTGCGAACCGATCTTGGTTGCGAGCCGGATCCGCTGCGCCTCACCGCCGGAAAGAGTCCGCCCGGGCCGATCCAGCGTCAAATAATCCAGCCCGACATTCAACAAGAACTCAATCCGCTGGCCGATTTCTTTCAGGATCTGCGCGGCAATCTCCATCTGGCGCGGACCCATCTGCAATTCTTTGAAAAACAAACGCGCATCCGCAAGCGACTTCTGCACAATGTCTGCCATCGAAAAGGAACCGCCTGCGCGAATATCTTCCAACCGGATGGCGAGATTTTCCTTCTTCAGTCTGCCGCCGCGACATGTATCGCACGGCATTGTCCGCATGAATCCCTCCGCCCACTCCCGTATGCGCGGTGAAGATGTATCCATATAATATTTCTTGAGCATCCCGATGAGTCCGCCGTAACGGTGCCGATAGACAATGGTGCGTCCGCTGCTGGAAGCATACTCAATCTCAATCTTCTCCGTTCCCGTTCCATACAGCACTTCCTGCATCGCCAGTGTGGGATAGTCTTTCAGCGGCGTCTCGAACGTACAATGATGACGCTTGAGTACCGCACGAACCTGACTGAAGAACCAGGTATGACGCGGCTTGCCCAGAGGCGCGAGGCCCTGCTGCTGAATCGAGAGACCATCATCCGGCATGATCAAGGACAAATCGAATTCACGCTTCTCGCCGAGCCCCTCACACGATGGACATGCTCCGAACGGCGTATTGAAGGAAAAAGAATTGGGAGCGGGTTCTTCGTAACTCGTGCCGCATTGCGAACAGGAATAGAGCTTGCTGAAGAGGATGTCTTTCTTGCCATCGTGAACAGTCATGACGCCGGAACCGAAATTCAGCGCCACTTCTACCGAATCGGCGATGCGTGCACGGCTTTCCTTTTTGACGATGATGCGATCAACGACAATTTCAATCGTATGTACCTTGTAGCGATCAATCTTCATTCCCTTTGCTATTTCCATCACTTCGCCGTCGACACGAACGCGCAAAAATCCGTCCTTGAGAATCTGCTCGAACAATTCCCGGTAGTGTCCTTTGCGTCCCTTGACCACCGGAGCAAGCACAAGCGTGCGGGTCCCTTCCGGTAGTTGCAGAATTGCATCGATGATCTGATCAGTGCTTTGTTTGGAAACGCGGGAATGACACTCGACACAAAACTGCGTACCGGTCCGTGCGAACAGAAGGCGCAGATAGTCATAGATCTCTGTGACTGTTCCCACCGTCGATCGCGGATTGTGGCTGACCGTTTTCTGTTCGATGGAAATGGACGGACTGAGGCCTTCGATATTGTCCACGTCCGGCCGCTCCATCAATCCTAGAAACTGGCGTGCGTAGGCCGAAAGGCTCTCCACATACCGGCGCTGTCCTTCAGCGTAAATTGTGTCGAAAGCGAGGCTCGATTTCCCTGACCCCGACAACCCGGTAATGACCACCAGTTTGCGCCGGGGCATTTCGACGTCGATATTCTTCAGATTATGTTCACGCGCGCCGCGTACGATCAACCAGCTATCTTTTGCGGCGGGGGGAACAGTCGTCTTTTGGAGTTTCTTGGGCACGGATTTGTGAGTTTAGTGGATAGATCAACCGGATCAACTTCAATCTATGGGGTATGAAGAGCAACAGCCGAAGACAAATTTCGGCCAAGAAACACTATTTCTTGCCACTCAACTTTATGTTTTCTCCCCCGAAGGCAGCAAGATCGTGTTTTACTAACTCTCTTCTTCGTGTCTCGGAGTCTTTGTGGCAAATATCCGGTTTCCCTTCAAGCCTCTAGCGTCTGTTGGAACGCCGAAACGGGAAGAGAAGTTCTGTGCAGAAGACAGAGGAGGGTTCACGCCCGCATAAAATGAAAACCGCCCGCCGCTCTCTGGCGATCCAGGCAGAGAGCGGTGAGAAACGGGTGAACTGTTTTTCTATTATTTCACTCGCACAAATTCGATGCGACGGTTCTTTGCGCGACCTTCAGGCGTCTTGTTTGTGTCGATCGGATCGTCAGGACCGAAACCGGCAGCAGTGATCCGTGCGGCATCGACGCCCTTGGCCACAAGGAACGTCTTCACAGCGTCTGCACGCAAGCGGGAGAGTTTGACGTTCTTGGAGCGCGGACCGACATTGTCCGTGTAGCCGCGGATTTCCACTTCGATCGCTGGATTTTCCTTCATCGTCTGATAGATACCCAGCAGGGCATTGTACGATGATGGAGTTATTTCGGCACTGTTCGGCAGGAAACTCACTCCATCCAACACCAACGATTTGCCGGTAACAACCTTTGGAATATCATCGGAAGGATCCAAAGGATTTGTTCCCTGGGTGACTTCCGCACCGTCAGTGACGCCGCCCTCATCCGTATCGGCTTTGAGAGGATCGGTGTGATACTTCTTCACTTCATTGCCGTCGCTGATACCATCGCCGTCTGTATCGACTTTGAGCGGATCAGTGTGATACACTTTGACCTCTTCAAAGTCAGAAAGACCGTCTCCGTCCGTATCCACTTTGAGCGGATCGGTATGATATATCGTAATTTCCTCGCCATCGGACAATCCATCGCCATCCGTGTCGACCTTCTTCAGCGGATCAGAATGAAAGCGCAATACTTCATCGCCGTCCGAGAGGCCATCGCCATCCGTATCCGGATTGAGCGGATCGGTATGATATTTATGGACTTCATCACCATCCGACAGACCGTCGCCGTCAGTATCCCACTTCAAAGGATCTGTATGGTAAATATGTACTTCTTCACCGTCAGAGAGTCCATCCCCGTCCGTATCCCATTTCAGCGGATCGGTTCCCCATCGCAGTTCATCAGAGTCCGACAAACTGTCTTTGTCCGTATCGGTCGACATAGGATCGGTATGATAGCTGTGAACTTCTGCCGAATCACTCAGGCAGTCGCCATCACTGTCGAACTTAAGAGGATTCGTGTGCAGATTGAGCACTTCATCGCCGTCGGTGAGACCGTCACCATCCGTATCGGGATTGAGCGGATCTGTGTGATAGACAAGGAATTCGGCTCCGTCGCTCAGCCCATCACCGTCCGTATCGCTCATGTTCGGATCGGTACCGATTTGCCGCTCGATCCTGTTCGACAGCCCGTCGTTGTCGTTGTCGGCATCTTCACTCTCTCCGGCAAATACGAGTCCCAGCAATCCGCCGTAGTACATATCCTGTTTTCTGGCTGAGACCTGACCATCCACGTTATCGTTGTACGTCAGCATCAGACCACCACTTGCATCCAGACGCAGACGATCCGACAGTTTGTACTGGACGCCGGCACCGGCGGTGCCGTACGCTTCAAAGTGCCCCACAGGATGTTTCACTCCACCCACTTTGAATGCAAGCCGGTTATATATTCCCGTCCCCGCATATCCATAGATATCGGCGTTGTCGAAATCAAAGGGCGAGAAAATAAAACGGGAATCGAACGTTGTCAACTCGCTCACAAATGCGTTGGACGATCCTTCCAACTTGGTATAGCCAATGCCAATTTGCGCGCCGAGAAATGAATTGATATCAAAACCGATGTACCCGCGACCTTGTGGCACCCATTGGTCTTTGCTGGAATTATCGCCCTGGAGAAGGCCACCGCTGACGCCAACCTGCCACCCGGTGTTCTTCAATTGACCGAACACCGTCATAGAACCCAGCAGGAGCAGTCCGAGAATACTGTAAGAATGCCAACGATTCATCAGAAGACCTCCGATTGTCTTTCAAATGCAACCAAATTAGAGTACATTGTTTCTATAGTCCACAAGTCACAGCTATAGATAATAAAGAAATATAAGCGATTTTTATCAGATTGTCATGACTACACTCGAAAAAAGATTATCTGACATGCTCTCGTCCTCACCGAGGCGCAAGCTGCCTCCGGGACTATGCCAGACAGGCAGCGGCGACCATTGCGCGCTGTGCAGCGCATCGCGCCTTGAGTATGAGCAGGAAGTACGGCTTAAGAATCAGGCGCTCACTGCCTGGTGGACGGAACTGGGGCTTTCACCCATGCTCCGGCCACTTATTCAATCTCCGCGAGGCCGGCATTTTCGCACGGTCACGAAGAGGAAGGCGTTTCATTCTGTCAAAGGCACACAACTCGGCCTAATCGGGATGGGCGACAGTACGAAAGGAGCATTTCCGATACCTGTGGTGCAATGTGCAATCGAACCGGAGAATCATGCTGCAGTGTATCGCGTCGTACAGCAATTCATTGCCCGCCCCGAAGAGCGCGACTGTGCAAAAAGTCTCTCCTATGTCATCGTCCGGGGCAGTGAACAGGAAGCTGCTGTGATTTTTAACCTGAGCGACTCGTCACCGATCATTCTGCGGTCAGTGAATCTGCTTTCCCGCCATATCACCCAGCGCGTGCCATCCGTGAAGAGCGTCTTCCTCTACCGCGGTGAAGAGCGTTCCGACTACTATCTTGGCAAGCCTGCAACGGGCGAACGATCTGCCAAAATAACGCTGAGAAAGATCTTTGGGTTTTCCGGGCTCTTTCATGTGGTGGCAGGTAAAAGACTCTTCTATTCTCCGCTCTCATTTTCGCAGACCAATCATTCCATCCTGAATGATTTTGTCGGCGTCGTTGAAGAGATGCTGCAGCTGCAACCCGACGACCACCTTCTGGATCTCTATTGCGGCTACGGACTGTTCTCCCTCTGCCTCGCACACAAAGTCCGTTCAACCACGGGAGTGGATATTGCTCTGGAATCGATCAAAGATGCCGAGGCGAATGCGCTCCGCGTGAAGGCGGAACACTCGCGGTTTATTCGCAACGACATCACCCCGGATGGCATGGAACAATTGCTTCACCGTACGAATGCACGATCGCGGCGGAATGCAAAAATCATTCTCGATCCGCCCCGAAGCGGAACCCGCGGCGGAGTTATCGAAACAATTGCAGCGTCGCATCCCCCGCGTATTATTCACATTATCTGCAATACGGATATTGTCGATCAGGAAGTCAAACGCTGGCAGGAAAGCGGATATCGCCTTGAAGAGGCAGCGGCCGTGGACATGTTTCCCGGAACGAACGACATTGAAATCGTCCTTTCACTCGTTCCGGTAGAAGGGTCGGTCTGACTATTCGTCGCTGCGGAAGGCCGTTCTTTTCTGCTCGACCCACGGAGGCAATTCAAAAGATTCAATGGCCTGGAGGCTCTCTTCCGCCTTCGCTCTGATTTCTTCAGTCGGTGCTATCCGAAATGTCTCGTAGTAGAGACTGAACGCTCCTACACGCCGCGACCAGGCAGCATCCTCGTCCCCCTGCATTAACAGAATGTCCGCTTCCGCCATAAGAAGATCTGCGGCAATCACATAGATGCGCGTGTCCTCCGACGCCGCAATACGGAAGAGCTCAATCATATCCTTGTCGCTCGATCGGGCAAAAAAATCCCAATCGATGCCCAGCAGCTTTGTTCCGCCAATCCGGATCTCTTCAAGCGCCCGTGGATAGTCGAAGAGTTTTTTATGGAACATCACCTGTGCAAGAATCTGACCAAGTTGTTCGATCATCTGCATGATGTAGTCACGTGTGTACATGCGGGAAAATGCGCCTGTAGATTGTTGGAGTGAAGAGACCCTCAGAGCCGACTATGGAGCGGACGGTGTTTTCTGCGAAAGATCTTTTTCTAATGGTTCCACAGTTTCGGCACGGCATCACGATGAACGAGATAGGCGAGCACTTTAAGCTTCAGATAGGACTCATCCATGAAAAGATATCCCGGATGATTCGATTGATACGCAGTTCTCCAGGAATCTTTCACCAGAAACCATTCATTGCCGTTCGTTCTCGACCATCCCACGGCATGCATAAGATGATCATCTTCCGTCGCACCGTTCGAAAAACGAAACTCACGCGATTCCTGAGTAATATCGCCGACGGGAATGTCATAGTCGGGGACAATGACCGCACCTGATGCCAGCCGATACCCCGGCTCGCTGATATCTGCATCGAACGCAAATGAGTACCCCGAGGACAGAGCGTCCTTCATGGATTGGTACCAAACGGCAAGCGGTACATTATAGAACGTGCTGTCATTCATCCAATTATCGGGAACATTTAGTTTTGTATATGAATAAAATGGTGCGTACTGAAAGGAAATGACCTTGACGTACTTGTCCCATGGAATCCGGACAACCTGTTCAGCAAAAGATTTCGGCGTATATGCTTTCCCCCGATACACAAATTCTTCCGGCGGTGCGCCGAGGTGCTTGTCTAATATTTGTCGTACACGCTGCAGGGCAGTCTGTTCGTTCCACAAGGACTCTGCCTTGATCTCCCGCATCAAAGTATCCAGTTCGGCATAGAGCTTCGTATGATTTCTCGTATCCCATCCGCATGTCGATCCGCTGTACGCGCTCATCGGCATCAGACCGTATTTACTCACCGTCTCGAGAGCGCCGAAGAACAGATCCCCGGGGGCAAAACGCGAACGCCCCCGCGTTGCGACGAATCGCTTTGTCTTCTCTAAAAAGATACAATAGACCGGATACATGACGGCCAATCGCACAGAATCGAGTCCCAACCGCAGCATCTCGGATTCGATAAACGAAACAGAGGCAAAGCTCCAGCAGGATGAAGTTGAATCCTGATTGATGGGAGAAAGATGGCGGATCATCAAATATTGTCGGATATGTTCCGGCTGGCTGCGCTTCTGCAGATCCAGTTTCAGGGCATCGGTGAGGGGCTGGGCTGCAGCGAACAGTGGAAGTACGACTATCAGCAGCAAAAAGGAAAATGTACGATACTTCATAGAGACTCTCCTGCATGAGAAATTCGAGCCAACGATGAGACACTGTTCATCGACAACGGCGCCACCTCAAGTGACTTCGCCGATGATCATCGGAATTTCTCCGATGGATCGGAGCAACGCGCAGGATACGCTGCACTTCTCCGGCGATACGATGACGATCAAGCCGATGCCAAGATTGAAGGTACGCCGCATATCCGGCTCCGGAACTTTGCCCGCGGCTTGGATCAAAGAAAAAAGCGGGGGTCGATCCCACATATCCCAGGCGATATCCAAACGCAGGCCTTTAGGAATCACGCGCATGGTGTTGCCGACGATACCGCCGCCGGTGATGTGGGACATCCCCTTCACCAATCCGTTGGAGGTCAATGCCGTAATCGGACGCAAATACGACCGGTGTACTGTAAGAAGCGCGTCTCCCAGCGTCGTCTGCAATTCCGGAATCCGTTTCTTCAGAGAGAACTTCTTCAGCAGGACATGCCGTGCAAGGGAATAGCCATTTGTGTGCAAACCCGTCGAGGGAAGTCCGATAAGGACATCGCCGTTCGCAATTTTCTTTCCGTCAATGATTTTCTTTTTTTCCACCACGCCGACGATGGTCCCGGCCAGATCAAATTCACCGTTTGCATAGAGCCCCGGCATCTCAGCCGTCTCACCGCCGATGATCGAACAGCCGTTCTCCCGGCAGGCTTTTGCGAAACCGCCGATAACCTGCACAGCAACGGAGGGCGCAAGTTTCCCCGTGGCAAAATAGTCAAGAAAGTAAAGAGGAACCGCCCCGCAGACGCCGATGTCATTCACACAGTGATTGACAAGGTCCTGTCCGACGGTGTCATAGCGTTTCATCGCAAAGGCCACTTTCAACTTTGTGCCGACTCCGTCCACGCTGGACACGAGCACGGGCTCCTTCATGCGGGGAAACGAGGCACGGTAGAAGGCACCGAATGCTCCAATATCCGTCAGCACATTCTTCGTAAAGGTAGCGCGGACGGTCGATTTGATTCTGCGAACGACTTCTTCGCCGGCATCAATGTCGACCCCGGCCTTTCTGTATGTTTGAGACACGATCTCTCTCCATGAAAAAATGATGGCAGATTTTTCACGACCGAATGGATCAATGTATTGAAAAATGACTCTCGATGCAATGAGCGGTTTTGTTCTGATCGAAATTCTTGCTATTTTCTAACATGCTATCCTGCTCATCCCATACACAATTGCCGTTTGCACCACCGGTGCTGCTGACGCTCCTGCTTGTATCGATCGTTCTTTCCCTCGGATCATGCGCCGGGATGAGAACTCCCGAAGGCGGACCGCTCGATACCACGCCGCCGGAGATAATTTCGGTCTATCCCGTTCCGAATACCACCAACTATTCTGACAAAAAGATTGTGCTCGAATTCAGTGAATATGTTGACCGCCGCTCCGTGGAGGAATCCATCTTCATCTCTCCCACCATCGGAGAAATGGAATTTGACTGGAGCGGAACAGAAGTGGAAATTAGTTTTCAAAACCCATTGAGAAAAAACACGACCTACGTTGTCTCCATCGGGACGGACGTCGTGGACGTGAATGGCCGCAACAGAATGGCCCAGTCCTTCCCCCTTGCGTTCTCGACCGGAGCGCAGATCGACCGCGCCAGCATTCATGGAAACGTCTCAGACCCGAAGCCATCCGGCATCATGATTTTTGGATATTGCCTGGAGGGGGTCAATCCGGACACTCTCGATCCGAAAAAACAGAAGCCTGACTTCCTCACGCAAACGGGTGCCAACGGCAACTATGTGCTTCCGCATCTTGCCTTTGGATCGTATAGAATCATGGCGGTCAGGGATGAAACGAGAAATCTTCTGTACGATCCCGAAACAGACGCTTACGCCATGGCCGCCGGTGAGATCACGCTCAGCGCAATTGACTCGATGAAGAGTCACGTGGATTTTCTGCTCGCCACGGAAGACACCACGTCTCCCCGTCTGGTGTCTGCAACGCCCAGGGATATGAAGCATATTCTTCTTGCCTTTAGCAAACCGCTCGATTCACTATCGATTGAAAACGGCGCCTTTGTTGTTGCTGACACAAACAGACAAGTGACTATTCCTGTTGTCTCGTTTTTTTCCGACGCGGGTACCAGAACGAGCATCACGCTGATAACACAGGCACAGCAGAAGGATTCACTGTACCGCGTTTTCGCAACCGGCGTTAAAGATCAACACGGGCACTCTCTCAATCCGCTGGCATCGTCAAAAATATTCACTGGATCTGGCCTGCCCGATACTCTGCCAGCCCGATGCATTGAATCATCAGTCCGCGATTCCGGTTCTGTCGTCGTTCCAGCGGAGCCATTGATTTTTGCTTTCAACGACGCCCTTGATACGAATTCTGTTCTCCATGCCGTGCATCTCACTTCCATTGATAGCACTGCGATCCCGTTTTCGCTGCAGTGGGACGATCCTGCGCGGTTCCGGATAGTACCGTCAACGCCGCTCCGGCCGGCAACGAGATATTTGCTGACACTCTCTGTCGGCTTGTTGCGGGATCTTTCCGGCAATCATTATCGCGACAGTTCCCGCGTGTTCAAATTCCAGACGTTCGATCCGGAATCATTCGGCAGCCTCCAGGGTACGGTGACGGACGACGATGCAACCGGTCCGGACAGGTACGTCGTTGTCGCCCGGAATATTACCGGCGGCAACAAGGAAGCGACACTCACGATGAGGCGCAACAAGTCTTTCACACTGCGCCCACTGACAGAGGGTCAATACACAGTACGTGCTTTTCAGGATGTGAAACAGGACGGCAAGTATTTCGCAGGAAGACCATACCCATTCGAAAAAGCTGCGCGATTCACACCCTTTTCTGATACGGTGAAGATTCGGGCACGCTGGCCTGTTGAAGGGCTTAACCTACGGCTGAAGTAATGAATTTGTTGTATCCGCCGGCATCGGCTTCGGCGGTTTCGGGGGAGGATTCTTTATGACACGATCCGGAACGATCCATGCCCCTTTTTGCCCTTTCGCTGCAACAGAATCCATCATCATCGCCGCATCCCCACGCGTCAAATAGTCTCCGATACGTACCTTGTACGTCGGAGCGTCATAGACGGTATATATCCACGTATCGGGAAATGTTTGTTCCAACGTTGAACGCATCATCGCGGCATCGTCGTACTCATTGGTGGAAAGGAGCTGGACACGAAAGCCTTGGACCGTCTCGGGAACGGCAATGGCCGCCTGGAAAGTAACTCCGCGGATCGGATCGGGTTCATACTGGGAAGGTTTGAATGATCGCTCATAAACCTTCATGCTCTGCGTCGCACTGACGATGGATGAATCGGCACCGCCGAATGAAAAGGATGCCGGCGGCGCCGACGCTCCGGCAAAACACCAGACAAGGAGCGCAAATACCAATGCTGCACGCGGCCGGCGGTTCATTCCTTCACCTCTGCAACCCACGATTCTGAATATTCTTTGGGATATTCTTTTCTTAGTTGAAGCTGAAAAGCTGCGGCCTCTTCTTTGCTGTTGAAATTTCCGACCAGAACGCGATAGAGCTTCACCGAGCTGTCGTAGAATTGATCGATGACTTTTTCGGATCTCTTTTTGAAGATTTCCGCCGCGCGGATTGCATTGGTCTCTTGTTGAAACGCACCGATCTGGAGGGCAAAATATCTTTTCTTCTCGGCGACACCGTTTTTTGACTCGACCGAAACAGGCACGGGCGCTTGTTGTCTGACACTATCTGGTTTCTGTGAAACAACTTGTACGTCGATCGTATCGCTGTGGGTCACAAATCCCTGTTCCTTCCGCTCTACAGGCGGCAGAATGGGCCGCGCCGCAGGTTCAACAGTTGTTGCGGAAGGAATCGCCTTCGCCGTATCGGCAACCGGTGGGGCGGTTTCTTTCACAGCGTCCGATGTTGTGCATCCGGCAAAGATCCCGTAGAAAATAGTAAACGTAAACAGGAGAAGTTGTTTCATCAGTATCCTCCTGCGGCGGTCTTCTCTCCCGACACGATTGCCACTTCACCATTTGCACCGAGCCGCATTGCACCACGTGAGATCAATACAAGAGCGTCCGCGTACGTGCGAACGCCTCCTGACGCTTTCACCCCCTGTACTAGTGTATTCATGGCTTTTTTCAAATATACAAGAAATTGGCAAAGACTCAAAGCAGCTCGCGACGCTCGGCTATTTCATGAGCAGAATTTTTTGGGTTGCAGTACGTTTGCCCGATGTCAACCGCACCATGTAGATACCTGTGGCGAGATGGGTGCCGTCAAAATGGACCGCGTAGTTGCCGGACTGTTGGAAACCATCGACCAGCGTACTGACCTCTCGTCCAAGCATGTCGAATACCCGCAGCACCGTTCGCTCCGCCGCTGAAAGCGTGTAGCCGATCTCTGTCGAAGGGTTGAACGGATTCGGAAAATTCTGCCCGAGTGCAAACACCGCGGCAGATTGTATTTGTCCGGCGACAGAGACGGCATTCTGCGGATAGAACAGCAAAGAAATATCGTCGATGTAAATGCCGTCGTAGTTAACGTAGTCGTCACTCACAAAGCTGAACCGGATTCGGATATCCTTTCCGACATATGCGGTAAGGTCGATTGTCTCCTCTACCCAGGAGTGACGGACGCCGAAATACGCCGGACTGGCCAGCCAGTCTTTGGTGAACTTTCCGCTTTGGGCCTTCCACGTAACGCCATTGTCCGTCGATACTTCAATGCGCGCAAAATCATAATCAGTCTCGATATTCCATTTCATCCAGTAGCGCAATTCTGCGGCGGATCCATCGAGTCGGAACACTCGGTTCAACGTGAAGGACGAAGAGAGACTATCAGAATATTTTCCAATGGTACTCTGCGAATATGAAACCCTGCCGGAATGTGCTTGTATGGACGTCGTGTCCCAGTTCATCGATGGCTTATTCGTGGCAGAAATCCATTGCGAACGTTGGGATCCGTCATCCGCAAAGACTACCGCCGGGATGCCGATGCGGAAAACCATCGAATCGCGAGATACCTCCCCGTCGTAGCGGAGGTCCACAACCACCCGGGCAATGTCTCCGGAGCGTGCGGCCGCCGTTCGGACCGCCCTCAAAGTGACAGCTTGACCGTTCTGCCAGGTGGTGGACACTGTCACGGGATCGGCAATGTTCAGGATGTCAGAGGACGCATTGACTTCGAGCGGTCCATTCGTCGGAACAAGCCCTTTGTTGGCAAGAAAGAGCGAGATCAGAAGCGTATCATTTCCACTCTTTTGAGAAGCCTCGCTTCGATCTATGGCAACGAATTTTCCGGCAGCACGCGCAATATGCAGGTCCGCGGTCAGATTTTCCTGGGCAATGGGCAGTATCCGGGAAGACAACGGCCAGAATCCGTCGTTATCGTTGCCAACCTCCGGCGTCATCGAAAATATTTTCGGCTTCTGGATCGTGTCGCCGTACATCCAGTCGTCGGAATCACCGTTTGTCGTATAGCCGACCGTCTGACTGCCGGTCCCATAGGTATAATGATTTACCGCCGTCATGTCGCCGCACATTTTCCTGAAAATGGCCGAGTCTCTTGTGTCGCCATCGCTGTACCCCCAGGGATAGATGAGCTGATTGCTATACGTGTGGTAATTCAGCGTTGCAGCGAATTGTTTTCTAATGCAGAAATCCCGTACCGCCTGCGTTTCCAACTCCGAAAATCCACGATATCCATAGTTGCGGTTCAAATCGATGCCGTACGTCGTGGCATTGGACTTGAACCGGTTCTTCCGCCACATGCCGCCTCCCTTCGGACTATTGGTTTCATTATACACGTAGCCGTCCGGATTAACGACCGGGATAAAATAGACTTCACGGTGATCCAGCAAGGATGTCACGTATGGATCGACCCCGTAGTTCTCGAGAAGATACCACATAAAATACATCAGATGCATCATTCCGGCGCCTTCACGGGCGTGATGCAAGCCAGTGAAGAGAACGCGCGGTTCGTTTTCGTCGGATGTCGGATTCTTCGAGATCTTTACCATCCAGATCGCACGGCCTTCAAACGTCCTGCCGATGGAGTCTCTCGTTGTGATGATCGACGGATATTTTTTCTTCATCGAATCCAGCTCTGCCATGACGGCAGAGTAGGTCAGGCTGCCACCCATGGTACCCAAATGGAAATTCCGCACCGTCGTCGCCTGTGGCATCATAGCAGAGGTGGCCTGCTCTGCAATCTGACGCGCCTCGTAATATTTTTTCCAATCATCGATCAACACCTGATACGTGAACCCGTTCGACTTGAGTGCGGCAATTTCGTCCGTATTGACAAAAAGGTCGAGCCAGCGACCCCGCTTGCCGGTTCCTTCTTCAACGGCAAGACCCAGCGCACCGAGACGACGCACATCATCATATGATTGCAGTGAGACTCTTATTTTCGAGTACCGGAGCTCACCTGCAGAAAGAATTGTGCTGAAGGAGACGACGAGAAAGAGAACCAGAATGGCATTGCGCATGTATGTGCTCATTGAGAGAAAAAGCATTAGTGAAAACAATCGCGTCTCTCCTACTTCGGAGGAAACAAATGACTGAGGATAGCGCCAAGGTGTGCACGCCAGTTTCCCCAGCTATGCCCTTCATTCCACTCGGTGGAATAAACATTTCCTCCGCAGTCCCTCAACAACCGGGAAAACGCGTAGTGATGATCAAGAAATCCCGTGAGATCGTAGCGGCCGCAGTCGAGCGCAAATTTTCGCCCCTCCACTGTCGTACCGGAAACCAGCGCCTGCAAACGATCCGTGATCATCGCCGATTGCGTTCCGGCCATTCCAAAGACATCGGGATGCGAGAGCGCAATCCAAAGAGCCGCATGCCCTCCGTCTGAGGCGCCAATGATTGCACGTTCCGAAGCGCTGCTGGAAATTTTCCAGCCTGCTGTAATGGCGGGGAGCACTTCGTCGATGAGGAATTTCGAATATGCCTCCAGCCGCGTCATGCGGAATTCCTGCTCACGGTTTCCCGGGGGGATGAAAACGGCGATAAGGGGCACAATTTTCTTTTGGTCAATGAGATTATCAAGAATGTTCTTCGTCATGGCCAGCGACAAGTATTCCGTACCGTCGTTGAAAAACGCAACCGGCATTGGAGATTCTCCGTCGCGGTGGCCTTCCGGCAGATAGACGGATATTTGACGGAACGCAGGAAGAAGACCGCTCTTCAGCGTGAGCGCTGTCATCGTCCCACCTGGAGACGATGTGAGCTGAACAAGTTCCGGAGCGGCAGCGTACGCCGGCATGCGCAACTCGCTGTTCAAGCCGAATCCGCCGGCGCTCTCGTACGGATTTAGCGGATCAATGATCCAACGATCGTTGACGATGAATTTGTAGTCGAGCCTCGCGTCGGGCTCGAACCGTTTGCCCAGATAGTGGAAATCCGTTCCTTCAAGAAGTTGCATCTGCTCACCGGCCAGACTCCAGTGAAGATGATCGCCGGTCACAGCAACACGATCCGCAGCAGATCCGCGGTAGATAAAATGCACATGGGACTCATCGACATCCGGAAAGCCTTTGGTCTTCTGCTGTTCCATGAAGTCATCGACCAGCGCACACCGTTCGTTCGTCGTAGCGCTGCGTGCCCTGGATATGAAGGCTTGGAATGTAGGCGACATGCGCGTTAGGATTGTGCAAGCTCGTTCAGGCTCGCCTGTAATTTTGCAATTGTCTGTTTGAAGTTCCCTTTTTTGTCTCTTTCCTTCTGGATGATATCCTCCGGCGCCTTGCCCGCAAAATTGGGGTTGGTCAGTTTCGATTCCACACCTGCAAGCTGTCCTTCCAGGCGCACGATTTCTTTTGTCAGCCGTGAACGCTCCACAGCCAGATCGATGAGACCCTTGAGGGGAACAAAAATATCCTGTCCCTGCACCACGGCACTCGCAGCAAATCCCGGTTTTGCAATAGCCGTTCCGAACGACGACGTACCCACTTTTGCTATGGACTCCAGCGCCATTCTGTTGAACTCCAGCGTTGTCAATTTGGAAGCATCGCTGCAGTTGATAACAACATCCACCGTCTTCGTCGGGGGTATATTCA
>JAPLFO010000085.1:0-6557 GCA_026390635.1 Ignavibacteriales bacterium
ATACAGATCAAGCAGCTGGCGGAGAGCAACATTGATCGACCGGATTCCCTTGCCGACGGGTGTTGTCAGTGGTCCCTTGACGGCAACGACGTATTCCTTGATGGCTTCAAGCGTGTCGTCATGCAGCCAGGTGTTTTCGCCGTACACCACATTCGCTTTTTCTCCGGCATAGACTTCAAACCATTCAATTCTCTTCCTGCCGCCATACGCTTTTGCAATCGCCGTGTCCATCACTTTCTTTGATGCAGCCCAGATGTCGGGGCCGGTGCCATCGCCCTCGATGAAGCACACGATGGGATGGTCGGGCACATGCAGCTGACCGTTCGAGACAGTAATCTTCTCTCCGCCGGCAGGGGGTGCTAATTTGGAATAATGGATCATGTGTGACTCCTCATCAGTGGCATGGACAAATCTGTGATTGCAGAACGGATAATTGCAGCGGTTTCTTCCATTGCCTTCATTTCATACCGTTTCAGATGGAGGACGAAACGGATATTGTCATTGTGGTAGCGGGGGGTAACGTGGATGTGAAAATGGAAAACGGATTGGCCGGCGACGGCGCCATTGTTTGCAAAAAAATTGAATCCTTCGAGTTTGAAGGCCTTTACCAAGGCATGGGAGACGGTATGGACCGCCTGCATAATGCCCGAAAGCTCATCTGTTCCCACTTCCAGAAAGTCCCGATGATGCCGTTTGGGGATGATCAGGGCATGTCCATAGTGGATAGGATTAATATCGAGAATGGAGAGCGCACACTCATTTTCATAGAGAATTTCCGCGGGTATTTTCCGGGTGATAATATCGCAAAATATGCAGGACATGTCGCATGATAGAAAAAAAGAGGCCTAAAGTCAACGAGTGCATCTTTATCCGGTTTTTGCTACATTATCATGTTTTCAGACCGGAAGGACATATTGTGCCCAGTAATCTCCATCCGGCCGTGTCAGCGGCGCATAGAACCGGACCGCAGACGACGAATGCATCGGTCCCTCTTTTCCCGACATTTCGAAAGCAATCTCAATGACGCACATCGAGTTCTCCCTCGGATCGCTCCAGCAGAATGTCACTGCAACTGCTGCCCGCCTTGCTGCAAACGAAACCGTCTCCCGCATCTGGAATCATGACCACACCATCTGGCGGTCAGAGGAGGTGCACGAACGCTCTATCAAGAACCGTCTGGGTTGGCTCAGCAGCATCGAATTGATGAAGATCAACATTGATGTTCCCATTTCTTTTGCAGAGGAAATCCGGGCTGCCGGTTTCACCCATGCTGTCGTCCTTGGGATGGGTGGAAGCAGCCTCTGCCCGGACGTCTGCCGCGCAACATTCGGATCGAGTCCCGGATACCCTTTGCTGCTGGTGCTGGATAGTACGCATCCGGCCTCTGTCGCCAGAATTGAAAATGCCGTTACGCTGGAAACAACGCTTTTCGTTGTGGCAAGCAAGTCCGGCGGTACGACAGAGACAAATATGTTCTACAAATATTTCTATGATCGTGTGGCAGCGCTCAAGGGTTCGCGTGCGGGAGAGAATTTCATTGCCATTACCGATGCCGATACGCATATGGAGCGGATTGCGCAGGAGAAAGAATTCCGGAAAATATTCATCAATCCCCAGGATATCGGCGGCCGCTATTCAGCGCTTTCCTACTTCGGCATCGTACCGATGGCATTGATGGGAATGGACATCCGCAAGATGCTGGAAAGTGCATCCGAAATGATGACCCTTTGTACGAAACCTGAACTCGATCACAATCCCGGGGCTCTGCTGGGTATTATTCTCAGTGAGTCGTACATGAGCAGGCGTGATAAATTGACCCTGGTCGAATCTCCATCGATTGCAACATTCGGTTATTGGGCGGAACAACTGGTGGCGGAAAGCACAGGCAAGGAGGGGAAGGGAATCGTCCCCATTGAAGGAGAGGCACTGACGCAGGCACTGGACACCAGTATCGACCGGCGGCTCATTGTCTTCTCCACACTTCGTTCTGAGAGGCAACAATTTGAAACGCAGCGGAAGATGCTGAAAACGCAGTCCCGTCCGTTTGTCGAAATAATTCTGGATGATATCTATGACCTCGGCGCGGAATTTTTCCGCTGGGAGTTTGCGACTGCTGTCGCTGCCGTTGTTATGAATATTAATCCATTCGACGAACCGAATGTGAAGGAGAGCAAAGACAACACCGCCGCCATGATCGCCGAGTTCAACGCTCGCGGCGTTTTGCCCGAACAGGATCCTGCTGCGGTTGATGGCGCCGTACGGCTGTTGTGCGAGCCCGATTATGCCGCGACACTGAGAACACCGGCGGCGGAAGGAACGGTGAAAAGTATGCTCCGTGCACATCTCGCTTCGGCCAAAGTGAATTTCTATGCGGCCATCCTTGCATACATCGATCAGGACGTCCACAATGAGAAACTGATGCAATCACTTCGTCAACAGGTCTGCACTTGCGCCGGAGTTCCGACGACATCCGGTTTCGGTCCGCGCTATCTGCATTCCACCGGTCAATTGCATAAAGGCGGCGACACGAACGGCGTGTTTATTGAAGTGACGAGTACCTCCGATATCCACCGTCCGATTCCGGGCGAAACGTTTTCATTTGAAGTCCTGAAGAACGCACAGGCCCTGGGTGACTACCGGTCCCTCGCGCGCCACCGGCGACCGCTGGTGCGCCTGCACATCGATGGTGATCTTACTGCCGGCATCCGGCAAATTATTGGCTATCTTTCCTGAGAGTACTGATGGAGACGACCAAACAATATAAAGGGATCGTGGTTTCCCATACACATTGGGATCGTGCCTGGTACTGGCCGTTTGAACACTTCAGAATTCGTCTTGTTCAAACCATCGATCAGTTGATCGATCTCCTAAATTCCAATCCGGCATTCAAGTCCTTTACACTGGACGGCCAAACGATCATGCTTGAAGACTATCTCGAAATCAGACCGGAGCGCCGCGCTGAATTGGAGCGCTTGATTTCGGCCCGCCGCTTGATCGTCGGTCCATGGTTTGTGCCGCCCGATGAATTTCTCGTCAGTCCGGAGGCGTTGATCCGCAATCTGATGATCGGTCACAAGACCGCGCGTCAGTTCGGATACGTGATGAAGGAAGGGTACGTGCCCGATTCCTTCGGCCATATCAGACAATTGCCGCAAATCCTTCAGGGATTCGGTCTCCGGTCGTTCATCTTCCAGAGAGGTATGGGCCGGGAAATTGAAGACCTGGGCACTGAATTCTGGTGGGAAGCTCCGGATGGAAGCCGCGTGCTTGCCATCAACCAGCGGGACAACTACGGCAATCTTGCGAGCTGGGGATTTCCATTCGAGTTCGGCGATATTCGTACGGCAATTCCCGATCCACAGGTGGCGCTGGAGAATGTCACCAAAACATTCGAAAGCCTGAAGAAATACGCGCGAATGCAGTATGTTCTATTTTCCAACGGCATCGATCACCTTCCAGTACAACCGCAGGTTCCGGAACTGATTCGGTTTGTGAACGACAAGCTTCAAAACCTGCGGTTGGTGCAGGGAAATTTTTCCGATTTTGTGGATGCTATTGTTTCGTCCGGCACGAACACATTGCAGACGTACAAAGGTGAACTGACGGGAAATCATCATCACTTAATATTGCGCAGTGTCTATTCCGCACGCATGCCCTTGAAGCAGCGCAACGCTTTCTGTCAGCGGCTGCTGGAACATCGCGCGGAACCGGCTGCGGCATGGGCTGCGCTTGAGACGAAGCAGGATTTCACGCCGTTTGTATGGCAGGCATGGAAAGAACTACTCAAGGCGCACCCGCATGATGATATTTGCGGCTGCGGTATTGATGAAATTCACCGCGACAACATGCATCAGTTCGAGCATGTGGAGCAAATCAGTTCGTACGTCGAAGAACACGCGTGGGAGGAAATCGGCAAACGCATCGATACAGCCGGCAAGCTTGGAAAGCCGGTGCTGCTCACAAACGCACTCAATTGGGACCGCAAGGAAGTCGTGTGCGGCACCATATTATTCGGTGTTGACGATCCGATCGCCAAGCAATTTCAACTCGTGGATGCGCAGGGCGTTCAGATTCCATTCGTTCGCAGGAAGACTGCTCCTCTCAAACGGATGGAAATTCTGCGGGATGCGGATTATGTGAGCGTCGACATTGAGATGCTGACCGGCAGCGTGCCGGCATGCGGCTATGCAACCATCTACGCTGTGGAAGGCAAACCTCCAGTCGTTGCAAAGACCATGAAGGCGTCTTCCCGCGTGTTGGAAAATGAATTTCTCAAAGCGAAAATCCTCCCGAACGGCAGCATCCAGTTGATGGACAAGCTAACGAAGGCGGTCTTCACAGATCTGAACATGTTTGAAGATACCGAAGATGCCGGCGATGAATACACCTATTCATGGATCGATCGCTCCAAGACGCTGACGACACGCCGTTCGCGGCCGACGGTGCGGTTGGTTTCTCATTCTGCTCTGGAAGCAACTATTGCTGTCTCACACGTCTTGAAACTCCCCGTCGGATTGAAGGAATCGCGTACAGCCCGCTCTCCGGTTCTGACGAATTGTCCTGTTATTTCATTTGTGACGCTCAAAGCAAATGCCCACCGACTTGAAATCCGTACAGAAATTACCAACACTGCGAAGGATCATCGCTTGCGTGTTCTGTTCCCGACGGACATCAAAGCACGAACCGTCTTTGCCTCGGGGCATTGCGATGTGCTTGAGCGCGAACATGCTCCGCTGAAGAGACCGACAATGCAGAATCGATTTGAATACTACGGAACCCAGCACAACGACTTGTTCATCTGTGTCGAACAAGATTCCCATGGATTGATGATCGCAAACAAAGGGCTGCCGGAGTACGAATCAACGATCTTGAAAAAGGGAACGGCGATTGCGCTGACGCTGATGCGATGCGTTGGCATGCTCTCTCGCGGCGACTTTGCGACACGCGTCACGCAGGCCGGGCCACATCTTGCAGCGCCGGATGCGCAATTGCCCGGCCCGCACATCTTCGAGTATGCGGTGATTCCATACAGCGGCACATGGCTCGACGCGCCGGCAGTGAGAGAAGCGCACAGCTATGTCAACAATCTTCGGCTGCATAACATCAATCCGAACAAAGGGCCGAACAAAGGGATTCTTGCAGAGTCGCTGAGCTTCCTCCGGATCGAACCGCAGGAGTTGATTGTCAGTGCCGTGAAACGCAGTGAGGATAAGTCAGGAACTATCGTCCGATTCTTCAACATTTCCAACAGAACGGTCAAGGGTGAGATACATTCACATCGTCCGCTGCAACGGGTCGATCTCGTTTCTATGAAT
Source organism: Ignavibacteriales bacterium (assembly GCA_026390635.1). GTDB lineage: Bacteria > Bacteroidota > Ignavibacteria > UBA10030 > UBA8401 > JAPLFO01. The sequence continues at coordinate 5,316 of JAPLFO010000085.1, forward strand.
GAAGAACTCGTGGAGACGCTGCCACTCGACGGCGATGCACACTGCAGTTTGCCGGTGACACCAAAAAAAATAGTTACGCTGAAATTGACATATCGGTAGCAGATGTCTGACATCGAGTACGGACGTCGAGCGTGGCTAGGTGGTCACCGAGCGAAGCCGAGGTGACGTTTACCTCGGCCATCATAGTGAGCGCAGTCGAACCACGATCGGTATGCCGACAGACATCTTCTTGATCGCAAGAGGGAATTGCTTTTGAATGATCCGTTGAAAAACTCAGAACATAAATACGATGTCGCAGTTGTCGGCGGCGGTCTTACCGGTGTGTGCGCAGCTCTCGCTGCCGCGAAGCATCGCAAACGGGTTTTACTGGTTGAGAAATATGGTTTTCTTGGTGGATTGACGACGGCGGCGTTTCATACGCCGTGGTTCTTCCCCGGCGTATCGGCTCTTTCCGGTTGTGGTGCGGCAGGCAGTGACATCATAGAGGCTTTGGTTGCCGCGAATGGTCTACGGCACTATGAACACTGCTATGCGGTCGATCCTGAAATCCTGAAATACGTGCTTCAGGAAACCCTCCTTCTCCACGGCGTGAACCTCTTGTTCCATTCTCAATGCTGCAGCCTCGACAAAGATGGTGATACAATTCTGTCTCTCGAAACATATTGCCGTGAAGGGAAAATTCGAATTTCTGCATCGGCGTTCATCGACGCGACAGGGCAATCGATACTTGGAGGATGGTCCGGATTGCCGCTTGACACGATCCCATCCTCTGCTTCCTACCGGTTCGTGATGGCGAATGTCCACGGTGGAAGTATTTCTGAGGATCGAAAAAAACAATTGGCAGCGAAGTGGCACAGTCGTCACCCCGAACTATATCCCGGTCCATGTCATCTTGATCCCGGCATCCGTGACGGTGAGGTGATTGCAGGTATCATTCACATCAGCTGGAGCGGAGAACTATCGCCGGATTCCATTTCTGCGCTTGAAGTACGCTGTCCCCGGCTTGTTGCCGATGCGGAAGAGTTTCTCCGCGCCGAGGCAGAGGAGTTCCGTTTTGCGTCGGTCCTTGCGGTGCCGGCTCAAATCGGAGTGCCGACTGTCCGTCGGATTCAGGGCCATCCGGAGATCGGAGAAATACCGACAGCAGCCCGTGCTGATCAGGGAGTCTATGACAACTGCATTCGAGTGAAGAGCGTCGAAAATATGTTTCTCACCGGCCGTGAAATTCTTCCAACAGAGTTG
>JAPLFO010000085.1:6596-7474 GCA_026390635.1 Ignavibacteriales bacterium
CAGAGTTGATGCCGGCGGCTCACAATTCACAGGCAGGAATGATACTCGGCGAACGGGCCGGTTTTCTCGCTGCCTCATCGAAATCGTAACGGAGAAGAGTGTATGACAGACGTTATATCCGCGCTGCACAAAGGCATCATTGTGTCCTGTCAGTCTGAAGGAGACGATCCATTCAATAGGCCGGAATACCTTGCGGCATTCGCCCGCGCTGCAGAGATGGGCGGGGCAGTGGCTATCCGGGCACAAGGCGTCGAGAACATCAAAGCAATACGCAATGCGACACGCCTGCCGATTATCGGCATCACGAAAGGTGTCTATGACGACGGATGGGTGCTCATCACACCTGATTTTTCCGATGTCACCGCCATCATCGATGCCGGTGCAGATATTGTCGCTCTCGATGTGACGTATCGTATGCGCCCGAACGGATTGGACGGCTATGCTTTTTTTGAACGCGTACGCGAAAAATATTCAGTTCCGTTGATGGCGGACGTGTCGAGTTTCGATGAAGGCGTCGAAGCATCGGAGTTAGGGGCAGACATCGTTGCATCGACGCTTTCCGGCTATACGTCGATGACCGAAGAAGCAGCCGGTGACGGTCCCGACTTTGCGTTGGTGGAGCGTCTGGTAATGACCGTGAAGACGCCGGTGATCGCTGAAGGTCGCATCTGGGATCCCCGCGACGCAATTACCGCGATCAAGCGCGGAGCACATGCGGTTGTGGTCGGTTCTGCCATTACCCGGCCCCGCGTTATTACGAAACGATTTGTGGAAGCACTGAAAATAACGTCGTGAAAAATCAATTTGATATCATTGTTGCCGGCGGTGGGATGTCCGGTATCTGTGCCGCTGTCGCAGCTGCTCGCGGCGGTGCCGAC
>JAPLFO010000085.1:7490-13119 GCA_026390635.1 Ignavibacteriales bacterium
TTTGTTGATTGAGCGCGATGGTTTTGTCGGCGGGACGTCGACCGCCGGTCTGGTGACACCATTCATGAAATATTGGATCGATGACGGAACCTCCCGCCGCCCGCTCGTTGCCGGAATCTTTGCAGAACTCAATGACCGGATGATTGCAGCAGGAGGAATGGTGGAGAACGGATTCAGTCCTACTGCTTTTCGACGCGTTGCGGCTGACCTCCTGGCGGATGCAGGCGTGACGATTCTTGTCCAGACCATGATCACCGACGTGCTGCGAAGCGGAAAAACACTGCGGGCCGTCTCAGTACACAACGGCGTGTCGGGCCGGACGCTGTCGGCTTCCGTCTTCATCGATACAACCGGAGACGGAGATCTATTGTTTCTCGCAGAGGCCCCATGGAAAAAGGGGGATGAAAAAACAGGATTGTTGCAGGCACTGACCATGTTCTTCCGTGTGGGAGGGATAGTCATGGAAGACGTTGTGCAGGATGTTGCGCGCCGACCCGGGCAGTTTTTCGATTGGTCCACAAAGAAATTTGTTCCCGGCCAGATTGTATCGGTGGCAGGATATCATGAGGTTGTTGAGCGTGCAAAGCAGCGCGGCGCCCTGGCTGATGCCGTCCAATATTTCTTTTTTACGTCGTTGCCTGCATCCGGCGAAGGGGCATTCAACACAACCAATATTCTCGGCCTCGATGGCTCGTCGTCGGTGGAACTGACGCGCGCGGAGATTAGCGGGCGGCGGCAGGTGACGCAGGTCGTGGCACTCTTGAAGAGCGAGTGTTCCGGGTTCCAGCATTCCTATCTCATTGAAACCGGGATTCAGGTCGGTGTGAGAGAGACCCGGCGTGCGGTAGGTGATTATGTGATGACCGGCGGCGATATCCGCTCCGGGGCAAAGTTTCCGGATGCTGTGGCACGCGGTAACTATGGTGTCGATATCCATGGACAGAAAGATGAAAAGTCCGTGATGGAATATCTACGCGAAGGCGACTACTATGAAGTCCCCGCCCGCGCTCTTTTTGTGCAGCAGACTGAGAATCTCCTGACGGCGGGCCGTTCAATCTCATCGACGCGCGAGGGGCAGGCGGCTCTGCGGATCCAGGCGACCGCTGCGGCGACAGGAGAAGCGGCAGGAGTAATTGCATCACAGTCGCTGGTCTACAATGGAACAGTAAGATCTGTGCCGTACGCATCAGTGAGAGGTGTTTTGTCGAAAAGCGGAAATGTATGATTCCATCCAGCATCCGCAATTATTAAAGAGGAGGTCCTATGCCATTCTGTCCGGAATGCAAGGCGGAGTATGTTGACGGAGTGAAAAAATGCCACGATTGCGATGTTGACCTTGTGGAAACACTGCCGTTGGAGGAAGAAGTTCTTGTGGAGGAATGTCCGTCATGCGGCGGAGATGTTGAATCGGGCGGCGACTATTGTCCTCATTGCGGTGCGCTTTTGACGGAAGAATTTGTTCCGTGTTCGAAGCATCCGGAGGCGCAGGCGGAGGGCATCTGCATAATCTGCAAAGATCCACTGTGTCCGGATTGCATCAACTCCAAGACTGGCCGGATCTTGTGCGGTGCACACAAGAAAGTCGAAGTGTCCGAAGGTTGGGCGGTGGCGTTTGAATCCACCGACTTCTACGAGGCAAGTCTGGTCAACGGAAAACTGGAAAATGCCGGTATTACCGTTGCGCAGCGCAATAGCGACGGAATTGGATTCATCGCGGGTGGCTTCATTGAAACGGCCATTGGCAGGACTATCCTCAAATACCCGGTCAAAGTATTCGTGCCGATCGAACAATATCTCGAAGCTGTCAGCATTGTGAACGAGCCGCCACCGTCGATCACGGAAATGGAACTACAGTCCTGATGGCAGACGTAATTTCTTTTGGAACCGACGGTTGGCGCGGATTGATGGATGACGGCTTCAACGACCGGAATGTTCGGCGTGTCGCCGTTGCGCTCCATCGCTCGCTGAAGAACAACGTACCGATCGTTGCTATCGGATTTGACGGCCGCAAAAACTCGCAGGCATTCGCAAACGCGTTCTCCGAAGTCCTATCGGGCTGCGGTGCGACGGTATTGCTGAGTCCTTCAGTGATTCCGACTCCCGTGCTGTCTTTTGCGGTGAGGCGTTTTTCCTGCGATGCGGGAGTAATGATCACCGCAAGCCACAATCCTCCGGAATACAACGGTATCAAGTTCAAGGGACCGTACGGCGGGCCGTACATGACCGAGCAGACAAAGGCGGTCGAGTCGCTTTTGCCTTCAGAGCCGCCGCCGGCTGCTTTGTCCGTTGCGCGGGACTCGATACATTCCACAGATTTTCTCTCTCCCTATTTTGAATCGCTGCGCCGTATTGTCGATATCGATGTGCTGGCAGCATTTGCGAATGACTCCGTTCGCCGGCCCTGGAAGAATTTCTGGAACCGCTCGGCTGGCGTGCGCAGACCATTTTCGGAGAAGCGGAACCCACGTTTTTTGGACGTGCCCCGGAGCCGGTCGAGCGAAATCTCGGACCACTCCTCTATAATACCAGGGTGACAGAATCACTTCTGGGCATTGCAACAGATGGAGATGCTGACCGGTGCAGCATTGTCTATGCTGACGGAACCTGGATGAATGCCCAAGAGACAATTCTCGCCCTGCTCCATCATCTTCATCACAACCGGAAACAGCAGGGAGCCATCATTAAGACCGCTTCCGTCACGGACAAAGTTCGTTTGATGGGAGAGCGATGGCACGAGAAGGTGTATGATGTTCATGTCGGATTCAAATACATTGCGGAAATGATGCTTGCGCATCAGTGCATGTTCGGCGGCGAGGAGAGCGGCGGATTCGGATACGGTATGCATATTCCCGAACGCGACGGCATCCTTTCCGGACTAATGTTCGCCGAAATGCTTGCCATGAGCCGGCGCCCGTTGATCGACATCGTAGAAGAAATCCGACACGACTACGGTACTCTTCACTACGCCCGCATTGACTGTCCGTACACTGCATCCGATCGCCCGACGATTCTTCCAAGGCTGGCCGCGGATATTCCGGCTCTTGTGGTTGGTCTTCCCATCGCCGGCACCAGAAAATATGAGGAATTGGGGACCCTGACGGGATTGAAATACCTGTGCGGAGACTCCCGATGGCTCCTAGTTCGAACTTCCCAGACAGAGCCGATTGTGCGGCTGTATGCGGAAGGGCAGTCCGACGCGGAAGTACAGACGCTGTTGAATGTCGGGAAAATGATGATAGGTATTTAGTCCACTCCCGCTCCGGTTGCCGGGCGAAGCCGTGGCACCACTGCCGTATGTCAGCCTTCCTAGAAATCTGGATGAAAAGTGCCGCCCCTGTGGCAAATGACCGGTTTTCGCCCAAGCCAATAGTAGTCCTCAACAACGTTTCGGCTGTGACGGCAAGCGACGCGTGCGCTGTGATGCGAGGGGGCACATCGGCTTTGCTCCGTGTTCACCGAGGCACTTTCGATGCCCGCCGAATCGCAATTGGCATCAGCTATCGAGCGGAAGATCATCTTTTTCAGGCAAAATCTGCCACTGTGACCATTTTTGCGGCACAATAGCCTATTTTGGGCAGTACTTGATCGTCCAATGCGCTCCATGATACGTCTTTGAGTTGACTCTCAGACTTCTTTTGCTTAGATTAATGCCAGACCTAAATCGTCTTTCCAGCATTTAGGTCATTTTTTTTCACTACCAAAAGGATCATAATGAGTAAGTTTATCGTCAACCTCCTTCTTGTGCTGCCCGGGATGGTGTATTATCTCGGAAGTGGCGTGCACGGGAAGGATCTTGCAATAGACTACGGGACGAGTCAGGAAATTCAAATCTCACCGCTTGATAGAGCGTCGCAACGGTTTATCAACCAGCATGGCAGAACAGTAGTCAAATACGCAGAGCAATACAAACTGGATTGGCGTCTGGTGCTCGCTGTTGTGAAGTCAGAATCACAGTTTCAGGAGGAAGTTGTCAGTGCACGCGGAGCAAGGGGATTGATGCAAATGCTTCCAGTCACCCAATCCATGGTGGCCGCGGAGTTGGGGCTTGAATCCGAGTCCTTCAACAGTCCCGAAATGGACATCAAGGGAGGTGTCCATTTTCTGGCGAAGATCTACAAAATAGTGGGTGGAATGGGCCTTTCGGAAGAAAACAGGATCCGATTTACGCTCGTTGCCTATTGTGCCGGGATTGGTCGCTTGGCCGATGCCCAGAAGATGGCCAGTTATATGAATGACGATCCTCGCGAATGGAGCTCCATTAAGAACTCGCTGTCATTGCTTTCTATCAAGTATGCATCGCTTCATTCCCACGTCTGGGGAGTAAACCATCCCTCAAACGGGTATTTCCGTCAGGGCCAGATGGTAGCCAAATATGTAGAGACCATCATGGCCGACTATGGCCGTTACCGGCTGGCAGTTCCGCTTAAAGTATAAAGCTGTGAGCCGTCACATGCCCTTTTGCTCATGCAGGTTACTGGCTGTGGCGGCTTTCTTTTATCTTACAATCCCCAATAGCCTTCTCGCAGGCGGTCCAAATTCCTTCGATCTTCATCTTTTCCGAAGTATTAACAACTCCCAATCGTCCCTGGGAATATCCATCATCAGTCCCGTGGATAACAGTGTCTGGCCGGTCGCAATAGCCATTCCGACTGGCTTTCTGGCGGAAGGGTTCGTTTTCAAGGACAGGGAAACGCTGGAAACCGGAGTTCTGTTGTCTGCCTCAGAAGTGCTGGCCTACGGCCTCCGGGGTGCAATCAAGGCAGTCGTCAAACGGCCGCGCCCATATAGCGAGTTGGACGGGGTCCATACGGAGCATCTCGATTCCACAGATCCGTATTCATTTCCGTCCGGGCACACCACGGGTGCCTTCGCTCTGGCTACGATGCTCTCTCTTCGCTATCCGAAGGCAATTGTCATCGTTCCGGTATTCGCTTGGGCGGGGCTTGTCGGCTATGGGAGGATCTATTTCGGGCTTCACTATCCTACCGATGTACTGGCCGGCATGGCGATAGGAGCGGGGAGTGCTATTCTTGTAAATTGTTACAGCGAACCTCTGCTACGGCTGACCCATTCGATCTTAGGCGACAACGTCACCGCTATCGCAGTGCCGACTCAAGATGGCGGGGTTGCCTCTCTCCAAATCCGATTCTAATCAGGATGCCAACCGTCCCTCGATTCCGCTCGCTCGGTATCCGCCATCCCCCTTTTGGTTCAAAAAACAAAAAACCCTCAAGAGCCGAAGTTCCTGAGGGTCAAATTTACAGCAAGAGCGAAATCAGGGAAGCAGCACAGCTGTCGCAACAACTGTCGTCCACTTGCCATCCTTGTCGCCTTCCGCCGATTGAGTGACGTTGAAGGTCTTCAGAATTTTTCCACTCATCTTAAAGTGCTTCTCGCGTTCGTCCCAGGCAAGATTCGGATCGAATTCGACGCCAAGCGTCGTTGCGAGCATCGTAGCGGCGAGATCTTCCGCATACTCTCCCGCTTTTTCTTCCGTCTCTCCAAAAGGATGATGTTCCGACAGATATCCATACTGGGATTCGTCCGCTGCCTGCGCTACGCCGATGGAGGCAGCGATGAGCCGGTTCGGTTCGTTGGTTGCCGTGCGTGCCATAACGACGAATGTGAC
>JAPLFO010000122.1:0-10389 GCA_026390635.1 Ignavibacteriales bacterium
AACGGCAAACGAGAACTGGATCGTATCTTTATCGGATGAGAGTTCCCCGAGTGCACGGTCAGTCATCGGGTTCGTTTGGCCGGGTACCAGTGATCCATAGCCGCGAAGTCCTTCGCCACCTGTGGACGATGAGCCATCATCAACGAAGTAACTCTTCGGAGCGCCGGGCGAATAACTGGACGTCTGTCGTCCATGATAGGCATACCAGCCGGGAACGGTTGTGTTTTCACTCCATGCAGCTATCGAGCCGCTGTTTGAAAGACCGTCAAAATTCTGCTGATACCCTGCGAACGAAATAAGACTCACCTGCCCCCGCAGAGAGCCATTCACAAAGAACGCAAGCATCATGAGAATGAGGATCTTGAATTTTTTCACAACCGATTCCCTCGGAAGACAATATGAATTTTCTTCCGGCAAAGAGGGCGCCTCCACATCTTCGAAGAGACGCCCCGTGAACGACTGCCTTGCTCTGAAAAGCGGATCTTATTTCAGCATCAGCATTTTGCGGATCGCGGTTTGGTTCTGCGTAACGAGCCGGTAGAAATACACGCCCGATGCCAATCGCGACGCATCAAATGTCACCTTGTAGGTTCCTGCCTGCTGCATATTATCGACCAGTCTCGCGACTTCCTGACCCAACAGGTTGTAGACAATCAACGAAACTTTGGAAATCTTCGGCAGATCGTACATGATCGTTGTCGCGGGATTAAAGGGATTGGGATAGTTCTGATGCAATGCAAACTCAGAAGGAATCAAACTCGTCGCCTTCTCCTCAACACCGGTGATCTTCACAGCATCGTAGAGCCATGCGCGCGCATCTTTGTAGGCACTGTCCTGTTTTGCTGCATTATTGTCCAGGGTGTGGCCTGTATTGTAAAAAACACGCAGCCCGGTGGTGATGCCATTTTTCTGCGCAGCTGCATAGACGTATTTGCCGGAGTATTTGAACGGCCCATCCGCCGGAATTGCGTCGTAGAAGACCGTCGAATCGATTGTTCCATGCACATTATAGACAGGTATCTTTGAATTCTTCATCCATGCCGTATCTCCGATGGCTCCCCAGTTGGAGATGACAGCGGAAATCCGCGATGAAACTCCCGGCGTCCCGCGATCCGGTCCGTCAAATGTTCCGCCGATATTGCTCCAGTTAACATAATTCTTCGGAACTTCTGAAGAATCCAGATATGCCAGATGCAAAGCAGTGATCGATCCGGCAGAACTGCCCGTCACAAAGATTTGCGAAGTGTCGATACCGTACGCCTTGCCGTTCTTTCGAAGGAAACGCACAGCGGCCTTCACATCCTGCAGTGCCTTCAGCATCGTTTCAAAGTGTACGGAGTCAGTCGGGATGGAAGAATTTGTTCTGTAGTATTTGATATAGGCGACTGCATAACCGCTCTTTGCAAGACCGCCGCAGAGGATATCACTGAATCCACCCGGTGCATTCACGCCTTTGAAGCCGCCACCCGGCACAAACACCACCAGCGGACGATTGGTAAGTACGTCGCCGGTGCCGGTGTATAAATCCAGAAGCTGCTTCGTGTCTGCCGTTCCATATTGAATGGAACTTTGGATTTGATACGATGAGAAGACTTCGCTCTGATACCGTTTGCCCGGGGGAGGAGGAGGCGCAGCCGCACCAACACCGAGTGCGAACTGACCGAATTTGTCGATACCCGCTTGACTTTGCACGCCGGCCAGATAAAGTCCTGCACCGCCAACTGTATCCCACGCTGAAGTTGACCCCGAACGCCACAAGACGCGGAGCGATGTCGTGTCTGTCACAAATCCCAGCGGCACAGTGACATCCAGTTTGTAAGTCGGATTTGTCGCGGTGTCGCTGGTGATCTTCCAGTAGCCGCCCTTATAGCGGTACGTTATTCCTTTCGGGAATCCGACCGATGCAGTATCGCCGGCAACGAACTGGAAGCCGACGTTCCGAATGGTTGCCGGAGTGGTTTCAAATGTAAGTGCTATCTTGCGGAATTCAATCGCTGAGCCGACAGGCATTGTCTTTGCCGACGTGCTGGAAATCGGGCGGATAAGCGCTCCCGTTCCGTTTGTGATAACATAGGATGAATCTGAATAGCCGCCTGGATTGTTGAAATTCAAATTATAGTTGCCAAGTACACATTTTCCCGACGTCAAGCTCAGATTGCTTGTCGCAACCAATGATTTTGAAAGCGTGGTCGTCAGTTTGCTGTTTGCCATATTCAGAGTCAGGTTCAGCACCGTATCCGGTATTCCGGTTCCGGTGACTTGATTGGCCGATCCGGCATACTGGTATGAACCATACTTTGAATATATCCTGGTGCCGGTCTGGATATCGCCAGTAGCGCCGGACGTGCTGATACCATCGACTGAATTGATAATGAGCGTGCCTGCTGAGTCTAAAACAAATGTGCCCGTACCGGTGATCTTCCTTCCATTCGGATTGAGCCGGCCTTTCGTTGTGAGCGTAAAGCTTCCAACATTGAGATCACCCGTCTTGAGGACATAGTCTCCCGCACCCGACGGCAGCACCTGACTGCCAGTAAGCGTAAAACCAGCTGCATTATCAAAATTCACTGTTCCGGCATTCGTACCGAACTGCGGCCAGAGCAGATTATCACCAGCTTGCAGTGTCAGCGAGGCGCCTGAAGAAACATCGACAGTACCATTCATGTAACCCGCAGCACTGATTTGGAAGTTCACACCTGAGCCAACGATGAGCTTCGAGCCAGTTCCTGTGATGATCCATACGCCGCTGAACAGCATGTTCCTGGGAATTGACGGCGAAGGATTGCGCATCAGATACCACTGATTGTCTGCCGCGAAATCGGACGGATGAGCTCCGGTTCCATCAAGATTTGCGCCCCAGTTGTTGACATCTGCAGGATCTCCGGATCCCGAAAAATTAAAATAGAGCGGGGACGGAGGCAGGACTGTTTTCCAGTCTGTCGCAAACCGAATGCCTCCGATCCATAACGTCGGCGAAACCCCTGCCGTGTTTTGAATCAGAGCAAGCCTATTCATTCCCGGGGCAATAAAATCAGCTGTCGATACATCTCCCTGAATGGGACCGACGACGGCTGAGCTGGTGGGTTCTACTTTCCCGAATGACGAGGCCGGCGGATCAATCCACAATGTCATCAATGCATCGTTGGCACCGGCAGTATTGAAATCATATTTGGCGACAAGAAGATGAGTCGTGCCGCTCATCTTGAATTTTTTCGTCGAATAAATTCCGCCGGCAGATGTTCCCTTGCTCACACCAAAATAGCAGGAGTCTTCGCCGTCGGCAGAACGTTTGACCCATCCGCGCCAGCGATTGTGATTGCTGGAATTTCTCACCATCCAGAAATAGTCGCCGGTGCTCGATACGGAATCGATTTTTACCATAAAGGCGAGATAGTAGCTGCCCGTAAGCGCGGTGCTGGTAAATGCAACCTGCGCATCCTGACCTGTTCCGACACAGTAGGCTGAATTTCCCGTTCCGGATTCAATGTAGTTCGGATATTGAAGTCCGCTGCCGGCATTCACGACAATATACGGCGGCGCGACAGTTGAACCGACGCCGGTGACTGTTGACCATCCTGTCGTCGTTGTAATGTCGGTCGTGGGCGTAAGGAAATCTTCCTGCAGCAGCAATTGTCCGGACGCCTGCGGTGTAGTCAGAAGCAGTGCGGTCAGAAGAAACATGAAAATACATTTCATGGGGACCTCGTTATAATGTGGAGAGAATTTAAGTTGGTTTAATATACTGTTCATCGCAAAAGATCGCAGCCACAGAGAACTTACCGAATAATCACAACAACGCATTACGGCACACAGCAACTATGATCGATTCGTTCATTTTAGAAACTCATCCCGACCGTGAATATCTGCGCCGATTGGAACCTGCCTAACTTTGCAAAGGCATAGTCCATCTTAATGACAAAGGGCTCTGCAACGCCGTATTCTGCCCCGAAACCAAAGGTGAAGGATTCTTCGTCGTAGTTGAATTTATATCCGCCGCGAAGATAGATATTCGAAAATGCAAAGTACTCCATACCGACTCGGTACTTATCGGGGCCATCGTTCGGCTTCACATATTCTGCCGCGATCGTCAGCCGTTGACTGCCCGTCCCTTTCGTTTCCAAGACGTCGTAGGCGGTGCCGAGGATGAACTGCATTGGCAGGCGAACTTTTGCCGGAGGCTGGGCCACGCGGTCGGCGTATGATTCAAACTCTCCATCAGATCCGAAATTGCGGCCGAGCATGGAAATACGCAAACTTCCCAAACCGGTCCAATACATTGTGCCGATATCCAATGCCCACGTTTTCATCTTCGCATCATCGATCTGTTCTTCCAGATATCGAAGTGTTCCGCCGACCTGTAGTGCATTCGTTATTTGGCGGGAAAATGACACGCCGAGCGCAAGGTCATGCGCACCAAACGTTCCCTGGCCTTCCAGAAGAGGAATAATTCCCAGGCTGGCTCCCGAAGAGGCATCAAATCCTTCGGCCACGCGCGTTCTCATCATTGTTCCATAATTCAGATAGGCGCAATTGACACCGACCGTTCCTATCCCTCCAAAATTCTTCACGAACGCAATTGTACTGTATTTAATGTCGGCCACCCAGTTCATGGATGAGAATTGAATATCCATGTCTGCCACGTCTGCAATGGAAGCAGGATTGTTGAACGAGGAATTTGCATTGCCGAAGCCGAGTGCAGACTGCACGCCGCCAAGCGCAACGCTGCGGGCATCCGTCGGCAGTTTCATGAACTGCCAGCCGGCGGTTCCGACGCGGCTGAAGTCCATAGGCTGCACTCCCCAGTCAACTGTATTGCTGCCGATTTGCGAACGACTGATGGGAGAACACAGGATCATCGCTATCAGCACGATCAGCCCTTCTCTCCACACCCGCTGACTTCTATTTTTCTTCTTCATAGATTCGCTCTATCCATGTCTCTATTTGATAACAGCAAATTTCCCGACGGACGTTTCCCCTTCATGACCAGGAACGCGGGATTCGATGTGGTAGATATAGATGCCGGGTTGTCCGTTTTGCGCAAAATCGGTCAGCATGTAGTCTTTTCCGCCTTGGGATCCCCATGTTTCATTACCGCCGCCGCCTGCATGCTCCAGTGTTTTCACCAGATCCAATGCCAGTGTATAGATCCGGATTGTGCATTCACCGGGAATGTTTACAAAAGCGAGACGCTTATTGTCTGCGACATCGGGGAAGCCGCTGACTTGTCGAAAGGGATTCGGAACCACACGGACATCACTTTGATTATTACTCGGGTTTGGTTCTGCTGAAACAGGATAAAACGTATACCCAGCCATCGCGCTTTCATTTTTGCCGGTATCGATGCTTGTGACACAATACCGATAGGGAGTGTTGGCGGGTGCCGGAATGAAATATTTCACCAGCTTATAGAAACTGGTGGTCATATCATTCGGCACGACCAGGCTGTCTGCTTTTGCCACCGGCACGGAGTCGATCAGTGTCCAAGGCCCCTCAAATGTGTTGTTGGACCGATAGATTTTGTACGCGGCAAAATCCGCCTTGCGCGTGAAGGGATCGAGATAGCCAATGTGAACAGCGCGCCACGCCAATTGAACGCCGCCGATTCTATTGCCGTTTCGAACGATGGCGGCCGGGATCACTTTCAGCTCGCTCGAGTCGGCATCAAGTGTTCGCGGAGTCGTGCACGGTGTCGGCGGTGGAATAGCGCCTTTGAGGAGACTTGCCACCGGCAGTGAGTAGTTTCCCTTAATCAGTGCAACTGCATTGCGCCAATTCTTGATGAGGTCTGCAATACCTTCCCGTTTGTATCTGCGTGTCGCTTCATATCCTCCAAGCATCGAGATGTTCCGGTCCATTTGACCGCAAGCGAATATTTCTCTCCATCTCAGAGTTTGGCCGGGTGCGATGGTGTAGGGACCGATCGCATAGAGATACCGCGGATTCCGCTCCCACAAACTTCCGGCGCCGGGCACCGCATAGCCCCGCTGGATAGAATCATAGGCAGCTCTCCAACTGACGCGCGGCTGTTCGTCCTGTGTGATAAAATTGACAAGCGTCGTGTAGTTTGCCATTTGATCGTACCGCGACGGCATCAGTTCTTTGACGTCACCCGGCGTGCTGCTGATGGAAACGATTTTTCTCCAGATTTTCTTCTGGCCGTTCTTGTTCGGGGGCAGTGAACTATAATCAAATGTATAGGCATACACATAGGGAGAGTATAACTTGAAATTGCGTGATCCCTGAATGCCGATATTTCCCGGATCGCCGGCATCACCGGTAGAATCTCCCGGCGGAATTGAATACGCCGGCGCTGCGGAAGTCGGCGGCATCGAAGTACCGTCATAAAAGATAAAACCCAGCGAATCTCCTGACACGGCATCCCACTCATATTCTTTGTCCCATCCCGAAGTGGAAGATGAAGGGCGGTACGGACCGGTGGGAGAAACGAGTCGCGCATAGTAAAAATCGTTGAACGTGGAATCATCTGTATTCGTGAGTGTGCAGTCCATAATGATAAAACCGTCATATCCCGGCTGGCTCCAGACCCGGACCGTCCCGTCCAACGTATAGGCCATATGGCGATTTCCGCTTGCATCAGTTTTGAACGATCCGATCTTACCGGTCAGATATTCCTCAGCGCGACCGGTGTTGACAAGATCATAGTTCTGCGTAACCGTGGTCGGCGTCACAGCATAAATGTTGGTACTATTGAATTGGGCCGCACGATAAAACCATGCAGTCGGCTGCCCGGCCACAATTGCGCCATTGTAAATGGCTGTATTGTCCCAACCGCCGGCAGATTCTGCCTGCCCGTTGAAATCTCCCGGATAGAGCGACTCCCACTGGTTGGGTGTGGTCTCACGATCCAGCGCACCGTTCGGCAGACATTTGATCCAATATTTTCCGCGCATCAACTTCATTGGATCAACACTGCCTCCTGTTTGAGCAGAGACCGTTTCAAAACAGAGGGGAGTGATCATCATCAGCACAATGCATGCTGCCAATACCCGGGCTCTCATATTTCCTGTGGTCATAGTATCCCTTGACACTTAGAATTCGATTGTTGTGCCGAAATAGGTTTGCCGCGGATTATTAGTGTACCAATTCCACTCTGTCGGTTCCTTTGTGGTGGGCTGATACGGCAGTTTTCCCAGTGTCATATACTGATCCAAATCATTTCCGGTAAAGAGCCGCAGCCAATGATCGTCGAACAAATTGGTCACTTGAACATAGAGTTTCATCTTCGCTCCATTGCCAAGCGGGATGCTCTTGCTCAAATTCAAATTTGTGTTCCAGCGATCTTTCCATCGTTGGTTGTTGGGCATTTTCACACCTGTGTAGTCGGAAGCGTACCAGGTAAAGACCGCACCTTGCGCCCAGCGCGTTGACGTGCCAAGACTCCAGTCGCCGAAAAGGTTGACGCCTCCAAGCGTTGGTCCAAAATCCGGAGGAGTGAGAATCGAGAGTTTGAGCAGCGCACTATTATGCGGATTCCAAATGGCGTCGTCCACTCCCGTGCCTCCGTTGTCACTGTTGTTGGGTCCCGAAAACGTATTCTCCGCTATTTGTTTTCCATCTATAATAGAGACAGTATATAGTTTACTATCATAGTATCTGCCCGTTGCCAGGTACGATAACGTATAGCCGAGATCGAAATTGACCCATCGCATTTGCGACTTCAGGTTAATCTCAATACCGCGCACGTTCGCCCAGGCGCCATTGACAGACGATGTAAAATTGCCAATATATGATCCGGGGATCCTATTGTCGGAATTTGCGAATGTCGTTGGTTCGCCGTACAGCCGCGTCTCCACTCCACTCCCGGACGAGGTGGAGTTGGACATACCGGGACCAGCATCAATTCCGAGGTTCGTCAGATTCGTTCCCTCTTTATAGTACATCGTAACGTCGAGCGACATAATCTCGGCGATGTTCTGTTGCAGCCCCACTTCATATTGCGACACTTTTTCAAATTGAAGGGCAGGGTTGCCCGTCTTCGGTCCGTAATAGCGATATGTCACCAGCAAGGAATCCGGCACATTAAAGTCCGGAGTAAGTCCGCCATATTTGCTATAGAGACTGTCGAGACTGATTCCAAGCGCGTAGTTGGTGATCTTTCTGTTGTCCGTCCATACCGTCGGATTGGCAAGAATTTTTACCCACGACGGCCGTTGATTGAAGATGCCGAACATAAAGTGCAGGACGGTCGTTTCCGTGATCGGATGCGAGATACCAATGCGAGGAGAAAATGCATATTGCGTCGGGGTCTTCGAATACCCTTCACCGGATCCGGCAGGATCATATCCTGCATATCCGGTTTGCCCTGGATTCCCGAGGGTATACTTTGAGATCATCAACGGATCATAGAAGTTGGCAGACACGTTCTTGTTGGCATTGAAGAAATCGAGCCGCACTCCGGCATTCAGCACCATGCCACCGACCTCCACCTTGTCCTGGAGGTAGAAGGCACCTTCATAGGGCGTATTGTCAATCTGAACAATGTCATTCACCTGAATATATGGTGTTTGACCTTTGAGATTGTTCCCTTCATGGGTGAACGAATTTATTCTATAGAGAGAGAAGATCACTCCGCTCTTCATCAGATGACTCTTTAATATCTGGCTCGTCAGATCGGCTTTGACGCTGTAGCTTTTTGTTGTTGTTTGACTTCGCCATACATCGCCCGCAATGCCCCATCGCGTGTTATCATAAATGAGCGACGTCGGATACTGTCCGAACGCCGGAAGAAGGTACCCGTACGAATAGAGCGAATCGCTCGGTGACGGCAATCCGAAGCTGCTGAAGTTCGCAGTCTGTGCAATATCACGGAAATCAAGATTGTACTTCATTTGTCCATGCTGCAATGCGACATCCAGAAATGTTGTTTCACTGAACAGATGCGTCATCTTTGCCTGAAGATTCAACATTTGTGCATGTTCCGGAGGGCGGATGGTTGTATTCCCCGCATTACCTGCACTGCTGCCGTTGGTCGAAGGGCCATACATCCAATACTTAAATCTGTCGTACGGGTCGCTGATATAAGGCAATGCCTGGCTGGCGATATCATTCACGTTGGTTTCTGTGGATTGATAGTTCGTCCGGGGGTCTCCGGAGTTAATGAATTTGGTGAACAATCCATTCACCGTAACATTGGTAGCGCTGGAAGGGGTCCATTCCAACGATCCCTGAAACGTCATGTCGGGATTGTATTTGTATGCCGAGGGATAGATGGGAGCACCCTCCTTATATCTCCCGGATATCAGAAATCCCAGCGTCGGGAGCAGTGGGCCATACAATGTCACTTCCTGTTCCCACTCCATGCGTTTTGCATAGTCAAATTGCCGGAACCTGCCATTATCATTTACAAATTTCCTCCACCAATCGGCCATCGCTTGTGCCGTATCCGGTGCTGCTCTAAAACTGGGGTCTTTTCCAAATGCGTCGGCAAACGCCTTGGGGACTGGATTTCCCTTCTGGCTTTCATTCGGATCCATCCACGGAGTACGCCATGTTTTTGCCGGATCCCAATAGTCTCTCGTTGTCATCAACGTATGGAACACGTCATCGTTTGCGTACACATTCCTACCCCAGTGATACTGTCCCTGAGGCCGCAGCTTATACGAAGCGATTGCGTGAAGTCGGTCACTCGCTTTGCGCGTCACGATATTGACGATCGATCCATTGGCCTGGCCATATTCGGCATTCCATCCGCCGGTAAGAATTTCCACATCCTGAATTGTGGAGAGATTGACGGACGAGAAATTGGTGTTCGACCCGGCATCCCGCAGATCGAGACCGTCCATCCGATAGGCAACGTCTCCTCCAAAGCTGCCGCGAATACCACCATTGATATTGGCAACAGAAATATCAGAGACAAGGTCCTTCAGCTCTTTCCCCCATCCATTGGCGATGTCATCGCCCGAGATGCTCTCTTTGCTGGCAGTAAGATCAAGTTCAACTTTCGGTTTTTCGGCGGTGACGACAATCCCCTGTGTTTGAATGACTTCTTCCGTCAGTGCGAAGTTCAGCGACGTGGTTTGGTCCTGACGCAGGCGGACATCGGTCTTGGTGACCTTGGTATACCCAACAAGTGACGCGGTGACATTGTAAACGCCGGGCGGAATATTGAGGACGAGAAATTCGCCATTGACATCGGTCAAGGCGCCAAGTTTTGTTCCGTTGATCACAACGGTCACCCCAACAAGGGCTTCCTGATTGCTGCCGTTGCGTACAAACCCTGTCAGCTTTCCGCCTGCCGCCAGCAACGCTTGCGCCCCGACAAGCACGAGGAATAAAAATCCCAAAAGCTTCCGCATTATCTTTCCTCCGAAAATGGCCTTTTGCAATGTCCCATTGTAGCGCAAACACGCACAACAAACAAGATAAAAA
>JAPLFO010000122.1:10443-13257 GCA_026390635.1 Ignavibacteriales bacterium
GTTAATTAACAGGTAAATTTTGGCATGATGAGCCATAATCTGCGTGCCGACGACATTCTCTATGCTTGAAAATGCTGAAAAACTGAGGATTCTCGAGGAAATTCTGCGGAGCCCTGAATTCAAAGGCTCAAAGCGATTTCAGGATCTGTTGCGTTTTCTGGTCGAAGAGACGATTGCAGGACGTTCCCCCAAGGAAATGACCATCGGACTGCAGTTCTTTGAACGTGAATCTTCATTCGATCCCAAAGAAGATCCCACCGTCCGCGTCTATCTGAATAATCTCCGGAAGAAAATTGAGCATTACTACCTGACGCTGGAGAAGCCGGCAGCATACCGCCTCGACATACCCAAAGGGCGGTACCATGTCGAGTTTGTCGAAGCGATCGAACTTCCACCGACTCCGGAAAAAACGAGAGAAGGTCTCTATAGATTTATCGCCGTTGCAGCCGTACTCATCGCCATTGCCGCCGCCGGCCTGGCATTCTGGCTGAAACAGAGTAATGCTCCGAAAGACTTCTCGAAAAATCCGGTCTGGTCGGATTTCCTGCAGCCGAACAGCCGCCCGATACTCGTCGTTCTCGGCGACTACTTTTTTCTGTATGAACGGTCTCAGAAAAAAGATCCCGGCAACTTCGTGCGGAATATGAAGATCAACTCTCCCGAAGAATACCGTCAGACAATATCGAGCGATCCGGAATTTTCCAAAAAATATGTCCCCAGCGACCTCACATTTCTTCGGCCGAGCGCTTCATGGGGACTGGCAGAAATCATCCCGATTCTCGAGCACGCTCCTCAGGGATATTCACTGAAGCTCGCCTCGCAGTTTTCAGTCGAAGACATGAAGACGCATAATCTCGTTTTCATCGGCTCGATCAAAACGATTTATGCACTCCGGAAATTTCTGCACATTTTCAATCTTGAGTATTCCCTTTCTCCGGCGAGCCTGCGGATCGGGGCCGGCACCGGAGATTCTGCCCATGCTTTTATTCCATCGGATATCAAAGGCGGAAATTACGAAAAGGATTTTGCCCTGGTCGCCAAAGCAGCCGGGCCGGATGGCAGCACCATTCTTCTTCTGCTCGGTATCGCAGATTCCGGAGTGATTGAAGCGTCCCGTGCATCCACGTCTCCTCAAATAACGGCACAGATCGTCGATTCGCTGACGACAAAGGGAAATCCGGGACAGAAAAACTTCACCATTGTAATGGAATCCGAGGGACTCAATCAGGCGGTCTTTAAATCGCAGATGAGGTATTTCATCCAATGGCCGAAGCAGCCGTCACAGCCAACCTCCACCACAGGAACGAAAACACGGTAGCGCTTTTCTCTTGCATGTTTTTCAGGGTCCCGAGGGATCCTCCCGTTTGCCATGGCCCTCTATAACAATTCAGAGCTGTCCGGTCTAAAATCGTCACCTGAGTCCAAATGAACTTCAAATTTCTCGCCTACCGGGGTGCTCCGGCGTCCATTGTTGAATCCGGTACTGATCGTCTCTATCAGTTGATCGGTCCGAAATTTGTTTCTCTGGTGCAGGAATCGCCGGATGTCCTTTTTTTCCTGACGGGAGGATCGGAACGGGCGGCAATTGAGTGCCTGGCGCAGGACAAATTTGTCTGCCTCATCGGCTCACAACGGGATAATGCTCTCGCTTCCGCCGTCGAAGTGATGGCCTACCTGCGCAATCTCGGCCGGCCGGCCCTCCTCTTGGATGAAGACGATCCGCGCACGCCCGAACAGCTGATGGATCTCCATCATGTTATTGCGGGCTTGCAGCGCCTGCGGGGGAAAAGGCTTGGGTTGATTGGCGAAGTATCCGAATGGCTTGTCTCGTCAACGATTCCTGTCGGCACTTTGCGCGGTGTGCTTGGCATTCAATTGGAGAAAATTCCCTGGGAGAAACTTCCCCATTACTCCACAAAAACTCCCGACCCTGGATTACTTTCGGAATTTGCTCCTGTTGCCGCTATTGATCTGACGGATACCGCGCGTGTTGCAACATTGCTCCATTCTGTCATAAAAGAAAAGTCTTTTGATGCGGTGACGGTTGAGTGTTTTTCTCTTGTACAAAAGAACAGCGTCACGGCATGCCTTCCACTTGCGTCTTTCAACGCCGCAGGATTCCCCGCAGGGTGTGAAGGCGACATTGCCAGTGCTGCTGGAATGATGCTCGGGAAAGAGATTACCGGAATCGTTCCATGGATGGCGAACATCAACAAGATCGATACACAGTCCTGCCTCTTTTCCCATTGCACGATCGCTCCGACTCAACTCACGCGGAAGGAAATCACGACCCACTTCGAAACCGGTGCGGGGACTTCCATCCGTGGTGAATACGCCACAGACTTCGTCACGGTTTTTCGTTTGAAGAATGATCTTACCCGCGCATTTATCTCCTGCGGCAATGTCACCGGACGACCGCACCACGAGAATGCGTGCCGCACACAGATTGAAGTACCTCTGCCGGAAAGCGCCGTCGACTGTTTAAGAAGGAATCCGCTCGGCAACCATCATTTGATTTTCCCGGGCGACGTCGTTCAGCGTTTGTCGCTTGCATCAACAATCCTTGGCATCCAGGCTGATGTGTACCGCTAAGCACCGCGCAGTCAGAAAGCACAGTGCCTGGTACTCTGGCCGAAAAGTTCTGCCATAAAATCACGAAGACACCAAGATCACTCAGTGGTGTCCGGTTAAGCAAGCGTGATATTGTTGTAAGTTCTTTGAAATTAATAAGTTGAGACGAAAATAATTTTCGCCGATTTGAAATCCAACACCGATAAAATGGTTAGTTTATTTTTCAATTCTACCATTTTGAAG
>JAPLFO010000103.1 GCA_026390635.1 Ignavibacteriales bacterium
AAATATATCCGCGCGATGATCACAGTCCTGCCCCAGCACCTGCTCCGGTGCCATATAGCCAGCAGTGCCGGATGTTGATCCTGCCTGTGTAAACTTCGATCCGCCCCGCAGTCTGGCCAGTCCGAAATCCATGATCACGACAATGCCATCCCTGCGGACCATGATGTTCTCCGGCTTGATGTCGCGATGGACGACGCCATGCTCGTGTGCAGCACTCAGGCCTTTTGCAATTTGTTCGGCAATCGCTAGAGATTGTTTATGACTTAGGGTCGCCTGAACATCTTTGAGCGTTTTCCCGTCCACATATTCCATGACAATGAATGTCTGACTCTCACCCGTGACGGGATCGCTTGCCTCTTCGATGCCGTGGATGGTACAAATATTGGGATGGTTGAGAATCGCCGCCGACTTTGCTTCTTGGATGAATCGTTTCTTGTCCGAGTCATCTGCGACCAGGTGGCGTGAGAGGAACTTGAGAGCGACGTCCCGATCGAGCTCGGTGTCGTGGGCTTTGTAAACGACGCCCATCCCGCCTTCGCCGAGTTTTTCGAGGATCTTGTAGTGGGATATTGTCTGACCGATCATAGGCGATGGTTTCCAATTCTATTTTCGTGCTGTTTTACTATCCCCAACAATCCGATCTTCTTTTTCCTCCGCTTCATTTCGACTTGTCAAATTCATAGATCAGCGTGTCGGTGGTTACATTCCCATCAGGCAGCAGTTCATATTTTCCGGTGACCCACAACGGATTACGGCGGTAGTAATCTCCTGGAGCATAGATCATCAAACATTCAAGCTCAATAATCCCGCGGATGAGTCCGGAATCGTCTATCATGTGCTTCAAGCCGAGAATCCGGCCGAACACCCGCATGCCGTTACCGGACGAAAAGTACGGCACTCCCTGGCCGAACACCCTCCGCTGAGGCAATGGATGATCGATTTTCACGACCGCTCGTGTCGGTGCACCGTCATAGCCGCCGCTAAGATAGAACTCATTGTTCCCCGTTGCGAATTCCTGAGCGCGGGGGGATGTTCCTGGAAAGAAGCCGAAGATCTCTACGATCCTTCCCTTCCATCCTGCGGTATCACGATACATCAGACGGTTGCTGAATTTATAGGTGGACGCTTTGAGTGTCCCGCTGATCAATTCGCGATCATATATCCTTTCATCGGGAATGCCGGCAAACCACGTCGTATCTGCGGCCAGCACCGTCACAGGTGCCGGAGCTCTATTCGCAGCCGGATCCCACCCTCCGGATGCACAGGCAACAATCGACAGCGCAACAAGAGAGAACAGGCATGGCATGGCTGCTGCAGAATATTTCCGGTTCCCTCTCTTCATCAGCAGGCTCTCTTGTATCAGTATATTGCCGCAGCCAGGCAGATCACTTCGGCTTGTCGAATTCATAGATCAGCGTATCAGTCGTCACGGTTCCATCCGGCAGTTGTTCATACCTGGCGGTAACCCACAGGGGACGCTGGAACTTGAAATCATCGCCGTCAAAAATCAGAATACAGTCCATTTGTATGATTGCACGCGTATTACCGTCGTCATCCATCACGTTTTTCAGCGTTGAAAGCTTCCCAAACACAAAGAGTGTCTGCCCGTAAGAAAGCAAAGGAGAGCTACCGCCAAATACTTCCCGACGAGGCAGCGGATGGTCGAGATTCACAAGAACCCGAATGGGTCCTCCGTTGTAGTCGCCGCGGAGAAAAAACTGGTTCTCATTTTGAACGAACTCTTTCGATCGGGGACCCGTGCCCGGATATCCTCCGATGATCGCCACAATTCTTCCTGTCCATGCCGCCGGGTCACGGTACATTAGCCGGTTGCTGAACTCAAACGTTGCTGCGCGCATCGTTTGATCGATCAGCCCTTTGTCGTAATTGATCTGCTCCACCGTGGGAGATTTCGCCTGCTCTACCGAACTTGTTGAGATAACAACAACAGATTCCGGCGTTTTTTTGGAGGAGGCTGCCCATTCTTCAAGTGAACAGGAATAGATAACTACTGAAAGAAGAATTGCTCCGCATCCAATCAATGCCGCGGAAAATTTCCGATCAGAGAAGAACAAAAATCGATGTTGTGGTTTGTCTTTGGTTCGATTGTCCATAGATGGATCCACTTCTGCAATCAATTCCCAATTGCTGAACTCGAGAACGGCTCCGGCGACGGTCCCCTTCGTCTTATGACCATTTCTTGGGACTATCTATGAAAACGCATTACTGCGTTTCTATATCTTTTAATTTCAACCAATCACCGATTAAGAAAAATAGTAAAGCCCCTGCCAGCTTTCGCTAACAGAGGCTCCGATATGTTCGTCATTGGTTTTGCCAGCACAGAGGAGTTCTCCGGTGATGACGGCTGTGGTCAATGTGAATGCGTAAAGTTCCTACTATTTGATGCGAATGTCAAGCCGGGATTTCGGGATGAATGGCAGCGTTTCTTCGCAATTTGCCGGAGTGGTACTCGCAGCACATTGACTTTTTCTGCAAACTTATGTACCATTCTGCCACCATATGGACCGAGTCCGGAGAGGACGAGGTTGTGAAGAAGGAATTGTGAAGAGCCTCTGGATTTCCGGCTAGCGGAATGACAGGGGCTTTTCTTATTCCAACAAGGCGGTTCACAATGAAGACAATTTCTCTTTTTACACTGATGCTCCTTCTTCCAGTATCGCTCGCCGCACAACCGGGATTGCCGAAAAACGTCGAGGTCGCCCTTGACCGGATAGAACATGCTCTACGGGCTGCATCGCCGACCTCGATCGAGGATCTTCTTCCTTTCGATCTGACGATGAGATTGGAAGATTCTCTCTATATAAATGTGTCACGAACAAAGGCGGTGACACTCTTGCGGGATTTTTTTTCCAACAAAGACTCTGTTGAATTCAGCTGGCTCGGACGTCCGGGAACCGGCAGACTGAGCTTCACGTTCGGTGGAAAACGGGAGAACGTGTACGTCGACGTTTGGTTGGCGGCATTTCAAGGGGAACTATTATTGCGTTCCCTCAATATCAGTAACTATCCAGATGCGACAATGTTCATGAACGAGTACCCGCCCCGCCATTAGCGAATCGACCGGGAGTCAGGAGAGCATAACCCGTGAAGAACTACTAGCGGACTGCCTCTCCTTCATGCCCGCGGAATCTTGTGCCGCTTTGCCGCAAGAATTCAAGGACTTCCATCATTCTCATGCTGCGCCAGTTCTTCATATTGATACCATTGATCCTGATATCTGCTGCGACATCGCCATCTCAATCGCAGCGTCTTGCCGTTATTACCGGATCAGTTCTGGACGATTCCACTGAAGCCCCTCTCGAAAACGTAAATGTATTTCTCGCGGAAACAACACTCGGGAGCAACACCGGCCCGGACGGCACGTTCGAGATTTCGAACATTCCCGAGGGGGCATACCACATCGTGGCCTCATGTCTTGGGTACGACGTGTACAATGTCAGAGTGTCCCTTTCGTCTGCAGCCATTCCTTTCAAGATCAGACTGAAGCCTATCATCATTCCCTTCCAGGAGGTCGTTGTCTCTGCGGCAGTGCCGGAACGGTGGCGGAAACAACTGGAGCGGTTCCGGAAACTGTTCCTTGGGAGTTCTCCGAACGCGAAGGAATGTAAAATTATCAATCCCGAGGTGCTCGATTTCAACGAAGAGGGTGATATCTTCAGCGCCACAGCGCGTGCACCCCTCATCATCGACAACGAAGCGCTCGGATACCGCATCATGTTTCTCCTGCGCGTTTTCAGAACGAAACCCGCGGCGGTGGCATTTGGAGGGGTGACCGGCAGAGGCTATTCCCTGGTGCATGACGGATCTCCAAAGTACTCTCCGCTCGATCCATACACACCGGAAAGGCGCGATCAGTGGAAGAAGAACCGGCGAACGGCATTCGAAGGTTCACTTCGCCATTTTCTGACAGCACTGTTCAAGGGAAGCTGGAGGGAAGATGGTTTCTTAATCAATCTGATGCCTGAACCCAATATCCACAACACGCCGATCAACCGGACGGTCCTGACCCCGGAGACTATCGACCTCATTCTCTCTGCCAAAAATTCCAACGAAGACAAAGTTTTGCACTATGAAGGAGTGCTGGAAGTCGAATATACGTGCAGGATTTTAGACCAAGCGATCGACGTGCTGCGAAAACAAGAAACGAACTCTCCGGTATCGTGGCTGCAATTGAATCATGAGGCGATCAGGTTCAACTCCTATGGCCTGGTGAAGGAAAGTATGCCGACAACTGTGTACGGCTATTGGACTTGGCCGCGGCTTGCGGATATGCTGCCCCTGGATTATGTGCCTGAGGAGTGAGACGTAGTATCTGCTGCTCATTGAATGAAATGAAAAAGCCCCGCCGTTTTTCCGGTCGGGGCTCCTCTATTCCGACCTACTTCATCAGGATCATCTTCTTTATGTTCCGATACTCTCCTGCCTGAATCGCGCAGAAATAAATGCCGCTCGAATACCGCGCTGCATTCCATTGCACGGAATAATATCCCGCTTCTTTTTTAGCATTCACCAGCACTGCCGCTTCGCGTCCAAGCACATCAAATATTTTCAGCGTGACGAATGATGCTGTTGGTATTTGATATTGTATCGTCGTCGTCGGATTGAACGGATTCGGATAGTTCTGTGTAAGGCTGAATTCCGTCGGAACGGCTGAGAAATTATCCCGCCCGGTGGAGAGCACTTCGCTGGTATAATTCTTCAGTATGAATTCCATGGCAGCCTGCAGATCTGTATGATTCCATCGATAGGGCCGTCCCGCAATGTAGATGAACTGTCCTCCTGTTGATCTGCCGCTCCCTCCGCCCGCCGGCTTTCTCCACATGCCGATTGCACGCGTGCCGAATGCACTGCTCACACTGGTAAAGAGTACTTGCGATTCATTTGTTGCAGGTGTCGTGGCAAAAATATCGGCAAGGTTTTGTGTGCCCAGGGTGCGTAACGATACCAGGCCGGTCATAAGTGAGGAGCTATTCGTAAGCGTTGCATTCAATTCCGCCCATGTTATTCCCAGATAATTCCTCAATGTTGTATCGATGAAGGCGGAGCCGTTTTTCGTCAGCAAGATAAGATTGCCGCCGGACTGCAGATAAGAAAGTATGGGAGTGTTCAGCCATGCTCCCAGATCACCGTCGGCCGGATAGTAATTGCCCAGCCATATTACGGTAGAGTATTTTGTCAATGCATCGGCCGGAATTGCGCCATGGCCGATCGGGGCGGGAAGTGCCGAAGGATAGCCGTTTGCAGGTCCAGCTGCAAAACAATCCCAGAAGGTTACTGGATATTGACCGGAAAATATTTTCTCCTGATATGCACTGGTAATTTCTGTTTCATATTGTGTCCAATCAACGCCATTGACAAGCAGGATACCTTTATCAAAAAATGAAGCACTTGTTAATGCTGTAAAATTTTGGACTTTTGAAAGTGTGTGAAATGTTCCCTGCGTAAGATCGTCCACCCGTACGCTGACATAGTATTTTCCCGCCGTGGTACGCGGCAGTGCGTATGCGCCCCACACTCCGTCTCCTGCCGCTCCATCACCATGCAGGCCGTCATCAGCAAAAGCAATGCTGTCTGTCCGCTTGCCCGATGCGTCTGTAATAATTGCAGTCATTAAGACCTGATGTTTCAGGGGATTTTCCATCATTGCGGTAATTGTTATGCCGCCGATCCGCACGATGAGAGGAACAACGACGTCGTGAGCGTACGCAAGAGTTGTCATCCATTGCACCGCACGCTTCACCACATCGTCTTCGCCCTTTGCAGCGCCATCGCGGGTCAGCCACACTTCTTCATCGACGGCAAATGGTTTGTGAATCAGTTGGCGCTCATTATTGTAGTACGAATACACCGAACCCTTCGGAATAAAGTACGGCCAATCGCCTGACCAAAGCGCTCCACCACCCAGGTCCCCGCTAATTCCACCACCGCCAATATAGGCGCCGTTTGTTGGCATACCGAACATGCGCACCATAGGATGGAACCGCAATCGAAAGACATCATAGTCACCGGCGCTCCAGCAGCCCGGTCCCGTCAAGACTGCTATCGGCCGATCATACATCGTCGTTCCGGGGGTAAATAGAAGACCATCAGACGCAACAACGGGTGTAAGTGTTACTCCAAAATGATTAAGCAGATCGTTCCGAATGGAGAAGCACATATTGGACGTTGGATCAAAATTAAAGAGATTGGCAAACGCACTATTCGCGTAATAGGGATTTCCTCCTTCATTATGACGAAAATCAATAATGATCCCGGATGTTTTTGTTGTTTTTGTGAGTGCCGTTATCGCTTTGGCGAATTTTGCTCCGGCAGCGGCGGACCAGTCGTACACATAGATATATCCGATGGAAGTGCCGCTGATAATACCGTAGCTTGCCAGCGTGTCACCAACCGTCATGTTCGGCATTGGTACTCCGCTTACCGGAAGCTGATCAGCCACAAAGAGTTTTTTTCTATCAAGATTTGCCAGAAGGCTCGTCGGAAGATGCACCGTATCTCCGGTGGCATATCGAACGATGTCTATCACGTCGAAAAGTCCCCAATTGATTCCGGCTGATGTCAGGAGTGTGTAGGTCATTCCTCTGTCGCTCGCCGCCCAGTACGGTGACCATGTGCTGACGGGAATCTGGGCCGCAATGATATCGCGATACAGTTTTTTCCATGGCACGCCATTGTATCCAAGGATGATGTCTCCCCGCTTCAATTCCAGCGGATGTCTGGAAATCACATCATAGACAAAGAGCGAACTGTCCGGCATCGGAGACAATCCAGCGCCGAAATAATTCCACTGCCATTGGCCGATCATGAACAGCGGCACGCCGGCCCTGTATGTCAAAATTCCGCCGGCACCCGTAATCGGGTCATCGATAGTCCAGTCTAATGTCCATGTATGTGGCTCCTGAAGGGCCAGAGACATGTAGGACATGATGGCCGCGAATCGTCCTTTGCTGACGCCTGCCTGTATTTCAGGCCGATAAAGAGTGCGGAGCGAATCCCATTTAAGAGGCAGATTAAAAAAGCCGCCGTAGTAGTCTTCTACCTTTTGCCAGAAGCTGTCGAAGAGCTGCAGTTTTACCGCCGTCGAGGCACCCTGACCCCATGTTGAATCGATCGCGCTGCGCCAATCGGCGGTTGAACAAAGGCCGGGATGTTTTGGAATAATCCGGAAAGAGGATTCCCCCTTTTTTAAAAAACTTCCGCCTCTCGACAGCTGTTCCTCCCTGAGACGGCCAGGCGTTGCTTGTTCCTGCGCGATTGAAGAAAGCGTGACAAAGATCAGAGCCGTGAGGAATGTCACAAATAGAAATTGCAGATTCGTTCGCATTGCAGACCTCCCTGCTTGTTGTTCGGTGCAAACAGCGATGGAGTGACTTCTCAATTTCTAGGATGGACTATCTATCGTATTGGACAATTTGTTTTCGGCATAAAAGTAGGTACGTTCTTCATTTAGAACAATACCGTGTACACGGTATTTTGTATGTCTCGATGGAAGAGGAATGAAATTCGAATGAAGGGAAAATCTGCCGGCATATCTGTATGAACTGCTTCACATCAAATGAGCCGCTCCCGAAGCGCTTTCGCAACCACACCCGAACGGGTATGCTCATGCAATTTTTCGTAGATGTTTTTGAGGTGAGTGTCTATAGTGTAGAAGCTGACAATCAGCTTGTCCGCGATCTGTTTTTTGGAAAGGCCCTGCACCAGCAGATGCAGCACTTGCTTTTCCCTCGGCGAAAGATCGTAGTGCCCTTTGGGCCCTCCCATTCGCGAAAACAAATCCAGTACTCGCCGGGCAACCTGGGCATTCATCGGCGCGCCGCCCTGGACAAGCTGGCTCAGTGCGCTGACAATTTCCTCTCCGGAAGAGTTCTTCAGCAGATATCCTGACGCCCCGGCGCAGATCGCTTCAAAGACTCTCTCATCGTCGTCGTAGATCGTCAGCACCAGCACTTCGGTCGCCGGCGAGAGTTCCTTCACTTTGCGCATTCCTTCTATGCCGCTCATACCGGGAAGCCCAAGATCCGTCAGCAGAATGCGCGGAGCGTCATCGGTGCGAAGATCGTTGAGCGCATCCTCGCAATTGGAAAAGGCCCGTTCGCAAAAAAAACCTGGCGTGCGTTCAACAAGCGTCCGGATACCCTCCCGGAAGAGGGCGTCGTCCTCGACCATCCATATGGCAATCGCCTCTGTCTTCTCCGCCTTCATCTTCACTCTTTCCGGTATTGCTGTTGGGATTATCGTAGATATCTTTCGGATGGTATTCAATACCGCATTCACGGTATTTTTGTTTTCAGGAGAACATGCGTGCCCATATTTGCCCCGGTCTCGATCGTCAGATCCCCTTTTACCGCCTCAGCACGCCGTTTCAGATTGAGCAGGCCGTTTCCTTTCGGCGCATCCTGAATATCAAAACCCGTTCCATTGTCGCGTACGTCGAGGATGAACAGTCCGCCTTCAAGCACAAAAGAAATGCGGACGGAATCGGCATGCGAATGCTTGACGATGTTGTGAAGGACTTCTTTATAGATGAAGAGGATATTCCGCCGGAATTCCGGCGGCACCTGCAGCGATGTTCCGTTCGTATTGACATGCAGGGTGTACTCAATATGTCCGATCACCGTTTGAGTTGAATCCTTCATCCGCAGCACAAGATTTTCCAGAGTGTCCGATCCTGGTTTGATGACCCAGACATCATCCTTCAATCTGTCTGCGGTCTGCCGGGCAACATCCGTCACCGATTTAAGATGAGAATGAGCTGGATGGTTCTCCTCGAGTGTGCAGCGGACATTTTCCGTTACCAGTGCGATACTGCTTAAACTGCTGCCGATGTCGTCGTGGAGGTCGCTTGCAATCTGAAGACGGACCCGTTCCAGTGCAAGTTTCTGCCGCATCCGGTATTGTACTATCAGAACGATCAGAGCGATGGCGGTAATGGCAGCCGCGATGCGGAACCACCACGTCATCCACCATGGCGGCAATACCGAAATGAATATCGACGCACCCTGTTTGTTCCATACGCCATCGTTGTTCGAACCGATGACTGTGAAACGATAATCACCCGGCGGCACATGTGTATATTGCACGAACCGCCGATTGCCGCAGAGGATCCAATCCCTGTCAATTCCTTCCAACCGGTAGCAGTACTGGTTCTTTGAGGGCACGGTATAGTCAAGCGCCGCAAATTCCATAGAGAATGAGTTCTGATCGTACGACAGGAGTATGCTCTGCGCCTCTGCAAGTCCTTTCTTCAACGGAGAGTCTTTTCCGACTTTGACCGGTTTATCCAGTATCCTGAAATCCGTAAGAACAACCGGTGGAACGTCATTGTTTTCATGAATACTGTCCGGATGGAATATCACAACTCCTTTGGACACGCTGAACACCATCTCGTCTGACTTCAGCTTCACACAGGGATGAACTCCGATGTGCAGTGCTATGCCTACCGGCGGCGGGAAGCCGTCGAATTCACCGTACCCTCCCAGGCGATCCATCTCCGGATCATACCGCATCAGCTTATCATTTCCGCGAAGCCAGAGCCGGCCATGAGCATCTTCGAGAATCCCCGATACACCGGGTCCTGGAGGACGAACATTCCGGAATATTTTTGTTTCTCGCATGTACCTCTGCATGCGATCGATCATGCCGAACCAGATCCGTCCTGCGGCATCTTCATGTATGGAATAGATGAGAACATTTCCGATCGTTGTCGAATCCTTCGGATCTGGCAAGTACCGATGAACGGCGTATGAACGCGTATCCATCGAGACAAGAAATCTTCCCGCAGCAATCCATAGAATTCCGTGCGAGTCATACAGCATCGCCTTGATATGCGGTTCGTTGTCTCCGAATCGCTGGAACGTATCGAGCGGGAATGTCCGTATCGTTCCGTTCTTTCGGTCCCAACGGCAGAGAAGATTCTGGCTGAATCCCAGCCAGAGAATCCCCGCCGGATCTTCGCACAAATCGGTCACCATCCCCGGCGGCAGACTGCGAGGATCACCGGGGCTGTGCACATGCTTGACAGTGACACGCGTTGCCGGATCATATTCGTAGAGAACATCTTTATCTTTTCTTCCGGCAATCCACAGCTTTCCGGAATGATCTGGCTTAATTAAATGCGTGCGGGACGGAAATTGACTATGACGGGTGAAGGCTCCGGTCTTCCTGTTCCACTCCACCACGCCGTCGCCGAGAGAACCCAGCCAGACATTTCCCTGCCGGTCTTCGCAGAGCGACTGGATGGTGTTTTTCGGCGGACTGTTGGGATTGTCGGTATTATGCGCTATGTATGTGAATTTTTTCTGCCGCCGCGGCAGTTTGGAAATCCCGTCCGTTGTACCGATCCACAGGTTCCCGGTACGGTCACGATACAGTGCCGTAACATCATCGCCAATCAGGCTCGACGGATTTGACGTCCGACATGTATAGGTCGTCCATTGCTGTGTGTGCGGATCATATACCTTTAGTCCGCCGCTGGAACTTCCCACCCATATTTTCCCGTCATCATCGATGGCGAGTGCGTTGGCGGAGACAGCCGAACCGTTTTCGTACACGGGATGTATGACATGCTTTGCAGTATCCACCAAACCAAATCCCGCCGGCAGGGAGTTGCCGGTCCATACGCTTCCGTACTTGTCGATGGCAATGTCATTGAATGCTGATATTCCGGAAATGAGATATTTTCTGGAACATCCGGTCTTCTTTTCGAAATACAAAAGTGAATCAGCATAGCCCAGCCAGAAGTTGCCGGATTTATCCTCCCGTATGCAGCGGATCTCGCCCGCGGCAAGAACGGAGCGCGGATAGATGGTAACGGAATCTGTTGCAAGGTCGATGCGGTGCAGTGTCGTCCGCGTGACCACCCATAGTGTATTGTCGCGGTCGATGAATACTTTGCGGACATTCGGTTCTGCAAGTTTGTAGCGCGTGTGATAGAGAGAATCGCTTTGCGGATCGTAGCAGAAAAGTCCCTGAATATTTCCCGCCACCCATAGACGTCCGGCTGCGTCTTCCGCGAAATTCATGGCACCACAGCCGGGATAGTACTTGAAAGAGTAGCCGTCAAAGCGGTCGATGCCCCACCCGCAGGCGAACCACAGAAATCCCTTGCGGTCCTGATGGATTGACCGTATCGTGTTGCCGGCGAGTCCGTCTTTAATACTGTAACGGTCAAAGCGGGGATATGCGGGCTGACTACCGCTGACGCACGAAAAGTAAATCGAAAGGAAAATGGAGAGAAAGAATTGAAAGCATCTGTGCCGCACATTCCTGGTGAAAAACTGTGACATTTCTGTCTCCATAAAATGTCCCCCCTCAAACCTTGCGCGGGCAGTAATGTACTTTTTGATTTGGAGATTGGCAAGTCAGTCGGGATTCCTGCGGGCACATTTGTTGGAGGAATTGCTGCGGTATATCACATTGAGCACGAGATCGCTTACTGCGGCGAGACAATAAACGCAGCCCCACCGATGGATTGGCGGGGCTATGACGGTGCTGCCACTTCAGTAGATCGAGACCGTGGTCTCGATCCGTCGAATCCTTGGTCGCGACTCCACGGAGTCGCGCTACAAATTGTGCTCCAATCTATGCCAAGCGGACTACTCGACCACGTCTCCAGTATGCCTAACCTGGTTTGGATATAGTCCTTTGCAATAATCCGGTAGAGATACATGCCGCTCGATATTTGTTCGGCGAAATTGTTCCGGCCGTCCCAGGTAACGGTATAGTAACCGGCTGGTTGCATCTCTGAGTTGACCAGCCGTTTCACTTCTTGTCCCAGTACGTTATATGCGGTTATCGACACCGGAACACTTTGGGGCAGCTGATATTCTATCGTGGTCGATGGATTAAAAGGATTCGGATAATTCTGTGAAAGTGCAAATTCGAGAGGTACTTTGGGGCGCCAATTCAATTCGATCGATGTTAAGCCGCTTTTCATTAGTATTCCGGCGCTGTCATAGAGTTCTGCAAGAATGCGAACCGGTTCACCATTGAGTTTTGTCTTTGTATGAAAGACAAGTCCGAATGCATTCCCGCTCGCGAACAGAGAATCGAGATTGCAGCGCAATGAGGCTGCGGAGAGAACAAAATGTCCGGTCTCCCGATCAAGATAATGCAATGCAAGCACTTCGCCGGGGAAAGCAGTGATGACGGAGTCTATTGAAATTTTCTTCGGATCGACAGACACCGAGATGCCGGCCGAACGCGTTGCCCCGCTGCCGGAGGTCGTGAATGTAAACACTTTCGGATGATCCGGTATCAGAATGCAGTCTTGTTTGATATCTATGACCGACTCGGGTGAAATTGTTGAATTTGTTTTTTGAGCTTTTGCAAAAAAGAAGAGGGTGTTGTTCTTCACCCACCAATTCCACATTCGTGCGAACGTAAAATAGTCGTCAAAGGAAATTGTATCATTGGGTAACGGTATCAAATTCGGAGGATCGCCTGAGGCTGGACCGATGTCCGCAATGCTCTTGTTGCCGGATTCCCAGGCGGTTTTGAATTGAATGAGGTCCGTCGTCGTAATTCCGGCGATGCTGTCATAATCTGCAAGCAATGCGCTTTTTCTTTGGACGTTCACAGAATTTGTGTCAAGATTCCAGTACGCGTCTCGCGATTGAACGTGGTAGTAATAATCCTTATTTGGGATTTGACCGAATAGTGTGTCACTCAGTGCTGCCGTTGAATCAATGGCAATTCCCGGTGCAGCTGCCGATATGGGGGAAGGAGAGCGATACGTATAATACCACACCTTCGACGTGTCCCTCGCCGCATCCCACCTCACAACGACAGCGCCTGCTTTGATGAGCGGTTTGTTCTGCGCGTCAATAATGCCGCCAAAGCGTGGGGGCAAATTATCGATTACAAATGCCCCAGATGAATCGCCCATCCCAACCCCAGCCAATCCGATTGGCACAATCTTGATTTTGGCATTGACACTTTCGTTGCGACAATCCACGCCGCTGCTCCAAATCAGCGTATCCTTGTCAGCCCTAATGACGCCATTCGTCAGGCCGACAAGTGTTCGGGCCGTATCATATCTACCGCCACTGTTCATGCTATAGAGAAGCTTCAGCTTAACTGTGTCCTTGGCGTCCCGCTTCATTTCAAACGGTATTCTTATGTTGCTGTTATTCGCCAGTTTTGAACTTGATGCAGCAATGAGGGCTGTTGCCTTCATTTGCGGCATTGCTTCTGCCTTGACGATATTTGTATCACCATTTCCCATGGCATCTTCTGCGCGCACAATGAAGTAGTAACGGGTGAAGTTCACAAGATTTTTCACAACAACAGATGTATCTGTGACAATTGTATCGGATTGTCCAAAATTGAATGCATTCGATGAAATCGATTTGTAGATTCGATATTTAATTGGCAACGATAGATCTTTCGCAGCATTCCAGCCCACCATTATGCGATTCGTATCTCCGGCTGCCGAGGTCGCTCCGGCAAACTGTGGCGGGTGGTTGTCCAGAGTAAATGTTTTTGAGGCATATTCAAGACCGCCCCCTCCCCTTCCGATGGGTACCAATTTCACGATAGTCGTGTTCGATTCACCTGCATAGTCTTTCGAAGAAATCCATCGGATTGTATCTGTCTTCGAGACCAGAGAAGCCGGTATTGGTTTCGCCATCGACCGAATCGTGTCGAAGGACGCTCCCCCGTTAACCGAATACAACGGGACGATCCGAACAGAATCATTCATCGCCACCGACAGCGAATATGTAATCACGGTCGTTCCAGATTGCGTCCCGGCGGGAATGGTGACGGCAGAAATTTGGGAGAGGACGATCGAAAAGGTTGTATCGCTCTCAGAGAACGCCGAACTGTTTGCTGCATCGCTTATTCTGATTTTGCATTGTGTGGATGGCGTATTGGGGACTGTCCATGAATAACTTCCTGTACCCGCCGGGGTTGCGGCAACGATCTGAATCCAGCTGCTTCCATTGTTAGAGGTGTACTCTATTTTGAAATTGGCCACATATGTGTTGGTCCAGCCAATATTTTTGCGGGTCCCCACTACCAATTGTTCGCCGCCGGTGGGAGATGTAAGCTTTAATGAGGTGCACACGGCAAACGTGGAGGTATTGCTATTTGACGTTTGGAGAGCTGTGATTTGATAGCCGGTAGGTATCGACAGGAGATTGATGTTTTTTGTAAAATTCCCCGATGAACTTATTCTGACAGTATCTAAAAACATCTTACCTTCATCGAGTGAGTCTGCATAAATTTCCGCAATGGCGCCCGGAATGCCGGTTCCTGCGAAAAGTGAGCCGCGCATAGAGCTTATTGCCGGAGGCAAGATGTTGGTGTTTGCGCCACTTGAAATGTTAACACCCTTTAACTTATTACTAAAAATTGAATTGTGAGAAATGCGATTGTAGTCGGTTTTTAGCCCAAGGATATCGATTCCATTTTTAGCATTAAAAGCTATCGTGTTTATATAGTTTATTGAATCCCCACCAATGATATTGTACTTGGCTGAGTCTTTTATCGCCACTCCGTGTGATCCGTTGGGGATTGGATTGGCGCCGAATACATCTGTACCAATGAAATTGCCGCACACTCTATTGCTGTCTGTTCCCGATCCATCAATCCCAATACCATCATACACATTTCCGCTAATAACATTTCTGCTTGAAGGTGTGTTTCCTCCTATGATATTGCTTCTCGCCCCGCCATAAATCTCAATCCCGGAGCTTTGCTTGTTTTGGGCAGCACTGCCATTTTTATATATTCCTATAAAATTTCCTTTAATAATATTTCCCCTGGATTGAGAATCACGTATCCCAATATTTAAGCTGTTGGAATTAATTATGTTCCTATCAGACAGATTTACCCCACCGATCATGTTGTCTGGACTGTCATCTATTATGATTCCCTCACTTTTATTGCCCAGTGATACGTTACCTGTTGAATCAGTACCAATTAAATTTCCCAATATTTTGTTTCCATTTGAGCCTCTCCAAATTCCAACACCAAACCCTTCATTCAGACTGATTACGTTGTTCATGATTTCATTATTGCTGGCTGTATCAACCAATGCAATGCCGGTTCCATTGTTGGTAACTACATTGTTTCTAATCCCATTCTCTCTTGTTGATTTTCCTCCGATCACGATACCGACACTTTTATTGCCCAAGGTTGCCTTGCCTGTCAAATCAGTACCAATTAGATTACCCAATATAGTATTTCCATATGAACCTCTCCAAATGCCGATACCGGTATTTCTATTCAAATTGACTAAGTTTGTCGTGATTTCATTATTACTTGCCGTGTCAACCACTGAAATGCCGGTTCCATTGTTGGTGATTACATTGTTCCTGATTTGATTATCTCTGGCTGACTTTCCTCCGATCCAGATGCCCTCGTATTTATTATTTTCAAATACGTTCCCGGAATCAGCCCAAATAGATCCTATAGCATTGTTTGTTCCACCATTTCCAATTGTTAGTCCCACTCCATTTGGGATAGAAAGGAGTCCCGTTTCGTCCGTTCCTATAAAATTGGCTATGATCGAATTGGTGCTACTATTGATAGCAATTCCAGTAGCTGTATTTCCACTTATGACGTTGTTGGGTCCTATAATATTCCCTTGGCTTGATATTGATATCCCAACTAAATTGGGAAGTGGATTTAGTGAGGGATCAATGATCCCGATATAGTTGCCAGCCACAATATTGCTATCGGCATTTCCCAAGATACCTATGCCGTTAATAAAATTGCATATTTTATTTTTCTGACCTGGTCTGTTTCCTCCAATCGTGTTAAACCTGGCATTGGCACCAAGAATAATGCCTGTGCCATTATTAGAGATTGTATAAGTTCCATCCCTGTTCGTGCCAACATAATTGCCAGTAAGCTTGTTATATATCGTACCAACACCGCCCACGCTAATGCCATTTTGCTTATTGCCATAGATGACGTTTCCTTCAAATGGCAACTCACCACCTATGATGTTATAGCAGCTCCCTGGATAGAAATTGATACCGAAGAAGGGGAAGTTAATTATCTGCAATCCCTTTACGACGTTGTAGCTTGAACTAATTGTGATTCCACAGCCGGAAGTTAGACTACTTCCATCCAATATTACTCCGGCCGCGGATGCATCGATGGTAATATTCCCCCGGGTCATAACAGGAAGCTCACGACTTGTAAGTGCTATCGTTGCCGGATTCGAAGATGGGAAGGCTGTAGTGTCAAAAATAATGATGTTCCCGCTTGCAGCATCCAACAAAGCTTGACGCAATGTACCGGGTCCGCTATCTGCACGGCTGTTCACAGACAGGAATGTGGAGATGCCATTGGGTGACGCACTCGCCGCATAACTCTTTCCGCTCTCCAGCCTCGCACTATCCAACGCCGAGACGCGGAAGTAGTACTTCGTCCCGTTCGTCAGTCCCGTGATTGTTTTTGTTGTATCCGAAATCGAGGCTGTAGAAGAGTCTTTGAGTGTGATTGTTGTCGAATCGGCACCCATGTAGATGCGGTATTTGAGGAAGTCGGCTTCGGTGTTCTTGGACCATTTGAGCGTGATCTGCGAGTTGCCGGCGGTGGCGAGAAGATTCTGTGGTGAGGCTGGTTTGGCATCCACTTGCCGGATAAACATTTGGACAGAGTTTGAATCAAGATTGTAGCACCCGACATATGCAGTATCTCCGGATGTGCTGAACGCTATTCCACGCGGCCTCCCGACCGCAGTTCCTGGTGATATGTTCCATCCAATGGTATCCTCGATTTGGTGTGATGATGTATTAAATGCGTACCATGTTTGTTTGGTATATGGCGGCAGTGGGGGGCTATAATCAGAGCCAGAACTAATCCATAGCTGTCCCGTTTTTAGATCCCACGCCATCGACTCTACCGAAAGACCCTCTAGGACACTATCCGTCTTTACAAAAGGACCAATTGCACCGCTGCCACTGTGAAATGTGTATATCTTATAGTTCAAGTTTTCCGGCCAATACAGATCTTTTCCATCTTTTGAAACTGCCAAAGACCTTGCAACACCCGTTGACGCGTTGGCAACAAGTCCAATTGGATTGAAGTTTGCGTCATAGATTCGAATGGGATTGCCGCGGAGAACGTGTCCGACAAAAATGTTCCCTGATGCATCAACCGATCCAGCTGTCAATGCCTGACCCGCGAGTGGAATGACTTTGTTCATTCCCGCGCCACTCAGGTAGTTGATGCGATACAATGCATCATATGCAGAATAGAGGATGTTGCCGTTTTTGTCGACAGCCAGTCCTACGCTTGCGTTGTAAAGCGTATCGGTAACGCCGGAAACAGTAAGTGTCTTTATCGGCGAGAATGATGCTGGCGTGCCGTTCGGGTATAATACGTAGATCGCGCGTGTCAGCCTATACGATCCACCGACCAGGATGCTATCTGTTGCTGCCCAGGGGACAATCCAAATTTTCCCCGTCGGATCAACAGCAATACCATGCACGCCCCAACCGTTCGTTCGATTGGAGAAAAAATTCCTTTTAAAATTCCACCGAGAAGAAATGGGTGGAGGAAAAACCTGTACCGTGGTAAAGCTATTTGCTTCAGACCAGCTTCCCTCTACCGATGATGAGGATGCATTCACGCGCCAATAATATATTGTGAATGGGTTCACATCATTTACGGCGAATGCGGTTCCGGCAATATTAGGTTGATCAAGAAATACTGGGGTGAAATTCGGATTTGTCGCGACTTGCACCCGATAGGAAGTTGCGCCAACTGAAGTGTTCCATCGAAGTATAGGCGGTATCATAGCATTCGTCGAGCCGTTGATTGGGAAGACAAGCATGGGTGGCGGTGGACCAAGTCCCGCCGTTGTGAAGTTCAGGATAGTGCCTTTCGCCGTGCCGGCGCTATTCTGTCCAACGATTCGAAAATAATATGCTTTGCCTTGAACCAATCCGGTCAGATTGGCAGCTACCCCGGCTGCGTTTGTTCCTGCTCCTGTCGACTGCGGCGTCGTTGCGCTATATGTTGAAAGTGTGCTGCTGGTATCCCATTCAAACCAGGCCGATGTTGCGATACCATTGGGATTGACGCTCCCATTCAGCGTGGCAGAGGCGAAACTGACATTCGTTGCAGCGTTTGTTGAAACTGTAGGAGTGATCGCTGATGGAATCTGGTTTCGCAGTATTGAAAAACCGTAATTTGCCATAACGATATCGGGCCGGCTGTCTCCATCGAGATCTCCCACATCAAATGTGGAGGGTATGATTCCCACCACATAGTCAATCGGTTGGGCCAACGATCCTGTCGTAATCGCACCTGTAATTCCCAGATTGCGATAAATGGAAAGAGTATTTCCGCCTCCGACTCCGGCAGATGCAATGACGTCTATCCGACCGTCACCGTCAAAATCAGCAACTGAGACATCAACATGAGAATTTCCTGAAAAATCTACTCTTTGCGCGAACGAAGCGGCTGTGATACTCCCGGGAGTACAGAGGTTGCGCAACACAGAGATATTCTTACCAACCGATGAGACCACAATGTCGAGTTTTCCATCTCCAACGACGTCACCTGCGGCGATCCCTCTAATTCCATAGGCTTGGGATATATAGAAATTCACTCTTGGTGCAAACGACGCTGTTGTGATTGCTCCGGCACTGCTCACATTTCGCAGTACGCTGAGGCTGTCGTCCATCGACGAATACGTTGCCAGATCACACTTATTGTCACCGTCCAGATCAGCGACAACGATATCCATGGGATATGACGGTACCGAATAGCTTACTCTCGGTGCGAAAGAGTTGCTATTGAAAGCGTCCGGTGTACTGATGTTGCGCAGGATGGAAATGCTGCTGCCTGTATAGTTGGCAATGATGATATCTGGTCTTCCATCTCCATCCACGTCACGAAGTTTCACTCGAGACGGAGAACTACCGGCCGCAAAATTGACGTTGGGAGCAAAGGAGGCGGCATCGAGAGTGCCCACAACACTGGTATTGAGCAAAACTGATACACTGTCAGCATTGCCATTCGTGACAACGAGATCGAGTTTTCCATCACCATTAACATCCCCAATCGTCAGGCAATTTGTCGTGTTCACGATCGACAAATCGACCGGAGCAGAGAATGATTGTGCGTTGATCGTTCCCGCGCTGCTTATGTTGCGATAGAGACTAATTGTGGGTAGTCTATCCTTCGTCAGCACAAGATCGGGTTTTCCGTC
The DNA here is from genome assembly GCA_026390635.1 of Ignavibacteriales bacterium. Taxonomy (GTDB): domain Bacteria; phylum Bacteroidota; class Ignavibacteria; order UBA10030; family UBA8401; genus JAPLFO01. Next base: position 19,202 of record JAPLFO010000103.1, read on the forward strand.
TCCATCGAGATCGCCTATGGCAATATATTCTGAATTCCTCGTTCCTATGGTTGTGTAGTCCACTTTTGGTGCAAATGAGGCTGTATCGATTTTTTGAATGCTTGGGAAGCTTGCACTAAACTGCTTTGCAGAGTAGGCGGTCAGATGCGTGGTTGTGTCTGTGACCGCAATGGATCCGTACGTTGCACCGGATGGAACAATCACCGTGAGTGAGGTCGAGGTCGCTGACGTCACCACAGCCTTTACAGCACAGAAGTAAACGACGTTCTTCGCGGCTGTCGTATTGAAGTCGGTTCCGGAAATTGTTATCATCGAACCGATTGCCCCGGAGGTCGGAGCAAATGATGTAATTATCGGTGATGCCGTTGGTGTCGCACTCACCGCATAACTCTTCAAGCTCTCAAGCCTCGCACTATCCAAAGCCGAGACGCGGAAATAATACTTTGTACTATTGGTCAACCCGACTATCGTTTTTGATGTATCCGAAATCGATGCCGAGGTAGAATCTTTGAGCGACGTTGTTGTCGAGTCTGTGCCCATGTAGATGCGGTACTTGAGGAAATCGGCTTCGGTGTTCTTGGACCATTTCAACGTCACCTGGCCGCTCCCGGCGACGGCGGCGAGGTTTTGAGGTGCGGCGGGCGCAGTGTTTGATCCAATCACGCTACGCAGTACTGAGATGGTATTGCTCCCGCTGTTCGTTACGATCAGATCAGGTTTCCCGTCCCCATCCACGTCTCCGACTGCAATTCCTTGAGGACTTGTTCCTGTTGGGTATTTCGCGAAAGTTCCAAATGATAGACTGCCGGTTGTGCTTGTGTTCGGCAAAATTGATGCTGCATCATCGCTGTAAATCGTCACCGCAATGTCCGGCTTTCCATCACCATCCATATCTCCCATTGCGATGCTATGTGGACAATTCCCGGCCCAAAAATTTTCCGCTGCTGCGAATGACACATTGCCGCCTGCGCTTGCGTTGCTTAAGACAGATACATAGCAGCCGCCATTATTCACAACATCCGGCTTTCCGTCGCCATCCACGTCTCCCATTATCATAGAACGGGCATATGATCCTATCGCGTAACTTGTCTTTGCTGCAAACGATACATTGCCGGACGTACTCGTGTTGCATAAGACTGACAAACTATCATCACTCCTTGTCGCAATATCCGGTTTTCCATCGCTATTGACATCCGCTATGGAAAGTTCACAGGGACTTGCACCTGTCGTGAAATCCACTTTGGGCGCAAATGACAGGCTTCCGCCCGTGCTCGTATTGCGCAAGACGGAGACGCTGGATGTGCTGTTGTTTGCAGCAACGATATCGGGCTTTCCATCTCCGTCCACATCCACGATGGCTGCGCAATAGGGACTCAGATCCGTGGAATAATTTACTTTTGAAGCAACCGAGAGACTGCCGACCGTACTCGTGTTGCGGAATACCGATACATTGCGGCTATTATAATTCGCTATCACAATATCCGGCTTTCCGTCTCCGTCCAGATCTCCTATTGCAATACTATGAGGTTCGGTTCCCGTTGAATAATCTGTTTTTAAAGCAAAGGATACACCGCCTAGTGTACTCGTGTTGCGCAAGAGAGATATAGTATTGCCGGTGGTATTTGCGACTACGATGTCCGATTTTCCGTCTCCATCCAGATCTCCTATCGCCACCTTATACGGCCCGGATCCTGCTGCGAAATCCGCTTTTGCGGCAAAAGAATTTGCATCGATGACATGAGTATTGGGAAATGTGACAATGAATGGTTGTGCAGAGCGCGCACTCAGCGCTGTTGCCTGATTGGTCACTGTAATCGGTGCATACGTCGTGCCTGTCGGTACCATGACGGTAAGCATCGTCGAGCTGGCTGACTGTACCGCTGCTTTTGCCGCCCCGAAGTAAACAATATTGTTCGATGGGGTCGCATTGAAGCCTGTCCCGTTGATGGTGACTATCGTCCCGATGGGTCCGGAAGTTGGGGTAAATGATGTAATTGCTGGAACCGCCAATACCGTGACAAAACTCCAGCTTGCCGAGAAATCACTCCATCCCGCTGAGTTGCCGGCCCTGACACGCCAGTAATATGTCGTACCATTGAGCAGTGGTCCAATCGTTTTCGAGATTCCGGTGGATGTTGAGTCGTTCATCACAAACGTTGTGAACACAGAGGACGTTGAGACCTGCAGATGATATTTCGCCGCACTGGAAGAGGCTGCCCAGGACAGGGTAAGTATCGTGGGCTGATCGATCGCGCCGTTGGATGGAGACGAAAGAGAGGGCGCCGGCGGAGCTGTTGGCATATAGCAGAGTGCGCCGATATCTGCCCGCGTGCCGTCTGGGTCTGGAGGCATACCCGGATCGCCTGCGTTGATGGCTGGAGAACCGGAGCGAAGATTATAGTCCCCGCTCACTTTGTCTACAAACAAAGGATCACCGGAGAGATTGTTTTTGCATTCCGGAACCGCGCTATTCATCGTCGCGGAGGTGTAGTAGTCCGTTGTTCCTTCATCATAATAAACTCCCGATCCGTTCGAGTAGAACAGATTGTACCATACCTTTCCCGGATCGCTCGTCGCCGCAGCTTCTTTGATTCCGTAGCCCGAATTCAACGAAATGATGTTGTTGATAATCGAATCAGGCCAT
>JAPLFO010000119.1 GCA_026390635.1 Ignavibacteriales bacterium
GATGCGGAGGGGACTAAAATCGGTGACAAGCTGCGATGCATTGATGGATCTGAGAAACTCAGGAAGAACACGACCGGGTTCACCCTGCAGAAGATGGAACGAAATGTTTCTCTCCTGCAATTTCTTCTCAACTTCCTGCAGTCCCTTCAGCATGAAATCGTACTGCCGGAGTGTGGCTTCCAGATAACTCGGGAAGAGGCAAAAAACTACGGCGAGCGGCTGTCGACGGGTGATCGCACATTCCTGCGCATACAGAAGAGCCCAATTGTCTTCTGCACGCTGATCGCGGGACATCCAGTAGACAATTGGGCCTTCAATATTCGAACCGCTGTGAATCTGTCGGACTCTTGATGGATTCATGAACGCTCGTTAGTCGATGCCTAGCCGGCGCGAAGTGCGTTCACGATATTCAAACGCGACGCCTGCACCGATGGCAAAAATCCTCCAATGAAACCCATGCCTGCTGCAAAAAGAAGCGAAGCGACGACAATGCCGGGAGACATGGCAAAGGAGAATTCGAGCTCTGAAAACGAACCAAAGTTCAAAGTCGAGATCGAGAAGAATTGCAGCACAGATGCACAGGCAATTCCAATCAGGCCGCCAATAATGGAAAGCAGCATCGACTCCATGAGGAATGCAGTAAGAATACTGCGGCGTCGAAATCCGAGTGCCCGAAGTGTGCCGATCTCCACCGTCCGGTTCGCGACGGCGGCATACATTGTGATCATCGCGCCAATGGTTGCACCAGCGCTGAAAATGACGGTGATAAATATTCCGAGAATGCGTATGAAGAGCGACATCGCTTCGGACTGTTCGGCGTAGTACTGCTGTTCGGATTTCGGCTCGAATTGCTGGAGCCTTTGTTCACGATCAAAGGCTGCTTTGAATTCTGAATATGCTTTCGGATCGTCGAGTCTCAGTGTAACCGTTGAATAGCCACCCCGGCGGTTGAACGCGTCCTGCAGCTGCTCTGAGTCGCCCCAGACCTCGGAATCGAACCCGCTGCCGCCGGCTTCAAACCTGCCCACGATGGTCCACTTGTCGCCGCCGAATGATATCTGTCCGCCAACCTTTGTTCCAGTGTACCTGCGCGCAACAGCATCTCCTACAACAATCTCGCGTGCGCCCTGGCGGAAAATCCGGCCTTCGACAATTTTCACCTGCGGCCGGATGGTGAATGCCTGCGGTGATACGCCGCGTACGGTAAGATTACTCAGGCCGCCGGAAGTTTTTTCGAGATTGATGATGACCACCACATCGCTGGTCGCCAGCGGTCTGCCGTCCGATGTTTTTGCGATATGCGGCAGTGTGAAAAGGATCGCTGCATCGCTATTTACAACAATGCTAGAGATTTCCCCGGTTGCCGCTTTGCGTGCAATAATGACATTGTCAGGAGAACCGGTGGCAACGAGCGTTTTATCGATGCCGTGTGCCATCATCAACACCGCCGCAAACACGAAAACGACAAGAGTAATGCCCGCGACGGTGATGCCTGTTGTCAGCAGGCGCGTCTTAAAATTTCGAACAGTGTATTTGAGGGGGATTTTCATATGCATTCCTATCCGATGAATCGCAATCCATCGACAATTTTCATCCGCAACGCACGCTGGATCGGGAAGATTGAAGCGGCGATACCGACAATAAGTGCGGCGACACCGGCAAGCATCACCGTTCCCGGTTCGACAATAAAGATCGGGAAGAATCCCTTTGGAATCGCCTGCGAGAATCCTTCCACCATGGGGTACGTGATCGCGATTCCGAGCGCACCTCCCAGTGCGGAGATGAACAGCGATTCTCCAAGAATCAATCCGACCAGATGGCCCGCGGAAAAGCCCAGCGTCTTGAAGACCGCATATTCGCGCGTTCGTTCCCGCGCCGACATGATCATCGTATTGCCGAGCACCAGCATGATGATACCGATGATGATGAAGGATATGAAATTCATAGCCTCGATAATGGAACTCGCACCTGAAATAAATCCCTGCGTGAACGCACGTTCTGTTTCTGTCTTGGTTTCAGCGCGCGAATTTTTGAAGAGTGCATCCACCTGATCTGAAATGACTGCCGATCGTGCCGGATCCTTGATCTTAATGATATACCATCCGACTTCTCCTGCACGGGTGGGCATATCAGCCCGCATGCGTTCATCAATCATCTGCCAGTGGATGAACATCTGTGTCGCGTCGGTCGTCTTATTGCGCGGCGTGTAGATGCCTCGCACGACGAATTGCCATGTTCCCGGATAGATGTCTCCTTCGAGTTGAATCACGTCGCCGAGTTTGAATCCGTACTGGCGCGCGATATCGGCACCAACGACGCATGAATTTCGTTCACGTTTGAAGGCATCCAGTTGATCTGCTGCAAGTACAAATTCCGGATAGACATCGAATACGGTTTCCGGATCAACGCCCATGCGCGCAAAGAATTGCGACTTGTCTCTGTAGACCCCGCCGAACCAGTTCATAAACGTTACCTCTTCCACTCCCGGCAGCTTTGCAATCTGTTCCTTGTAGGAATAGGGAAGAGTGAAAATGAACGAAACGGCTTGACGGGTAATGAGCCGGTTTGCGGCAGATGCTTCAATGCCGACGTACCACATGCTGACCACCGTGCGCAGAAGACCGAAGGCAAACACCGCAATCGCAATGCCGAGGATGGTCAGGCCGGAACGCAGCTTGTGGCGCAGAGCGTTCTTGAATATCAGTTTCAGGATTCTCATGGCGCTCCTATTGCAATTCGCCTTTATCGAGATGGCGTATGATGCTGGCTTTTTCCGCCGCATGCGGATCGTGCGTGACCATCACAATGGTCTTCTTATATTCCTTATTCAGGCGGTCGAGCAGTGTCAGTACCTCTGCCGCTGAGTTTTTGTCCAGATCGCCTGTCGGTTCATCTGCGACAAGAATTGTCGGATCGGTAACGATCGCGCGGGCGATGGCGACCCGCTGTTCCTGTCCGCCGGACAACTGTTTCGGATAATGATGCATGCGGTCGGCAAGGCCGACGACGCTCAGCGCAACGTGCACATGCTTTTTCCGTTCGGCCTTCGACAGCGAAGTCAGCAGCAGCGGCAGTTCAACATTCTCGAACGCGGTCAGCACGGGCAGCAGATTATAAAACTGAAAGACAAATCCCACGTTTGCGGCGCGCCATTTTGCCAGCGCAGATTCGTTCAGGGTAGCGATGTCGGTTCCGTTAACGATCAGTTTTCCACTCGTCGGTCGATCGATGCCGGCGATGAGGTTCAACAGCGTCGTCTTGCCGGAGCCCGATGGACCCATGAGCGCCACAAATTCTCCTTCGTGCACTTCGAGCGAGAGATTCCGCAGCACGGGAATTTCGAATGTATCCCGAAAGTATGATTTGGAAACGCTCTGTACTTGAATGATGCTGTTCGCCATGTGATTGTTCCTTTGTATCCGTGATCGATGCCGGATGCTGCTGTCTCACTGATAAACTATTCCACTTTCACTTTCGTTCCGTTCGTGATCGTCTCATCCACATCTGTGACTACCTTCTCACCGGCGCTCAAGCCGGAGAGAATTTCCACCAGGGTGCCGATTTTTTCACCGGTCGTGACAATTGTCTCGGCCGCACGATTATCCATGATCCGAAATGCCAGTTGTCTGCCGCCGCGGGTAACGATACTCGATGCCGGAACAGTCAGCTTGGGCTTCTGATTCAATGTTGATGGATCTGACGCCTTCGTGAGGAAAAGAACTTTTGCACTCATCTCCGGCAGTACGCGGCTGTCATACGTCTTGAAAGCAACCTTCACGAGCACGGTCGCTTTCGCTCTGTCTGCCGTCGGCACGATCTTGCTGACGTACCCCTGATACCGTTTGTCGGTGTAGGCATCGAGTGAAATCTCACATGCCTGGTTCGGTGTTATACGCACGATGTTGGCCTCCGAGACATCTGCTTCCACTTCCAGCGAGGACATATCGGCAATCATGACGACAGCTGCCCGGGAGCTCGCACTGGCCGCAAACGGTGCGACGATCTCTCCGACATCTGCATTCTTGGTCAGTACGGTGCCGTCGAATGGTGCGCGGATTTTCATATTCTCGAGGGCCCCCTCAGCGCCGGAGATTGACGCCTTGGCGACGTCCATGTTGGCATGAACCCTTCTAACGCGGGCATCGGCGGCGTCAAATTCGGCTTGCGAAGCGAGATTCCGTTCGAGCAGTTGCTTCGTACGCTTCAAAGTGGTCTCTGCGTCATACACATCCGCTTCGTACACCTTCAATGTTGCGCGGGCTTGATCCAATTGTGCCACGATGTCGGAGTCTTCAAGCCGGGCGATGACCTGATCTTTGCGTACGCGGTCGCCTTCAACGACGCCAAGATAGGCGAGCCGTCCTGTTCCTTTCGATGCCACGGACGCCTTTCGTTGTGCGACGACGTATCCGCTGGCGGTGAGGACGGCGTCGGTTTGTGAGGGTGACGTCCAGCCAACAATTGTCAGACGCACCGTCGTCGATGACGCTACTACGTATTTTTGAAAGAGATATACTCCGGCCGAGATTACCAGGAATGTGATTACGATGCCGATGAGATACCGATAGTTGAATCTGCGCTGCGGCTGATCGTCGTTATTTGTGCGTTGAATTCGGAGTGCTGAGAGGTCCGCGTTCTGTGCTTCCATGGCCTTATAGAAAAAATGAAAAGAATCAAAAACAATACGGAAAAGATTCCAAAAAGATGCCTGCGAAAAGGAGTCAGAGAACTAAACGCCACCTGTGCGGTAAAAGTTCTAGATTTTCGGCTTATAGATCTCTCCCGCAACAGGTTCATCCGGGATGCGCAGATATTTCTCGATCGTTTGCTCTACGAAAAGCGCAATGTCCTGAGAAGGGAGGCCAGACAGGAGCTTCTGTTTTCGATTCCCGCGCAGAATGGTGTTCACTTGATAAGAGGCCGATTGGCTGTTACGGGATTGGAAGATAATTTCCTCAGCATAGAGCTGCGTGACCTGCTCTGTCTCCAGACGGCGATTGCCGAACCACGGCATCGGTGTGTGCGTGACGATGAGAAACTGACGATTCACCATGATGATCGTGCGATTAAGAAATCCGGCGATTGTGTAATACGTCAGCGAGAGTCCGACAAGAACGTGCCCGACAGGAAAGAGAATCATGATTAAGGGTGCATTTTCCGTCACCTTTGAGTACCAGAACACAAGGAAGCTGTCCCATACGATGCAAAAGACGAGAAGCGCCGCAAATTTCCACGACCACCAGCGGTAAATAATTCTCAATGATCCGCCTTCTTGGGTAATATCAACTCCCTCCGGCTGCGGGGCTTTCGGGCGTTCAGCATACGGAGTTGCTTGCATCGGAATACTTTGATATTGATGGGTACTGAAAATCAGAATTTTATCAAATAATATCCCGAGATATTGCCTGAAAGTCAATATCATGACGCGGTCGCGGGGAAACAGATCATCGGGAACCAGCCGAGATATGTTCTTCCGGTCTCGTGACAGACATAAGAAACCCGTTGCCGGGGAGACCGGCTCCACTTTCGGGAGTATGAACTGCGACATGGAGATGAACCATTCAGATTGCATTTGACAGAGAAAATCATATATTAATTCTCCTACAGGTAATGCAAATGTGTTTCGGAGAGGTGCCTGAGTGGTTGAAAGGGCCGGTCTCGAAAACCGGTTTGGTCTTTATGGCCAACGTGGGTTCGAATCCCACCCTCTCCGCAAATTTGGGAATACTGCACTTCGCTCCATGCTTCATACATATCCCTTGCACGCCAGGGATTTCTACCACCCGTGCCACGTTCTTCACACGCAGGTTCTGTTGACTCTCTCGCCGCATTTTGCTACTTTGCCTGCTCAGAGATGGAACTCTTTCGCCTTCTGATTGTTTTCACAAAAAACGAAAGGGAAAAAATATGGCACTCGCAACCGGCTCCAAAGCTCCGCAATTCACGCTGTTCGACACTGACCGCAAGCAAGTTTCACTATCTGATTTTGCCGGGAAGAAAGTTGTCCTGGTTTTTTACCCTGGTGCTTTTACGGGCGTTTGCACGAAAGAGCTCTGCCGCTTTCGCGATGCATTGGCGGACTACAACTCCCTGAATGCCCAGGTGCTTGCAATCAGTGTCGATGGTCCCTTCGCCAACAAAGCGTTCAAGGATCAAAATAATATTACCTATCCGATGCTCAGCGACTACACACGCAGCATTTCTCTCGCCTACGGCGGCATCCATCAGGATTTTGCCGGCCTCGCAGGATATACGGCGTCGAAGCGTGCGGTGTACGTGTTGGATGCGGCAGGTACCGTCACCTACGCGTGGGTTTCTGACAACCCTGGCGTCGAACCTCCCTATGACGAAGTCAAGAAAGCAGCAGACTAATCTATGAGCAGATTGATCACCCCCGTTCAGGTGCTGGAACTGCAGAAAGCCGGCCACACTGTAACCATGCTGGACGTTCGGGAGAAGTGGGAGTTTTCCCTCACTTCATTGCCCGGTGCATTGCACATTCCACTCGGCGAGCTTCCGGGGCGCGTCTCTGAGCTGAAATCGACGGACGAAATCGTGGCCTACTGCCATCATGGAGTTCGGAGCGAAAAGGCATGTCTTTTTCTGAAGAGCCACGGCTTCAAAAACGTCCGCAATCTGGCGGGCGGTATCGCCGCCTGGGCGGAAGTCGATTCCACCATAAAGACATATTAGTCATGAGCACTTTGAAGGTTGGGACGAAAGCGCCGGCATTTACTTTGCCCGCGCAAGATGGGAAGACGTACTCGCTGAAGGATTTCAAGGGGAAGAAAATCGTGCTGTATTTTTATCCGAAGGACAATACGTCCGGTTGCACGAGAGAGGCATGTGATTTTCGTGACAACCTTTCAGCCTTCAAAAAGAAAGGAGCTGTCGTAATCGGCATGAGCAGCGACAGTGCATCATCGCATAAGAAGTTTTCCGAGAAGCATGAATTGACGTTCACACTCCTCAGTGACGAAGACAAGGCCATTCTTACCGCCTATGGTGTCTGGAAGGAGAAGAGCATGTACGGACGCAAGTACATGGGTATTGAGCGCACGACCGTCGTCATTGATGAAAAGGGAATCGTGACACACATCTATCCGAAAGTCAAAGTGACAGGTCACATCGACGAAATCCTCTCTGTCCTATGACTGTCTACGTTACGCGCCGCGCCCGCTTCAGCGCAGCTCACCGCCTCTCACACCCCGATTTTTCCAACGAGAAGAACCTCGAAGTTTTTGGTGGATGTTCCAATCCCAACGGTCATGGTCACAACTACGAGCTAGAGGTAACAGTCGCCGGAGAACCTGATCCTCTGACCGGTTATGTGATCGATCTAAAGAAACTCAAAGCGCTGATCGAAGAGCATATTCTCGCCTATGTCGACCACAAGAACTTAAACATCGATGTCGAATTCCTTTCAGGGATCAATCCCACGGCCGAGAACATTGCCGTTGCTTGCTGGCACCAGTTGCTTCCGCATATTCAGGGCGGCAGGCTTCATTCCGTACGGCTCCGTGAGACAGAGAACAATGTCATCGAGTATAGAGGAGAATGATCCATGCCACACCGCCGTGTGCAGAAACAAACCACCGAGGAGTTGATCCGGGAGATGCTTGTGCGCCTTGGAGAAAACCCGAAACGCGAAGGTTTGCTGAAAACTCCATCGCGCGTGGCGGCATCGCTCGAGTTCCTGACGAAAGGCTACCGCGAAGATGTAGAAGAGCTCTTGAACGGGGCCGTCTTCAAGGAACCGTATA
>JAPLFO010000123.1:0-1013 GCA_026390635.1 Ignavibacteriales bacterium
GTCGTCGTTCGTGATCATCCTGCTTGCCGTGGGTCTCGTGGTATCAACGATCGTTCTGGTCGTACCACTTGCCTTCCAGCAATTCGAAGAGATTTTCCTTGCCATGAACGGGATGGTTACGACGTTCACCCAATGGCTTATCAGTGCGCCGATAGCCTCCTTTCTCAACCGGTACGGAATTTCGACCCCCCAATTGCAGTCTTTCGTGAAGGACAATCTGACAAAAAATATCGAGGGTGTCATCAAGGGACTGCTTCAGGGGACACTCGGTCTCTTTAGCGGGTTGTCGACGATAGTGTCAAGCATCGTGAATATCGTGATCATTCCGTTCATCACATTCTATTTCTTGAAAGACTTCCCCCTTGTAAAACACCGTGCCATGGTGATATTCCCGAAACAGAAACGCACCCGTGTGCGGCAGTACTATCAGTACGTCGATGAAGTGCTGGGCCGCTATATTCGCGGTACGGCAACCATCGCTCTCGTGGATGCCGTCTGTATCACTCTGTTCTTCTGGTTCATCGGCATTCCGTATCCGTTGGTGCTCGGCATTATATCGGGGGTGTTGAGCTTCATTCCCTATTTCGGCTTTCTCACGATGCTGTTTCTTTCGGCCATCGTCGCATCACTCAGTCCGAGCCAGGTACTCCTGCACGTGGTTCTCGGGCTCTCGACGGTTGCCGTCATGCACATCATCGAAATGTACATTCTTTCCCCGCGCATCATTGGAGGAAAAATCGGACTGCATCCCGTTCTGCTCATATTGTCTTTGCTGGCGTTTTCGTTTTTCCTGGGATTCATAGGCTTGCTGATAGCGATTCCGGCGTCTGCCATCATTATTGTCTTTATCAAGGAATGGGAGCGGACGAGAAATAAGGAATCCCAAATTGCGCCGATACTTGAAGATCGCATCGGGGAGGATGAGACCGCATGAGCGGCGTTCTCTATCTGGTAGCGACTCCGATCGGTAATTTTGACGACATGACCTTCCGTGCCGTCCAGGTGTTGAAAGA
>JAPLFO010000123.1:1051-4903 GCA_026390635.1 Ignavibacteriales bacterium
CGGCATCGAGAAGCCGGTGGACAGTCTGAACGAGCACAACGAGTCCGCAGCGACCTTTCATATTCTGGACCATCTCAACAACGGAAAGAACATCGCTCTTGTCTCCGATTGCGGCACGCCCGTGTTTTCCGATCCCGGTCAGTTGCTGGTACGCAAAGCAGTGGAGAAAGGAATTAAAGTGGTTCCGGTACCAGGTGCATCGTCGCTGATGCCTGCGTTGACGGTTTCCGGTTTTTCCATCGATCAATTTATCTATTACGGATGGTTGTCGCCGAAACGGCCGCGGCGCATCGCGGAGTTGCAACAGTTGAAGCGCGAGCGACGGGTTATTGTGCTAATGGATACCCCGTATCGCCTGGTTGCACTTATTAAAGATATCGCCGACGTGTTCGGCGGTGGACGGCGGCTCTGCGTGGCGTTCAACCTGACGCTGCCGGACGAAGAGATATTTCACGGCACAGCGCCGGAACTGTATGATCGCTTTTCGAAGAGCGAGAAAAAAGGGGAATTTGTAATCATTATTGAAAGCAGCACATGACCCATCCTGTCGGTCCACGCATCCAAGCGCCGGAACTTCGCGGCGATTTTTGGTTTAACGCAGAGCCCGTTACCATTCGGGATTTTGCCGGCTCGGTTATCCTGCTTGCTTTTTGGGACTATTCTTCTGCGGCATCGCTCGAAATCATTCCTCTTTTGCGGCAATGGCATGACCAGTATGCATCCCTGGGGCTCGCGATCGTCGGCATACACTCTCCGGAATTTGGTTTTGCAAAAGATCCGGCTGAAGTCGAGTCGGCGGTCACCGCGTTGCAGATTCGCTTCCCTGTCGCAATCGACAACACGCATTCGATGATGCATGCGTACCAAGTACAGGAACTGCCGACACTGGTACTCGTCGACAGGCATGGAGATATTTACTATGTGCAGTGCGGACGAAGCCGATGTGATCATACAGAACGCGCGCTGCAAGTACTGCTGCGCGAAGCCGGGAACCATGGCGAATTGCCGGTGCTGCTGGGACAGTCCTTCGACGAAGAGCTCCCCGGCTTTCTGCGGCCGAGTCCGGCAATGCCCACGGGCTATCTGCATGGAGCGCTGGGAAATATCGAAGGATACAGTCCGGAATTGCCGGCGCCGTACATGGATCTTGGCTACCAACTGGAAGGAAAGTTCTACCTCGATGGAAAGTGGCTTGCAAGGCCGGATTCTGTTGAATTCTGTGGCGATGGCCCGGGCCATATTGTATTGCTCTATTCAGGCAGGAATGTTCAGACGGTGATGAGTTCCCGTAAACCCGGCGCCGTCATTGAAGTGCGCAGCGACGGCGCGCCGGTGCCGGCCGTTGACTTTGGCAGCGATCTTCGACTGGAGGCAGACGGAACAACGACCGTTGCGATCGATCGTCCAAAACTTTTCAAACTGCTGGCGCATCGGGAAATGGAAGAACATCAGGTGACGTTCATTCCGCGTTCCCCTGGAATCAGTTTCTATTCGATATCATTTGAACGGCAGGCAGCGCCCGGCACAGATCTTCAGACCCCGTCGAAAATTTTTACAAATTAGTGATGAAATGCGCAGGCGCGGGTCTCTTCTCTGAGGTCTCTGTGTGCTTCCGAATGACGCCTGCGGCATCATTCGAGATCCTCTGGACTGTGGCAAATCTTTTTTTGTACTATTATTCTTCAAGGATGCTGATTGAAATCATTTAAAGAATCCTTGCGCGAAAAAGTCATCGTGTTCGACGGCGCGCTCGGCACAAACCTTCAGGTGCAAAACCTCACTGCCGATGATTTCGGCGGCGAACATCTCAATGGCTGCAATGAGTATCTGCTGATTTCAAAACCGACGGCAATCGAAAAAGTCCATTCTGATTTTCTCTCGGCAGGCGTCGACGTCATCGAGACCGATTCATTCGGTTCGACTTCGATTGTTCTGGCAGAGTATGGCTTGGAAACCAAAGCATATGAATTGAGCAGACGCTCGGCTGAGATCGCCAAAAGAGTTGTCGGTGATTTCTCGACCGTGGACAAGCCGCGGTATGTGGCGGGCTCCATAGGACCGACGACGAAACTCCCTTCGCTCGGACATATTACTTTTGCCGAGATGAGAAGCTCCTATGCTGAGCAGGTGAACGGCCTGCTGGATGGCGGTGTGGACATCCTGATCGTTGAAACGTGTCAGGATCTGCTTCAAACCAAATCTGCCCTGGCTGCCATCTTCGACTGCTTCCGCGAGAAACGGATGCGCGTTCCTGTGATGGCGTCCATCACCATCGAAGCGGCAGGAACGATGCTTGTCGGTACTGAGATCGCAGCGGCCCTTGCCACGCTCGAGCTATTTGACATCGATGTCATCGGAATGAATTGCGCTACCGGCCCGAAAGAGATGTCTGAATGTATCCGCTACCTCTGTGCCAATTCGCCGATCCCTGTTTCCTGCCTGCCGAACGCCGGGATTCCGGAAAACATCGGCGGCCATGCGCATTATCACCTGACACCTGAAGAGATGGCGCAGTATCTGGGTCATTTTGTGAAAGACCTCGGCGTTGGAGTAGTCGGCGGCTGCTGCGGCACTCGTCCCGAGCATCTGCGGCAGCTGGTGAATGCCGTCGGCGGACTTAGTCCGAAACGACGGACACCGGATTTCATTCCGTCCGCCTCCAGCCTTTATACTTCATCCGCTTTCCATGTCGATCCGCCGCCGGTGATTGTCGGCGAGAGAACGAATGCGAATGGATCGAAGAAGTTCCGCGATCTGCTTCAGGCGGAAGACTACGATTCCATGGTCATGATGGCGAAGGAGCAGGTGAAGGAAGGCGCACATGTGCTGGATCTCTGCGTTGCCTATGTCGGCAGGGACGAAGTCCGCGACATGAAGGAAACCGCCTACCGGTTCAATACACAGGTGACACTGCCGGTAATGATTGATTCGACCGAGCCGCCGGTTATCGAAGCGGCGCTTCAACTGCTGGCAGGCAAATGCATTGTCAATTCCGTCAACCTGGAGGATGGCGAAGGACGTCTCGGCGTCGTTGCCTCGCTCTGCAAGAAGTACGGAGCTGCAGTGGTCGCTTTGACGATTGATGAAAAAGGAATGGCAAAAACTGCAAAGGCAAAGCTGGAAATCGCCCGCAGGATATACCGTCTGTTGGTGGACACGCACGGCATGCATCCGCACGATATTATTTTCGACACACTGACATTCACGCTCGGCAGCGGCGACGAGGAATTCCGCAAAGCGGGAATCGAAACGATCGAAGCCATCCGGCTGATCAAGTCGGAGTTCCCCGGGGTGAAGACCATCCTCGGTGTGAGCAATATTTCTTTCGGCCTGTCTCCGCACATCCGCCATTATCTGAATTCGGTGTTTCTGCACTATGCCATGGACGCGGGACTGGACATGGCGATCGTCAATGCGCAGAAAATTGTTCCGCTGTACAAAATTGATGACAAAGGCCGGGACCTCTGTCGCCAGCTCGTGTTCGACGAACGTACCTGGGACGGCAGCGTCTGCACGCACGATCCGCTTAATGCGATCATGTCCTTCTACGCAGACAAGAAGCACGCCGGCAAGGCGGAAAAGAAAGAACGGTCCGGTACCATCGAAGAAATCCTGAAGAACAGAATTATCGACGGAGAAAAGCAGGACATCGCAGCTGATTTGCAGGAAGCGATGAAAACATCCAAACCGCTGGATATCATCAACGTCATTTTGCTCGACGGCATGAAGACTGTCGGCGAGCTGTTTGGGCGCGGCGAAATGCAGCTTCCGTTCGTTCTTCAGTCAGCCGAAGTGATGAAGACCGCAGTGTCGTTTCTGGAACCGTTCATGGAGAAGTCTGAATCCACCAGC
>JAPLFO010000123.1:4944-24015 GCA_026390635.1 Ignavibacteriales bacterium
CGGCAAAAATCTGGTCGACATCATTCTGACCAACAACGGCTACACCGTACATAATCTCGGTATCAAGCAGCCGGTTGAAAACATCATCCATGCGTTCGAGGAGCATCGGGCGGATGCAATCGGTATGAGCGGTCTGCTGGTGAAGTCAACGCTGGTGATGAAAGAAAACCTTGAGGTTTTGAACGAGCAGGGGCTGAAGCCGCCGGTTGTACTTGGCGGTGCAGCACTGACCCGGCGCTACGTAGAACAGGAACTGCAGCCGTTGTACAACGGTATTGTCTCGTACGCCAACGATGCCTTTGATGGCCTCCGGTTCATGGAAAAACTAAAAAAGGACGGGAGTGCAGGATCCTCATCCGGGCGTCCAGACACCGGTGAGTCCGATGAGGAGACAGAAGAATTACTCACGGGCGCGGAAGCGAAGATTGCACTGGCAATGAAAGAAGCTCCGGCAGCGATGAGATCCAATGTCTCACGGGATGTTCCGATTCCGACTGCTCCCTTTTGGGGGACAAAAGTTGTCGATACCATCCGGCTGGAGGAAATCTACTCCTACATCAACGAAGCTGCGCTCATCAAGGGGCAGTGGCAGGTGAGAAAAGGAAAGCGATCGGAAGCGGAATACCGCGCGCAGTTGGAAGAACAGATTTATCCGGAACTCAGCCGGTTGAAATCACTGGCGGAGAAGGAATCGCTGCTGCAGCCGCGCGTCGTGTACGGATATTTCCCCTGCAATGCAGACGGCAACGATCTGGTCGTTTATTCGGACGAAGGTGCCGGGGAGCGGGCACGTTTCACGTTTCCGCGGCAGAAAGACGATCGCCATCTCTGTCTGGCGGATTATTTTGCTCCGGCCGATTCCGGCAGGCGGGATGTTGTCGCTTTCCACATGGTGACGATGGGAAAGAGTGCATCGGAATATTCCGCGAAGCTTTTTGCATCGAACGATTACAAAGAGTATCTTTATTTTCACGGCCTGAGTGTGGAATGTACGGAAGCGTTGGCGGAGCTCTGGCACCAGCGAATCCGCGCAGAGCTTGGCATCGGTGGAAAGGATGCGGCGAATATCAAGCGCCTCTTCAGCCAGGGGTATCAAGGAGCGCGCTATAGCTTTGGATATGCGGCCTGTCCGAATCTTGAAGATCACGTCAAACTCTTTGCGCTTCTGCAGCCGGAAAGGATCGGCGTCACCATGACGGAAGAATTCATGCTGGATCCGGAGCAATCCACGGATGCGATCATCATTCATCATCCGGAAGCGCGATATTTCAATATCTGAAAAAAAGATTTCGCCACAGAGAACACAGAGAAAAGGAAGAGAGCACAGAGAATATTTCGGACGAAGGTGCGGAAAGAATGGTTATGATGCTTCCTCTGTGTTCTCCATTTTCTTCTCTGAGTTCTCTGTGGCAATCTTTTGCTTTTGCTTGTCCACAACTCAATAAATAAAGGACTACTTCTATGCCGAATGTCATCTTGATTCGTCACGGCGAATCGCAATGGAATCTCGAGAACCGTTTCACTGGATGGGTCGATGTGCCGCTTTCACCGAAAGGTGAACAGGAAGCACGCACGGCAGGAGAGAAACTGAGTTCCTACAAATTCGATTGCGCTTTTACGTCGAAACTGCAGCGGGCAAACATCACATTGAACATCATCCTGAAAGCGATCGGACAAACGAATATTCCGATCGAATATGATACCGCACTCAATGAACGCCACTATGGTGCGCTGCAGGGATTGAACAAGGAGGAGACCGCCCAAAAATACGGCAAGGAACAGGTTCATATCTGGCGCCGCAGCTATGATGTGCCGCCTCCAAAGGACAAAACCGAGCTGAATCCGGATGGCACCAGCGAAAGCTTGAAAGATACCGCTGCACGCACGCTGCCGTATTGGGATGCAAAAATATTCCCGCAAATTTTGGCCGGAAAGAACATCATCGTTGCAGCCCATGGCAACAGCCTCCGGTCAATTGTCATGCAGCTGGACAAACTGACCAAAGAGCAGGTTCTGGAATTAAATATCCCTACCGGCGCTCCACTTCTCTACGTTTTTGACGGAAAAGGGGCGATTTTGGAGCATAAATACATTTGATTTTTCCCTGGGAATTCAGTATACTCACATACATTTTCAATCACTTCATTTGCGAATTTTCAGTTATAAGGAGACTTAGAATATGGCAACAAAGATCACTGAAGAATGTATCAATTGCGGCGCCTGTGAACCGGAATGCCCGAACACTGCCATCTATGCCGGTGGAACGCAGTACGAGCTGAACGGCAAAACGATAGATGCTCTGTCGCAGGACTTCTACTATATCGTTCCCGAAAAGTGCACAGAATGCGTCGGACACTTCGAAAAAGAACAGTGCGCGGCTGTCTGCCCGGTTGACTGCTGCGTTCCGGATACGGATCGTGTCGAGACTGAAGATGCGCTTCTGGTCCGCGCAAAGGCCCTTCACCCGGACCGCACCTTTGCAGCACTGGATGCCACCAACTCGCACTTTCGAGCATAACTGAGCGGAGTTGAACGTACAAAGTCGGTTCATCGTTATTGATGAACCGACTTTTCTTTTTTCCGGAGATTCACATGGTCATCGGTCCCTATACGCTGCATTGCATAGAGACGGGGACGTTTGCTCTCGACGGCGGAGCAATGTTCGGTGTTGTTCCCTGGGTATTCTGGAGCAAAACGAATCCGCCGGATGAGAAGAACCGTGTCACACTGGCTGCGCGCTGTCTGCTTCTGATCGGCGGCGGCCGGATTGTTCTTATTGACACCGGCAACGGCGCAAAATTCACCGACAAGCAGAAAGAGATTTTTCGGCTCGAGACGCTGTCGTCGGATTTGATTTCTTCTCTGCGGCGCCATGGCGTTGCGCCCGACGATGTCACCGATGTTGTCCTGACGCATCTGCACTTCGATCATGCGGGAGGCAGCACCATGCTGCGGGATGGAAGGGTTGTGCCAACCTTTCCCCGCGCACGTCATTATGTGCAGCGCGAGCACTGGCTGCTATCGCGCCAGCCGACAGACCGCGATCGTGCAAGTTTCATGAACAACGACTACGCGGTGCTTGAGCAGCACGGATTGCTGGTACTGGTGGACGGAGAGCAGGAAATTCTTCCAGGCATTCGTGTGATCGTGACGAACGGGCACACGGCGTCGCAACAGCTGCCTCTCATCAGCGACGGACGGAAGACTCTGCTGTACGCTTGCGACCTTATTCCGTTTATGAGTCATTTGCCCTATCCATATGTGATGGGGTTTGATGTACGTCCGCTGATAACCTTGGAGGAGAAGAAACGAATTCTTCCCATGGCGGAAGAGGGCGGATGGATTCTATTTTTGGAACATGACCCGCACGTGGAAGCCGTGGTGCTGAGAAAAATTGAAAAAGGAATCGGCGTCGATCGGGTAGTGACGCTCGCTGAGGAATAGACGCGGTCACGTCAAATCTGCGGATACTGTTTCTTTCAAAAGATGCCTGTGACATCCTTTGAGACCCTCTGGACTGTGTTCTCTGTGTTCTCTGTGACCTCTGTGGCAAAAAGCAGCTTCACTCTACAAATTGACCTTGGAAAATAGATCAGTCCAATCTAATCATGACAGAGCACAAAGTCGCAACACTCTCTTCTCTTCGCGAAAATAAAGGCATGCGTGTGCTCTCCGGCGGGGAAGAGATCGCTCTTTTCAAAATCAATGACCATGTCTATGCAATATCAAATTTCTGCCCGCATCAGCACATTCCGAAGCTTCATGACGCGGTTTCCGATGGAACCGTGATTACCTGTCCAATGCACGGGTGGTCGTTCGACCTCTCGACCGGCAATGCAGTTGCCGGATCAGGAAAGCTCAGAATGTTTCCAGTGCGTGTCTCCAATGGCGATGTTTTTGTGGATTTGAATGATGACGCTCTCTGAGAAAATAGCCGCGAAGGCGATTGAATTGGGATTTGCAAAAGTCGGCTTTGCACATGCCACGGCGCATCCTGAGGAAGCGGAGCGGCTGAAACGCTGGCTTGTCCGGGGATACCATGGGTCAATGCGATGGATGGATCGGAACAGAGACAAGCGTGCGGATGTTTCAATCGTTCTGCCGGGCGTGAAGTCAGTCATTTCTCTTGCAGATAATTACTTTTCCGGCGGGCATCATTCGAACGGTCCCGCCATGGGGAAAATCTCCCGGTATGCGTGGGGGAACGACTATCACCGGCATTTGCTGGAGAGAATCGAAATGCTGGCGGCCTGCATCAAAGAGATGGCGCCGGACAGCGAATCGCGAAGTTATGTGGATACCGGTCCGCTGATGGAGAAAATGTGGGCGGAAAAAAGCGGCATCGGCTGGCGCGGCAAGCATTCCAATGTCATAACGCGGGAATTCGGGTCATGGGTCTTTCTGGGAGAAATCCTCACGACGCTGGAGCTCGAGTACAATGATCACGCGGAAGATCTCTGCGGTACCTGCATTGCCTGTATCGAGGCCTGTCCGACTGGTGCCATTGCGGAGCCGTATGTTGTCGATTCGAACAAATGCATCGCCTACCTTACGATCGAACATCGCGGATCGTTTGACGGAACAATCGCATCACCGGTCGATGGCTGGCTGTTTGGATGCGATGTCTGTCAGGAGGTCTGTCCATGGAATCGATTTGAGAAAGAGACGGATCATCCGGAGTATCAGCCGCGCGCCGGCAACGCTGAAATCCCACTCCAAGATGCGGTGAATATGACGCAGGAAGAATTCAACCAACGCTTTTCCGGTTCACCCGTTGAGCGGACAAAACGCGACGGATTGGCGCGAAATGCATCCGCACTGCTGCGGCATTGAAAGATTTCAAAACGGTATCGAAAATCAAAGGAGGAAGAAAACGTGGACACTCATCGAAAAGTCATCATTATCGGGTCAGGTCCGGCCGGACTGACCGCTGCACTCTACGCCGCACGCGCAAACATGAGCCCCCTTGTGCTGGAAGGCATGCAGCCGGGAGGGCAACTGACAATTACGACTGAGGTGGAAAACTTTCCCGGATTCCCGGACGGGATCATGGGACCGGAATTGATGGACATCATCCGAAAGCAGGCGGTTCGCTTTGGCGCGGAGACTGAATATGAAACGGTTACCGCGATCAACTTCTCAAAGCGTCCGTTCGACATCCAGGTTGACGAAAAAGAATATACGGCAGATGCCGTGATCGTTGCCACGGGAGCCTCGGCCAAGCTGCTTCATATTCCGTCCGAGACAGAATTCATGGGCTATGGCGTTTCTGCGTGTGCAACCTGTGACGGCTTTTTCTTCAAGAATCAGGAAGTATTCATAGTCGGGGGCGGAGACACGGCGATGGAGGAGGCGAACTTTCTGACAAAGTTTGCCTCGAAAGTTACGTTGCTGCATCGGCGCGATGAATTCCGTGCATCGAAGATTATGCAAGAACGTGTCTTGAAAAATCCAAAAGTGTCCGTCATGTACGACTCAGTTGTGGAAGAAGTTCTTGGCGAAGTAAAGAACGGCAGAAAGACCATGACAGGACTCAACATCAAGAATGTTAAGACAGGCAAGATCACACATGTGAAAGGGGACGGCCTGTTCATGGCGATCGGCCATCAACCGAACACATCGTTGTTCAAGGGAATTCTCGATATGGATCCGAAGGAGTATCTGATTGTCAAGCCCGGATCCACTCGAACAAATATTCCCGGCGTCTTCGCAGCGGGTGACGTCGCTGATTCCTATTATCGACAGGCGATCAGCGCGGCTGGTTCAGGTTGCATGGCGGCAATCGATGCCGAGAGATTTTTGGAAGCAGAAGAATAGGTACACATATCTGTCCCAATCAGCCCTTGGATCAGAGTACGATCCGAGGGTTTTCTATTGCAAAAAAAAGGTTCTTGTCCGCCATTTTGGCGGTGATATGGCAATATGACGCATAGTGCTGACTAATTGACGTTACTATGTCAAAATGGCATAATTGAACGATATTGAAACTGCGGAATTTTGACGTTTTTTGACGTCTGTAGATTGGCACAAAGATTGAGACAAACCTATCATACAATAAACCACAAGCAGCAGTCACAAAATCAATGGAGGTTGTTATGATAGTCCGAGTTCAATCGATGCCCGCGCTTTTCAACGAAGTGTTCGGAGCCAGCCAGATTTTTGACCAGATGTTTCCAAGATCGTACCGGGCGGGTGCACGAGCCAGCGAGTATCCCTACGTCAACGTAGCGGAATACAAAGATGAGGTTCTGGTTGTTGCCGAAGTTCCGGGCGTCCCCAAAGAGAACATCAAACTACAACTGCATGACGGAACACTTACAATCAGTGGCGAACGGAAGACGCCGTCGGGAGAAAACGGCACCTGGCTGCGCAATGAGATCTCCTACGGGAGCTTCAGCCGCACAATCGAATTGCCTGATCATGTGAATATCGACAAGGTGAGCGCCGAATATTCAAACGGCATTCTCCGGATTACTCTACCGAAATCGGAAGAAGCAAAACCGCGTGAAATTTCAATTCGCTAATCAGAAGGAAGAAGAGCCATGCTTTTCAAAAAAGAGACAAGTGAAGCGAATGCCGGAACCGTGCGGACAGTACGCCCGAGCGTTGACATACAGGAACTTCCGACAGCATATGTGCTGCGTCTGGATATGCCTGGCACCGTGAAAGACGCAATCAAAGCTCAAGTTAATGAGCGCGTCTTAACACTCTCCGGAAAAGTCCCGGCATATTTCAAACAAGATGCTGCTCTTATTTTTGATGACTCGCTGCCAACGGAATACCAACGTGAATTTACGCTGGCGGACAATATCGATACTCAAAGCGTTGATGCCGCCTACGAACTTGGTGTTCTGACGGTTACGCTCAAGAAGAAAGAGCAGTATCTGTCGAAAGAAATAGCAGTTCAATAATGGGAACCATTCCGCGAGTGGGACGTCCTTCCGGAAAGAAGAACAGTTATGTCACTCATGAAGCCAACATTGTCGCAGGAAGTGGGACTCTGGAAATCCGGATTTCCCTTGGTGCAGGGATTGGAGCAGATGCAGAACGAGATGAAGAGGGCGTTCGGCGAATTCTTCCGCGATGACGCCGGCTCCGGTTCGATGTTCATCCGCAGATAGCTTCCAGCGGTTGACATCGAAGGGATAGGTGATTTCTACATCCTGAGTGCCGAACTACCCGGCATGAAGAAGGGGGAAGTAAGGATCAGGTTGGATAACAATTTCTTCACGATCAGGGGCGAAAAACAGACGGAAAACGACCGGGAAAATGGCAATTCCCATCACATTAAGAGGTCTTCCGGATAATTTGAACGCTCCTTCATCCTGCCCGGCAGCGTCAAGCCGGACTCGATCGATGCCTCCTATACAGACGGTATCTTCTCCATGACCCTACCCAAAAGGGAAGAGGAGAAGGAGAAACTTGTCGATATGAAAGTAAGAGAGACCATCCGGTGGGGCGGGGTCACTTGACTCCGCTCCACCGAAGGTTTTCAATCTGCGCTGTTATTCGCCCCCTCTAAAAATCCCCCGAATCCGTTGTTTTTTACGCCTAAAAGACTTATCTTATTATTCATTTTGCAGATAACCGCCCAAGGAGTTGGTGGATTGACAAAGGGACCGGCGCAGCCATCGGGTCAGGATAAGAAATTACAGGAAAAGCTCTGCGAGAAGGGAGAAATTCCTCAGCACATCGCCATTATCATGGACGGCAATGGACGCTGGGCGAAGTCCCGTAGTCTGCCCAGAGTGGCTGGCCACAATGAAGGCGTCAACTCTGTCCGTGACATCGTCGAAGCCTGCGGACAGCTCGGCGTTAAATTTCTGACGATCTATGCCTTCTCCACGGAAAACTGGCGTCGCCCGAAGGATGAGATCTCTGTTCTCATGCGGTTGCTCCTGAAAGCGCTGCGCGATGAACGCGACCGCCTCTACAGCAACAATGTCCGGTTGAAAACCATCGGCGACCTGAGTGCGCTTCCCGGCGATATCCAACAGGAGCTGCAGGAAGCAATGGAACTAATGAAGCACAATACAGGTCTAACTCTCGTATTGGCGCTCAGCTATAGCGGCCGATGGGACATCACGAATGCAATGAAGCGTATCGCCGGAGAAATCGAAACCGGAAAAATCAGACCCGGAGAGATTGACGACAAAGTGATTTCCTATCATCTCTCCACACGGGGAATCCCGGATCCTGATCTTCTCATTCGCACCAGCGGCGAGATGAGGATCAGCAACTTTCTGTTGTGGCAGCTTGCCTACACGGAATTCTACATCACCGAATTGCTCTGGCCCGAATTCCGGCGGAGGGCACTCTACGACGCCGTCGCCTCCTTTCAGCAGCGCGAGCGCCGGTTCGGGATGGTCAGTGAACAACTTCAGTTAAAACGAAAGCATGCGGCGGTATCGTATGTAGAAAGGTTCTTGAAGAGTGTCTCGGGAAATTAGCCTCCGTTATTCTATCCTGCTCCTTTTCTGCGCAACGACCTTTGCTCTGGCGCAGCAGACGCAACAATATAAGATACTCGGCATCTCTGTGGACGGCAATAAGTCCGCAGAAAGCGCCGCCATCATCGCCAATTCCGGATTGAAAGTCGGCACCGAATTCACAATCCCGGGAGACCAGACGCGTGCGGCCATCAGCCGGTTGTGGGGACTCCGCATTTTTTCCGATGTCCAGCTTCTTATCGAGACTTCTGCCGGCGACGGTGTCTATCTGCTGATCAAGGTCAAGGAACATCCGCGGCTTGAAAAAATCGAGCTGAAGGGCGAAGATGCCCTCAGTGAAGACGATCTGATGAAGAAGATCAGCCTGATGAAAGGGCAGATCGTCACGCCGTTCGAGCTCAACAAAATCGTGAAGGCTTTGAAAAAGGCGTATGAAGAGGAAGGCTATCTACGTGCAGAAATCAAACCTGAATTGATTGAGAACCCCGACAGCGCGGCGCACGGGAAAGTCATTCTGCGGTTGGTGATCGATGAAGGCAATGAAGTGCGGATCGGTTCTATCCGTTTCTATGGAAACAAAGCATACACGGACGGCGATCTGAAGAGCGAACTCGAAGAGACACACGAGAAGGTCTGGTGGAAGTTCTGGCGCAGCGCAAAACTCGATAAGAAGAAATATGCGGACGACAAGAAGAAGCTTATCACGTTCTATAAGAAGAACGGCTATCGCGACGTGGAACTGCTGGCCGATTCTGTCGGCTACGATGAAAAGAAAGAGCGGATGACGCTGTCGCTCTACATGTTCGAGGGGCCGCAGTACAAAGTCCGGAGCATCACGTGGGAAGGCAATACGGTGTTCAAGACCGAGGCACTTTCCGAGCGGCTCGGCTTCCAGCACGGCGAGATCTATGATCTGGAAAAGTTCGAACAGAACCTCCGGAACAATCAGGACCAATCGGATGTCGCCTCGCTGTATCTCGACAACGGCTATCTGACGGTATCGATGGAACCGGAAGAAATCAAAGTCGGCGAGGACAGCCTGGATGTCACCATCCATGTGCGCGAGCGGAACCAGTTCAAAGTGTCGCGTGTCGAAATCAAGGGAAATACGAAGACGAAGGAGAAAGTGATCCGCCGGGAGCTGTATTCGCGTCCGGGAGATTATTTCAGCCGGAGCAATATTATCCGATCGATCCGCCAATTGTCCCAGCTCCAGTATTTCAATCCGGAAAAGATCAAACCCGATACGCGTTTTGTGGACGACAAAAATGTGGACGTCGTCTATGATGTTGAAGAAAAATCCTCCGACACTTTCAATATGTCCGTCGGCTACAGCGGTGCGTATGGATTTACCGGCGCACTGGGCCTCACGTTTAATAATTTCTCGCTGTCCGATCCGCTCTCCGGCGGCGGCGGCCAAGTGATGGCGTTTGACTGGCAGTTCGGTGAAGCGAGCCGCTATCAGACGTTCTCCGTTTCGTTCCGTGAGCCGTGGCTCTTTGATACGCCGACGTCGTTCGGATTCAGTCTGTACGACACGCGCCAGAACTATTACTACGACCTGCGTCAAACCGGCGGAACCGTCAGCATCGGACGGCGGCTGCGATGGCCTGATGACTATTTCCGTGCCGATTGGACGTTCCGCTTCCAGGAATTGGATGTGAAGAGCGCGAGCTATTACTATGATGCCGGATTGCACAGCCAATACAGCCTCATGCAGACGATCACCCGCAACAGCATCGACAATCCGTTGTTCCCGTCGCGGGGCAGTACGGTGTCATGGTCGATGGAGCTTTCCGGTCCTCCGCTCCTTCCCGGTGATGCGGAATATATCAAGCATATTCTGGCGATCGATTGGTATACGCCTGTGCTGAACAGCAGCCGCGTTGCACTCTATCTCGGAACACAGTTGGGCGGTGTTTTTCGGTGGAATAGCAACTCCTACGTTCCGCCGATCGAAATGTTCTACATGGGTGGTACGGGACTCGGGATGGTGTCCACCACACCGCTGCGCGGATATGAGGATCGCGGCGTCGGACCGCTGAACAGTTACAAACAAGTGCTTCCAGGTACCGTCATGGAGAAGCAGATAGCAGAATTGCGATTTAATGTATCACTCAATCCCATTCCCATTTATCTCCTTGCGTTTGCCGAGGGTGGAAACGTATGGTCGGATATCAAGACAACTGAGTTGTTTGATCTGAAACGATCGGCTGGATTAGGTGCCCGGTTGATGATCAATCCGATCGGCTTGCTTGGATTTGATTACGGATACGGCTTTGATGATGCAAACGGGGATGGCAAACCCGACGGCTGGCATTTTCACTTCCAGTTCGGAAAAGGCTTTTAAGCAACTACGATTATGCACGAAGATTTATGTGTTACAGGCATCTGATATAGAGAAACTCGTCATTTAAACAACATACAATACTATCAACATGAAAGAGGTGTGTGTGAAACATTCAGCGATTGTTCGCGGCATTGCTGTCCTGACAGCAATCATTGGTCTTGCACTGGTGGCGCAGCCCGTCAGTGCGCAGGTGAAACTCGGCTATGTCAATTCCGAGACGATACTGAAGGAACTTCCGGAAGCAAAAGAAGCACAGCAGAAGCTTGAGACGATTGTCAAAGGATGGCAGGACGAACTCGAGAAGATGTCCAAAGATCTTCAGGCCAAATATGAAGACTATCAGAAAAAATCCGCCATGTGGACGGAAGCGGCAAAGCAGGCGGAACAGAAGAAGCTGATAGATCAGGAGCAGAAAGTGAATCAGTATCGTACGGACAAGTTCGGCCAACAGGGAGAGCTTGCCATGCAGCGTGAAAAGATGATGACGCCGATCCGCGAAAAAATCCTTCGCACGATCGAGGTTGTTGCGAAAGATCAACAGGTTTCCTTCATGTTCGACAAGGCCGGCGACGTTCTTCTGTTGTACGCAGACAAATCCGCCGACTACACGTATGAAGTTCTGAATCGCCTGATTAAAGATCTGAAGTCGGAAGCCAAACCGGCAAAGCCCGCCGGCAAGAAGTAATTTCACATGGAGGTCGTGATGAAACGAATCGTCATCGTGCTGCTCGTTGTGTTTGCAGCGACCGCGACACATGCCGCCGATATGAAAATCGGTTACGTCAATTCTGAGTCGATTATGCAGCAACTTCCGGAGGCACAGGATGCACAGAAGCAACTGGACGGTGTGGTCGCCGAATGGCAGGGGGAATTGAGCAAGCAGCAGGCGGATCTGCAAAAAAAATTCGACGAATACGACAAGCGCAAACTGACCATGTCCGACGAACGCCGTGCCGATATGGAGAAGAAAATCCAGGGGATGGATAACGCGATCGTGGAATACCGCACGAGAAAATTCGGTACCAGCGGTGAATTGTTCACCAAAACCAACGAATTGATGAAACCGATCCAGGACAAAATCTTCAAAGCAATCAAGGATATTGCGGACGAGGGCGGCTACGACTATGTCTTCGACAAAAGCAGTACAACGCTCCTGATGTTCGCCAATGAAAAGCATGATCTGACAACAAGCGTCCTTGCAAAACTCCAACTGAAATGACCGTAGAACAAATCGCGACATTTCTCGACGGTGAAGTGATCGGCGACGGTTCGGTGCTCATTACCGGACTCGCAAAAGTGGAAGAAGCCAGGTCCGGCGATCTCGCCTTCATTGCCAATCCGAAGTATGAAAAATACCTCGGCGTGACGCACGCCTCCGCCGTCATCGTTGGCAAGGCGGCGGCAATCGAGGGCATCGAAAAACTCCCTCCGGCGCTTATCCGCGTGGACGATCCCTACACGTCCTTCGTTATTGCTCTGGAATGGCTGAATCCTCAGCCTGAGCTCATCGCACCGGGAATTCATCCGACTGCGGTAATTGCACCGTCAGTTTCTCTCGGGGAACAGTGCGGTATCGGCGCGCATGTTGTGATCGGAGAAGGATGCCGCATCGGGGCGCAAACGAAGATTCTGGCAAACACCGTTCTTGGCAGCAATGTAACGGTCGGTGATGGATGCCTGATCTATCCGAATGTGACGATTCGTGAAGAATGCATTATCGGCAGCAGAGTAGTGCTGCAGCCTGGCGTTGTCATCGGGTCGGATGGATTCGGCTTTGCACCGAAGAAGGACGGAACCTACCGCAAAATTCCCCAACGGGGTATCGTTGTTGTCGAAGACGATGTTGAGATTCAGGCAAATACCTGTATCGATCGCGCAACGATGGGGGAAACTCGCATCCGCCGCGGGACGAAACTCGACAATCTGGTGCAAATCGCGCATAACGTGGTGGTGGGGGAAGACACGGTGATCGCCGCTCAATCAGGAATTGCGGGAAGCACAAAGATCGGAAAGCACGTTGTGATCGCTGGCAACGTGGGAATTGTCGGCCATCTGTCTATTGCCGATCGCGTTGTCATCGCCGGGCAATCGGGCATAGCAAAATCGATTACAAAAGAAGGCGAGACGTATTTCGGCTATCCGGCGAAAGAGATGAGCAGAGCACGGCGCATCGAAGGCGCTCTTCGGCAGCTGCCCGAAGTGCTCGTAGAGATCCGGCGCATGGAACAAGAAATTCAGCGGTTGAAAGATGCAGTGGAACAACTGAACAAGAAGGAGGAGTGATGCTCGTTCAGCAACGAACGATTAAGAATCAGGTATCGATGTCCGGTGTCGGCTTGCATACCGGTTCGCGCTGCACGATGACATTCAAACCGGCCCCTATTGATTTTGGAATCCGTTTCCGCCGAGTGGATCTGGGCGGGAATCCGGAAATCCCCGCCATCGTCGATTTTGTCATAGACGTTTCCCGCGGTACGACCATCGGTATCGGCGAAGCGCGCGTTCATACCGTTGAACATGTGCTTGCGGCCATCGCAGGCCTTCAAATTGACAATATCCTGATTGATATCGACGGCATCGAGCCTCCCATCGGCGACGGCAGCGCAATGCCATACGTGGATACGCTGTTGAGTGCAGAGTTTGTGGCACAAGATGCGCCGAAAGACTATTTGGTCATCGATCAAACGATTCAATATCATAATGAAGAAAAAGCGGTTGATATCGTTGCGCTGCCGACCGACGACTTCCGTCTGACGGTCCTGGTGGACTATAACAACCCCGCGCTCGGGAGTCAGCATACCGGGTTGTTTGATCTTGAAAAAGAATTCATTCCGGAATTTGCCTCCTGCCGGACCTTCTGCTTTCTTCATGAAGTTGAGATGCTGCACGACCAGGGCTTGATCAAGGGCGGCAATCTCGATAATGCCATCGTCATTGTCGATCGCGATCTGAAGAATGAGGACCTGAAGAGCCTTGGCGACCGGCTCGGCATCAGCGAATCCATCATGCTCGGCACCAACGGCATGCTGAACAACAAGACGCTTCGTTTCAAGAACGAACCGGCGCGGCACAAACTGCTGGACCTGATCGGCGATCTTGCATTGATCGGTGTACCGCTGAAGGCGCAAATCCTTGCCGCACGTCCCGGTCACGCCAGCAACGTTGAGTTCGCAAAGAAGGTCCGGAAACTCTACCAGCAGAAGAAGATTGTCAAGAAGTATCAGTACGAGAAGAAGCAGGGCATTGTGTTCGACATTGAAGCGCTGCAGCGCATTCTTCCGCACCGGTATCCATTTCTCCTCGTTGACAAGATTATCGACTTCCAGCTGAATGAAAAAATCGTCGGTGTGAAAAGCGTGTCAATCAATGAACCGTTTTTCCAGGGACATTTCCCCGGTTATCCCGTCATGCCGGGCGTACTGATTGTGGAAGGCATGGCGCAGGCCGGTGGAGTGCTGCTGCTGGACGGCTCGGACAACCAGGAAGGGAAGCTTGTTCTCTTCATGTCCATGAACAATGTCAAATTCCGCAAGCAGGTGGTGCCCGGCGACCAATTGGTGTACGAAGTCACAATGGTGTACCGCAAACCGAAACTCTGCCAGATTGCCGGCAAAGCATATGTCGACGGCCAGCTCGTTGCTGAAGCTGATATGATGGCGACGCTGATCGATCGTCCCGGGAAGTAAGTCGTTTGCAGAGCAGAAGAATGTCTTGCCACAGAGAACACAGAGGTCACAGAGAATCGCTTTTCCATTGCTTGTCAATTGTGGATTGAGAATGTTGAATTAAGAATTACGCGCGCAGACTGGAGCCAGTGCATGAGTGAATCGATACACCCTACCGCAATCATCAATCCCAAAGCTCAGCTGGGCATGGACGTCACCATCGGTCCGTATGCAGTCCTCGAAGGCGATGTCGTTATCGGAAACAACACGAGCATCGGCCCTCACACCTACGTGGCAGACGGCGCCAGGATCGGGAACCACTGCACGATTCACAACGGCACTGTCGTGGCGACGCTTCCGCAGGATTTGAAATTCAAAGGCGAGCAGACAACGTTCGAAATCGGCGACAATACCACAGTGCGTGAGTTTTGCACGCTGAATCGCGGCACGACCGAACACATGAAATCCACCATCGGCAGCAATTGTTTTTTGATGGCGTATGCCCATGTTGCGCACGATTGTACGGTCGGGAATAATGTCATTCTCGCCAATACTGTTCAGATGGGCGGCCACGTCGAGATCGGCGACTGGGCGATTCTCGGCGGACTGACTGCAGTGCACCAATTCTCAAAAATCGGGGCTCATGCCATGATTGGCGGCGGGTTCCGCATCGTCAAAGACGTGCCGCCCTACATACTTGCCGGCGGATCGCCTCTCATGTTCGAGGGATTGAATATCGTCGGATTGCGGCGGCGCGGTTTTTCGCGCGAAACCATCGATGCATTGCTGAATGCCTACCATCTCATGTACCTTTCGAAGCTGAACGTCAGTCAGGCAGTGGAAAAAATTCGTGCCGAAGTTGACATTACGCCCGAGATCCGAAACGTTCTGGATTTTATCGCCGCCAGCAAGCGCGGCATCATCACGGCGCGCAGCCGGCAATGAACGATCCGACCGTCTCGTCCCCGTGGCGGTATCTAAATTCGGGATTGTTGCCGGGTGAAGAAAATATGCGCCGCGACGTTGCCTTGGCCGAGGATCTCGTCCACGGCACCGGTTCTCCAACACTCCGTGTGTACGGGTGGAAGCCGCACACGATTTCACTCGGTTATAATCAGCGCCGTCACGATTTTGATGAAGAGAGATGCCGCCATGAAGGAATTGACATTGTACGGCGTCCGACGGGAGGGAGAGCGATCTTCCACGCAAACGAACTTACCTATTGTGTCGTGATGGAAGCGGGCGGTCGGAGTATTCAGGACGTCTATGCTGAGATCAGCAATGCGCTCGTCGCCGGACTCCGATTTCTGGGAGCGCAGGTCGAGTATGCAATTGCCCAGCCGGATCTTCCGCATCTGTATCGACAACAGACTTCCATCCCGTGTTTTGCCAGCTCGTCGCGCTACGAAATCCAATATGAGGGAAAAAAGCTTGTCGGCAGTGCACAGCGCCGCTACACCCGGGAAGACGGATCACAAGTGGTGCTGCAGCATGGTTCTCTGCTCCTCGGACCGGAGCACAGACGTCTGCACAGTCTGCTCAATGTCGATGATGATGCCGTAACAGAAACAATTCTCAGCGATTTGAAATCCAAGACGACAGAGCTTTCCACGGTGCTCGGACGACGTGTGGAATTTGCAGAGACTGCCGCTGCCATCAAGCACGGATTTGAGCAATGCTGGAACATCGTCTTTAAGGAAGTGCATTCATTGTAGTGTGCACTGAGGACTTGCGAAGATTTCAATTTATGAAAGGTTGACCTATGAGCGCATCGGCACTGGATCATAAACGCATCACGACAAAAGTCATTCTTCAGATGAAGAAAGACGGCGAAAAGATCGCAATGCTGACGGCGTATGACGCCATGACTGCGAAGCTGCTGGATGAAGCGGGAGTGGACATTATCCTTGTCGGCGATTCGGTGGCTAATGTGTTTCAAGGACTGGAGTCGACGGTTCCTGTCACGCTCGATGAGATCATCTATCACACAAAGGTCGTCCGTCGCTCGGTCAAACGCGCCATGCTCGTTGCAGACATGCCCTTCATGTCGTATCAGGTCAACACCGAAGAAGCGGTTCGCAATTGCGGCAGAGTGTTGAAAGAATCAGGAGCCGAAGCGGTGAAGATGGAAGGCGGCCGCCGCATCAAGGATCTTATCATTCAGTTGACGGAGATCGGTATTCCGGTTATGGGGCATCTCGGACTGACGCCCCAATCGATCTACAAATTTGGCACCTATGAAGTGCGGGCGACAGAAAAAGGGGAAGCGAAAGAATTGATCGAAGATGCAAAGATACTTTCCGGGGCCGGCGTATTTGCTCTCGTGCTGGAAAAAATTCCCGCGGCATTGGCAGAAAAAGTAACAACGTCGATCCACGCTGCTACCATTGGCATTGGTGCAGGTGCAGGCTGCGACGGGCAAGTGCTCGTTACCAACGATATGCTCGGTATGAACGAGCAATTCCATCCCCGTTTTGTCCGGACGTACGCGAAGCTGGCAGAGACTATGCGTGACGGCTTCAAGGAGTATATTAAAGATGTGAAAGAGAAGAAGTTCCCCTCGGCGGATGAGAGCTACTGACGGGAAGAAATTCCACCAGTCCGGACGTCTCAGTTTCGGACGGCGAGTAGCGTCGAACCACGCTCGGTGTCCGAATTCTAGACGTTCGACTGGTCGCCGAGCGCAGCCGAGGCGACGATTCGCCAAGGCCTGCGATTTCTCCTGGTTCAGACCCCACAAAATCTGCTTTTCTGGATGATTTTCTGTGGCTTCTGCTTCTCATTTTTTTCCTTGATCACCAGCTTGACAATTCGAATCCGGCTCCATATATTGGAAACTATAAACACCAATACGGTTTCCATACGTCCACATTGTTGTGGACATTTTTTGAATCTGATGGAAACTTAAAAAACCAAATGAGTGTTTAAAATGTCAACCATGACAACAGAAAACGACATCAAAGATCGAATCCTCTCCTTTGCCAGAGAGAAATTCATGCAGGCAGGTTTCTCGAAAGTCACACTCGATGAAATCGCCGCCGAGTTGGGTATGAGCAAGAAGACGCTCTACAAATACTTCAACAGCAAAGAACAATTGCTGTCCGAATGTATCTCCCGCACTCTTATATTCATCGATACGCGGACGGATGAGATCATCGCCTCTGAAAAAAGTTTTCCCGACAAAATCGCCATGATCGTTTCCACCATCATGAGTCAATTTGGCCGTCTGAGCAAGAACGGTGCGGCGGATCTTCAACGCATTGCCCCGGATCAATGGCAGCGCATCGAGATCTTCCGGAGAGAGAAGATTCTGAAAAAAATCGGTGGTCTTCTCGCCCAGGGTCGGTCGGAAGGGCTGATTCGTACGGAGATTTCGGATGAATTGATCATGCTGATACTTCTCTCGGCCGTTCAGGGAGTAGTCGTTCCGGAAGTCCTGATGCAGCATTCTTTCTCGGCGCAGGATGCATTGCACGGTATTTTTCATACGATCTTCATGGGTATCCTCACGGACGACGCCAGAAAAATTTTTGCAGTACAACATTCCACCATCAGGGAATCAATCTTATGAAACAAATTCTCAGCTTCAGTGTAGCATTCGCCGGACTTCTTCTTGCCGGATGTTCGGGAAACAACAAAGGAACCATCGAGGCAAGCGGCACGCTGGAAGCCGTCGAAGTCAACGTCTCTTCAAAAGTTCCCGGAGAAATTATGTCTCTTCGTGTCACCGAGGGATCCCAGGTGAAGACCGGAGATACGATTGCCGTGATTGATCATTCGACGCTGGAACTCCAGTGGAAACAGGCGCAGGCGGGTGTCGATCTTGCGGAGGCGCAATACATGTTGCTGAAGAACGGTGCCCGTTCAGAAGATCTCCGACAGGCAGAAGAGGCACTCCATCAGGTCGAGTCATCCCTAAAGTCGGCAAAGGAGGACTGGCAGAGGATGAAGCAGCTACTCGAGACACAATCGATTACGCAGAAGCAATTTGACGACGCGGAGTCCCGATACACAATTGCGCAGGCGCAATTCAACTCAGCGAATCAGAATCTCCAGAAGGTCCAGCGGTTTGCGCGTCCGGAAGATCTTGCGGCGGCGAAAGCACGCGTGGCTCAGGCGCAGGCGGCGGCCGATCTGTTGAAAAAACAAATTCGCGATGCTTTTGTTGTTGCCCCGGTTGCCGGCACCGTCACGCACAAACCGGTGGAACAGGGCGAGCTTCTGGGATCCGGCGCGACGGTCGTGACGATCTCGCAATTGGGCACTCTTAATCTGATGATCTACGTCAGCGATACCGAACTGGGAAAAGTGAAGCTCGGTTCGTCCTCGTCAGTAATTATTGATACGTACCCCGACCGTACATTCCCCGGAAAAGTCATCTACATTTCGCCGATCGCAGAGTTTACTCCGAAAAATGTGCAAACGAAAGAGGACCGGACCAAGCTTGTGTTTGGTGTGAAGATCGAAGTCGGCAACAGCGAGGGAATTCTGAAAGCCGGAATGCCCGCAGACGCGATTGTGAAGTAGTAGTACGGAGACCATCAGTGAAAGCATTGGAATTGCAGGCGGTATCAAAAAAATACGGCGACCATCAAGCGGTCAATAA
>JAPLFO010000123.1:24044-28434 GCA_026390635.1 Ignavibacteriales bacterium
ACGTCTCGCTGAGCTTTGAGCGCGGAGAGATGTTTGCGCTTGTCGGTCCGGATGGGGCCGGAAAAACCTCGATGATCCGGATGTTGTGCGGCATCACACTTCCCGCGGCGGGATCAATTTCCGTGCTCGGATTCGACGTCGTGCGCCAGCCGGAGGAAGTGCGGAAGAGAATCGGCTACCTCTCGCAGCGTTTCAGTCTCTATGGCGACTTGACGATCGATGAAAATATCGAATTCTTCGCCGAGATTCATGGTGTACACAACTACCATGCACGGCGCAACGAACTTCTGGAATTTACGCGCTTGACGCCGTTTCGCGGCCGGTTCGCGGAAAAACTCTCCGGCGGTATGAAGCAGAAACTTGCCCTTGCCTGCACACTGATCCACACCCCGGAACTCATTTTCCTGGATGAACCGACGACAGGTGTCGACCCGGTGTCGCGCCGCGATTTCTGGAAAGTACTCTCCAACCTCCTCAAATCGGGAATCACGATCGTCATGACGACGCCATATCTGGACGAGGCGGAACGGTGCAGCAGGGTCGCGCTTATGAGCGACGGACGCATTCTATTGACGGACACACCACGCGGGGTGAAGAGCGTCATGAAAGGGGAGATCGTGGAAATCGTTTCCCCGGAGATCCGTCGGGTGTATTCTCTGCTGCGCGGCTCCGGCCGTGTGCAGGAAGTGCAGGCATTCGGCGACAGGGTAAATGTTCGCGTGCAGAATTCCGGAAATGAAATGCCTGCCGTCCTTCGCTGGCTCGGGGAGCAGGGGATCGTCGTTACTACGTGGCGGAAGGTCGAACCATCACTGGAAAATGTATTCATATCATTGTTGTCAGAACAAAAAACCGAGAGCGGTAGAAAGGAAGTATCGGCGGTATGAACAGAGCGAGCATTGTCCTGTCAATCCTCTGCATAGTGTTGGTCGTGCCATACGCACCGGCGGAGGAACAACAATTAAGCCTTCAAGAAAGCATTACCCTCGGTCTGCAAAACAGCCCGACGCTTCATTCGTCGGTCATGAGATCATTATATGCAGACGCGAAGGCACATGAGGCGGCTGCCGGACTGTATCCGACAGTGAAACTGCAGGCGGGCTATCAACGGCTGAGCGATGTGCCGGCATTTACGATACCGATTCCGATGACGCCGGTGAGTTTCCCGGTGATTCTGAATGCGTATTCCGCCAAGGCGACATTGCAGCAGCCGCTTTTTACGGGATGGAAAATACAGGGTGCCGCCGACGCCGCATCGTATTCGGCCGAAGCGTCGCACAGCGATCTGGAACGCGACAGGGCGGAGTTTATCTACTCCGTGACGTCGGCGTACTGGTCGGCGTACCGCGCGCGGGAAATGAAGGTCGTCACCGATGAAAACGTCCGACAAATGACATCCCATCTTCGGGACATCGAGAGCATGAGTGCCCAGGGAATGGCAACATTAAATGACGTGCTTAAGGTCCGGGTGCAATTGTCGAACTCAAAAATCCTGGCGAGCGACGCCGACAATAATGTGCGCATCACCGCAATCGCTTTCAACGCTACCCTGGGAATCCCGCTATCAACGGAAATCATATTGACCTCGCCGTTGACGCCGGCATCGCAGGAACTGCAGCCCCTTGCCTCGCTTGTGAACGATGCGCTCCAACACCGGCCGGATCTTCGCGGTATGGAACGGCGCAAACAGAGTGCTGCCAGCGGCGTCACCGCCGCGCGCGGCGGATGGCTGCCGCAGCTTTTCCTGACCGGCAACTACTACTATTCGATGCCGAACGCGAGGATATTTCCGGCCAAAGATGAATTCAAGGACACATGGGATGTCGGGCTTTCACTGCAGGTTGATCTCTGGAACAACCTGACCACGATGTATCAGACAGATGCGGCACGTGCACAGTATGCTCAGGCGGAAGACGGAATTAAAGCACTCCGCGATGCGATCACGCTCGATGTGACACAGAACTATCTTCAGGTGGATCAGTACAAGGAACGCATCCTGCTCGCGCGCCTTGCCGTCCAGCAGGCTGAAGAAAATCTGCGTGTGACAAAGGAGAAGTTTGTCGTACATCTCACCGCGAATTCTGAATTGCTTGACGCGGAATCGGCACAACTGCAGGCGCGCCTCCAGTTGACACAGGCGTTGGCTGACTATGAGCTGTCGCGCGCACGACTCGACAAAGCCGTCGGAACAGGAGCTGTCCACAATGAGCAGTGACAATGCAATTGTCGTTGAAGGACTAACGAAACGATTCGGATCTTTCACGGCAGTCGACAGTATTAGTTTCGAGGTGAAGAAGGGGGAAATCTTCGGATTTCTCGGTGCGAACGGTGCGGGTAAATCGACCACTATCCGTATGCTCTGTGCGCTGCTGCAATCATCGGCCGGAACAGCGCTGGTGGGCGGATTCGACATTAACAAAGATCCGGATAGGGTCAAAGAGTCCATCGGTTATATGTCGCAGAAATTCTCGCTGTATGAAGATCTGACTGTCGAGGAGAATATCAATTTTTTCGGCCGTGTGTATGGTTTAACACGGTCGGCATTGGCGGAGAGGAAAAAATGGGTACTCAACATTGCGTCGCTTGAAGGACAGGAAAACCGCATTACGGGAGCTCTTTCCGGCGGTTGGAAACAGCGTCTTGCTCTCGGCTGTGCGGTGCTGCATCGGCCTCCGATCGTGTTTCTGGATGAACCGACCAGCGGCGTCGATCCGATCATGCGCCGGAAGTTCTGGGAGTTGATCAACGATCTTTCTGCCGAG
Organism: Ignavibacteriales bacterium; assembly: GCA_026390635.1. GTDB lineage: Bacteria > Bacteroidota > Ignavibacteria > UBA10030 > UBA8401 > JAPLFO01. The sequence continues at coordinate 26,807 of JAPLFO010000123.1, forward strand.
GGTGTGACGGTTCTGGTGACGACACACTTTCTGGAGGAAGCCGAATACTGCAACGACATCATTCTGATTAACGCCGGCAAGATCATTGCAAATGGCAGTCCGAAGGAGCTGCGAGAGAACCACATCAAAAATCCGATTCTGGAGGTGCAAAGCAGAAACGTTGTCGATGCAATGGAATTAATCGAAAAACAGCCATGGGCGCTGGACACTTCCGTCTTCGGGAGCTATCTCCATGTCGGTGTTCCGGATGAAACAGCCGCCAGAAAGGAAATTGAATTGTTGCTGACGCAGCATCAGATCGGGTTTGAAGGGATCGAGCGCATTTCACCGTCGCTGGAAGACGTCTTCATCTATCTGCTGGATCAGGAGGCAAAAAAATGACCGTCTTCGGCCGATTGCTTCCCATCATGAAAAAAGAGCTGCGGCAGCTCCGGCGCGACCGCCGCGTTCTGCTCATCCTCACGTTCATTCCCGCTATGATGCTGCTGCTGAACGGCTACGCACTGAATTTCGATGTCAAGGACATCAGGATGGGCGTTATCGATTTGGAGAAGAGTACTGGCAGCAGGGAATTCATCAATTCCTTCGTGACGTCCGGCTATTTTGCGTATGTCGAACAGCTTCCCTCCGCTGAAGCGGCAACACAACGTATTGACGATGCGAAGCTTCGTGTGGCGATTGTCGTTCCCCGGGATTTTTCGAATACACTGCTTTCCAACAGACCCGCAAGTGTTCAGGTATTGATCGACGGCATGGACGCCAACGCCGCGGCGACAGTCGTCGGTTATGTGCAGGCGGTATCGCTGCAGTACTCCCAAAAGATCATGCTCGCGAGCATCGCAAAAATGGGTCGGGGCAGCTATGTGCCGATTCAGTACGATGCACGCATCTGGTATAATCCGGAGCTGAAGAGCGCAAAATTCCTCGTACCGGGATTGATCGCCTTCATTCTGGCGATCACAGCTGTCATTGCCACGTCGCTGTCTATTGTCCGTGAGAAGGAACGAAACACGATCGAACAAATCGATGTCTCTCCCGTGCGACCGTATGAATTGATCATCGGAAAGATGATTCCGTATGCCGTTATCTCATTGATCGCGGCGGCATTGGTGCTGGTGGCTGCGAACATCCTTTTCGATGTTGTGGTCAAGGGCAATTACTTCTATCTCTTCATCGCCACACTGCTTTTCATCATTTCCGCACTGAGCATCGGTTTGCTCGTATCGACCGTATCGGACAGTCAGCAGGTGGCATTCCAATTGGCGTCACTCACATCGATGCTGCCCACAATGATTCTTTCCGGATTCATGTTCCCGATCCGCAGCATGCCCTGGTGGCTGCAGATACTGACCAATCTGACGCCGGCGAAATTCTACCTGGTCATCCTGCGCAGCATCATTCTGAAAGGCGTCGGCTTTGAGGCATTTTGGGATCAAACGCTGTACCTGATCCTCTTCATCGTCGTCGTGTTGACGATCAGCATTCGTCGATTCAAGAAAACCATAGGATAGTATCATGAATCTGCAACGAATTCTCGCCCTGCTCTCGAAAGAGTTCAGCCAACTGTTCAAGGACAAAAAACTGCTGCCCCTTGTCTTTGTTGCCCCGGTGCTGCAGCTAGTGTTCAT
>JAPLFO010000123.1:28508-31569 GCA_026390635.1 Ignavibacteriales bacterium
CTGTGCGATCTCGACAAGACCGCATCGAGCCGGGATCTCATCACCTCGTTCACAAATTCCGGCTATTTTACCGTCGAGTATTCCACTGAAGAGTACGCATCCATCCAACATTATCTTGACAACCACAAAGCGACGCTGGCGCTGGTGATTCCGAAAGGATTCGGCAATCACATGCTCCGGAAGGAATCGGCGAAGCTTCAGGTCCTGCTGGATGGAAGCGAAGGAAGCGCGTCTGCGGTGACGATGGGATATGTGAATCAGATCATTATGAAGTATTCGAGCAAAATCCTGGCGGAGATCATCGGGTCACGTCAAACAATTGGCAGCGTGAATGCGGAAATTCGGGCGTGGTACAATCCGGCACTGAAGAGCAGAAATTTCATGGTGCCGGGCGTGCTTGTCATGATTCTTCTTATTACAACCACCAACCTCACGTCGATGGCGATTGTCAAGGAAAAAGAGATCGGTACGCTGGAGCAGCTGCTCGTCACTCCGATCAAAGCACCGGAGTTGATTCTCGGAAAGCTGGTTCCGTTCATAATAATTGCTGCTGTCAATGTGTGCGTCGTGCTCGTGGCGATGGTGGTGGGATTCGGGATTGAGATCAAAGGGAGTCTTGGATTGCTTATCCTTCTTTCGAGCTTCTTCCTGTTGACGTCGCTCGGGCTTGGACTCTTTGTCTCCACGGTGTCGCGGACGCAGCAGCAGGCGATGATGACAGCGCAGTTCTTCATCATCATGCCCATGATGTATCTGTCAGGATTCACCTTCCCGATTGAGAATATGCCGGCTATTCTGCAATTTATTTCGTGCGGTATACCGATGCGTTATTTTTTAGTAATCGTGCGGTCGATTATTCTGAAGGGGGTCGGCTTTGGAACGCTCTGGTACGAAGCGATGGCGTTGCTGGGGATGGGAGTTGTAATCCTCGTGCTGAGCATGCTGCGCTTCCATCGCAAACTGGATTGAAGGATGGATTGTGGCGGAGAGTACGGTCATCGAGCAAAGCCGAGATGAGCAGAACGCCTTTGTTTTGGTCGGCGATCGCGTCGCTTAAAATTTCAGCTATCCGCAAGTGACGCAGGCGAAAAACACTTTCTTGCCACAAAGGCACAAAGATACAAAGAAAGTGCTCAGGAAAAGCATGTCTTCATATCCCTTAGTGTCTTCGTGTCTTGGTGGCAGTACTCTTCATCCGGTCTTTTAGAATTCGTATCCCACCGAAAAATATCCCATGATGGGTCCAAGACTCACCGGTTGATTGAGAAGATCTCTTCGAAAAAAGAAACTCCGGCCGATCGATAAACGCGCCGGCCCAATCGGTGTGTCCAGCCCAAATCCTGCGCCGATGCCATGATGAAAATCGACCAGTCGGATTGCAGACTGTGTCGGCCAGATCGAACCGAGATCGTACCGGACCGTCAGATACGTATCCCACACCAGGCGGAACGGGAAGAAGAAGCGATACTCGACATTCAGAAGGAAGAGTTGACGACCGCGGGAATCCTCCTCCGCAAGACCGTAGAAAGAATTCTCGCCGCCGAGCGAAAACTGCTGAGACAGAGGCAGCGTCTCATCCGCAAATCCAAAAACAAATTTCGGATGGAGTGTATGACGCTTAAAAAAAGTGTCGAACCATTCGTAGGAAAAGAAGATTTTCGAGTAACCGATATCGCCCGCAACGCGCGAGGTGGCGATTTCATAGGAGATCGTCATCAATGATCCGGATGACGGGAAGGGCAATTTATCCTGCGTATCCACTGTTGAGTTGACTCTGAATGCCTGGAGGGTCAACTCTTCCGCTCCGAGCGACAAGCCGCTTAAACTTGCAACATGCGTTGCTTCAAACCGGTATTCCACCGTGAAGTTTCCAAGTCGTTCTACCTGCTTGCCGAGCGAGAAGACGCCTCCATACTGCGCCTGATCATACTCTCCGACACGCAACCGTCCAAATTTTGTTGCGCTCTGAATTGCAGGATCGTTCCCATAGACGAAAATGTTCCGCGCATGGTAGTATCCTGTCACGCTAAAAGTGAAGAATGAATTGAGGATCCGATTGGCGCGAGCTTCGATGACATATTTCAAATTGCGAAGGCCGCCTGCGAGCGATGTTCCGATTTCCGTCGCGGTGCCGAGGAAGTTATCGTCACGCAGTTCCAAGGAGGATTGGAGGTTCCGTTCATTGTCATACCGTGCCCCGAGCCGGATCAACTCGGATTGCCGCTCTGTTGTTTTGACGATGATCCTCGGGTGGTTGTCGACGTAGCGGATTTCCAGCAAGATCTGATCGAAGAGGCCGGTGGCATTGACATTGTCGATGGATTGATTGGCTTTTGCTACTGTAAACACATCTCGATCATTCATGACCATCTCGCGCCAAATAACCCAGTTGCGGGTCTTCTTGGTGCCTTCAATTGACATCGTTGTGATGGCGCCTTCATCGATCGCAACAGTCAAGATCCCGGATGCTGTATCGAATTCCGTTCTCAGGATGCGGGCGAGAGAATAGCCATTGTCCCGGTAGTGAGAGAGTAATTGTTCCATGCTGCGGCGGCTGCGCAGTGAATTGAGCCGGTTGCCTTCCAACGGGGCGAAGAACGGCATCAGCTCTTCGACGGGAATGAGCGTGGAACCGTCAAGTCGCACGGCGTGGACAACAGGATGGGGGACAACATGGATTGTCATTGCGAAGACCGAATCCCGAAATTCAAGTTCGGCATATATGTCGCGAAAGTCCCCCATCGCGTACAACTCGGAGACTGCTTTTCGGATATGAAGGATCGTCACCGTCTTACCGGCGAACAAATTTTGCAATAACTCAAGTTGTCCAGAGGGCAAAGTATCGCCGACGAGTCTGACGTTTCCAATGTGGAGGAGCGCATGGGGTGCCTGTGCTTCCACGTCGAATTCTTCCCTTTGGCGGACCGCAATGCTGTCACGCAGAGCCGGCAGGATGCGAAGCGCTGATTCAATTCCTTTTTGGACGAGCAAGTCCAGCCCGGTGAAATCGCTGGCAAGATGACTACCAAGCTGGGGTGCCACCACTACCGTTGCTTTTTCG
>JAPLFO010000123.1:31578-41552 GCA_026390635.1 Ignavibacteriales bacterium
TTTCTTCCTGTGCCATGATGGCGATAATTTGATCGGCTTTTTCCCATGGCGCGGTCATTTGTGTTGCAGGTCGAAGAGGGCTCGATGTGTTGACAGCGATGACAATGTCCATTCCCATTTCCCGCGCTACTTCGACCGGAATGTTGTCAAGAATTCCGCCGTCAATAAGCTCCAGCGTATCTTTCTTGACACCGGTGTAGAGCAACGGAATTGCCATGCTGGCGCGCAGAGCTTCCGAGATGTCACCTGAGTCCATTACAATTTTTCTTCCCGAGACCATGTCCGTCGCCACTGCCCGAAAGGGAATTCTCAAATCGTCGAAACTGGGAGAAGGATGATAAATTCCCTGGAGCGTGAGCCTGTTGATGAAATTTGTCAGCCGCTGGCCGCTGGAAAGGGAAGAAGGGATGATCGGTTTCAGACCATCGAAGCGGATTGTCAGCAAGCTCCGATCGACGGTTTGCTTCTGTCCGACGAAAAGGTTGACGCGTTCTGACTCGTCTGCGAAGGATAGCACATCCTTCCAATCCGTCGTATCAATGAGTGCCTGCAGTTGTGCGGTCGAATAGCCCGATGCATAAAGGCCGCCGACGATGGCACCCATGCTTGTGCCGACGATCGCATCGATTGGAATACCGTATTCTTCGAGCACCTTCAGGACGCCAAGATGTGCTGCGCCGCGGGCGCCGCCGCCGCTGAGAACCAGGCCAATTTTCGGTCGCTTCACGATCCGGACAGGCACAATATCCCGGGCGTTTGACTTTCCATCCTGGAACAAAGGGCGCACAAGAATACTGTTCTGTGACTGTCCGAGCAAGGATGTACAGCAAAAACCGATGAAAAGAATCAAGCAGAGTGCAGCATGGCGGAAGCGTATCAACATTGCATAAGATAGCAAAAACGGGAAGGAAGTGCAACGACTTCCAGTGTGCCAACCATCACACAGAAGGGTTCATTTTCGTACAGACAGCCGTTCCCGGCGAGTCTGTTGATTCAAGTCACAACTTATTCCGGAGGCGATTTCTATCTTTTCAAAAAGCAAATGACGATAGGAAGGGAGAAAATATGAGTTGCCCGGATTGTGGTGCTCAGATGAAGAAGGAACAGCAATGGGTGCTAATTTCGTACATTGCCTCCATCGTTGTGCTCTTCAGCATATCGCTCCTATGGTTTCCGTTTTTCCTGTTCGTATTAATTTCGGTTCTGCTGCTTGGAGTGCTGCATCGCCTTGAGAAGCAATTTCGTCTCGCCGAGGACGGAGTCATGCATTGCCCCGCATGCGGACATGTTTTTCATATGCAGAAGATTAGAAAAGGATAGACCCGATTCAGCGTTGAAGGTAACAAATGCCGCGACCTCTCTGGAATAGCGGCATTTTGCTGTACTTCGGTCAAATTCGACTCCCTTGCAATTGGAGGCTCTTTTCTCTATACTATGCTCCAGAAGGCCTCAAAAACCGCCTTCTTCCCGTAAAATGTTGAGTGACAAGCGTCACATGGGCGCAATTTCGCGTGGCACCGTTGTTTTGTCATGCCCGTGCGATCCTCCAACGCCAGGAGGTGTCACACAGCCGACCAAAAGCAGATACTCATGGAACCAAAGACTTCACCCGCGGCAAGAAATACCATTCTTGTAGTTGACGACGAATGGCAGAGCGTTGATTCTCTGTCCACCATCCTCGAGCACGAAGACTATATTGTTCACCGGGCGACCAGCGGCAAAGAGGGACTTGCTATTCTGGAGCGTGAGCGCGTCGATCTCGTCTTGCTGGACGTTTCCATGCCTGTCCTTGATGGATTTGAAACCCTCGCACGTATCCGCGTTCACAAGAGAACCCAGGATATTCCTGTTATTTTTCTGACTGGATACATGCGCGGTTCCCTGCACATGGAACGGGGATTCAATCTCGGTGTCAATGAATATCTCGTCAAACCGATTGAAACAGAAGAACTTCTGGTACGTGTGCGCTCCATTCTTCGTATGTCGCTTGCTGAAAAGAAAGTGAAGCAACTGCAGACTGACTTTTTCTCCATGCTGGTGCATGATCTGCGGGGTCCGCTTTCTGCAGTCAGCACCTTTACACAGATGATGCTGGAGAACAGCGGGATGGATGCCGAGGAACGGACCGAAATGTTGACGATCACTGGAAATGCATGCGAACATATGCTAGGCATTGTCAACGATCTGCTCGACATTTCCAAACTCGAATCCGATTACGTAACCTTGAACTGCGAACGGAAGGACATCAATGCTTCGATCGGGAGCAGCATGGCGCGGATGAAACCGCTGGCGGTTGCCAAGGCAATCCGGCTCCAGAAGGCGTTTGCACCGGACCTGCCGGAACTCATGATCGATCGGCAAAAAATTGAGCAGGTGATGGATAATCTCATCGCCAATGCGATCAAGTTCACACTCAACGGAGGCGCTGTAACCGTTACAACAGAGTTCGGACAGATTCCGCAGAATCGGCTTGCCCCGAACGGTGCGATGCTACCGGCCATTGAGGTCTGCGTGAGCGATACCGGTGTCGGCATCGCGGCGAACGACATCCCGTATCTCTTCGACAAATACCGCCAGCTGAAAACGAAATCGATCTCTGTTGCCAAGGGCACCGGATTGGGCCTTGCCATTTGCAAGAATATTGTGGAGGCGCATGGAGGTGATATCTGGGTCAAGAGTGAGGATGGAAAAGGAAGTTCCTTCTTCTTCCGGTTGCCGCTGATACCGGGAGAATCTGCATGATCGCGCTCATGATTCACGGGGGAGCGTGGGACATTCCGGATGACCTTGTGGAAGCACACCGCCAGGGTGTGGCACGGGCGCTTGCAATCGGGTGGGAAATACTCTCAAAGGGCGGCAGCAGCATTGATGCGGTTGAAAAATCCATCAATGCAATGGAAGACGATCCGACGTTCGATGCTGGGCGCGGATCGTTTGTCAATTCTATCGGTGAGATCGAGTTGGACGCCAGTATCATGAACGGCTCGACATTCCGGGCCGGCGCCATCGCCGCCGTGCAGAACATCCGGTACCCGATCTCCCTGGCGCGATCGATTATGGAAAACAGTGAGCATATTCTGTTGGTTGGCACCGGCGCCGTACGTTTTGGCAGGGAGCATGGCATTCTCCAATGCCGGGATGACGATCTTCTGGTTGGGAGAGAACTCGAACGCTGGAAAGAATTGCAGGGAAAAGAAAATGTATCAACAAAGGATGCATTTCGCAAGAAGCGCCCGGGTGATACGGTCGGCGCGGTTGCCCTGGACGAGAACGGGCTGATCGTTGCGGGTACATCCACTGGTGGGACGCCGAACAAATATCCAGGTCGCGTCGGCGATTCGCCGTTGATTGGCTGCGGAACGTATGCAGACAGCACAATCGGTGGCGTTTCATGCACCGGCTGGGGCGAAGCCATCATCAAAGTGGTACTTGCAAAGACCGTTGTGGATATGATGGAGCACAATGGCGGCGATCCGGTCGCAGCTGCAACGCAGGCAATTGAACGCCTGGAAGAAAAAGTGGAAGGATATGGGGGAGTTATCGTCCTCAATAGAGAAGGCGTGCCCGCTGTCTTTTTTAACACGCCGCGCATGGCGCGTGCCTACTGCACATCAGCCATGGCATCGGCAAGAATCGAAGTATAATCCTTTGAAAACCTCATCGCTCGTCGGCCATACCGCTGAACTCTATGATCTTATTATGCATGAAGGCCGGCCGGCCGACAGCATCATCGATCGTTTTTTCCGCTCACACAAATATCTCGGATCCAATGATCGCCGCTTTATTGCCGAACACGTGTACGGGATGATCCGTTACCGTTCGCGCAATGAAAATGCTCTGCGCGAGGCTCTCAGAGAGGCGCCTGTGGCGGTGATTGCGCCGGCGGAAAAGCACCGGACGCTCCTTCTTTGTGCCGCAGCGATGGCTGCCTGGCACGGAGAGCATCCCGGCAGGTTGATCACGGAATATGGAGAAGAATCGGAAACGGGTGCCTTGCTTGCGTACGTCCTGCCCCGGCTGCGCGAAGCGCTGGCGGCGCCATTTACCGGCGATACGTCGGCACCACACCTCCGGCTGGCATGGGAATATTCTTTCACGGAGTGGATGACGGAGAAGTTGGTCCGCAGATTCGGAGTGGAGGATGCCGAACGTCTCTGCAAGTCGCTCAACGACAACGCTCCGATTACATTGCGCGTCAATACAGTGAAGACCACTGTCGATGCTTGCATCGCAGAACTGCAGAAAGAAGGCATCGCAGTTGAACGGACAAAGTTTTCTCCTTTCGGGTTGACGCTCGCAAAACGCACAAATGTCTTTTCGCTGGAAGCATTTCGCAATGGTTTTTTTGAGATGCAGGATGAAGGGAGCCAGTTGCTTGGCCTTCTCGTCGATCCCAAGCCGACCTCGAAAGTGGTCGATGCGTGCGCCGGCGGCGGCGGAAAAACGCTTGCACTTGCCGCGCTGATGAAAAACCGCGGCTCCATATATGCGCTGGATATCAACAACTATCGGCTGGAGGGTCTTCGCAAGCGGATCAAACGCAGCGGAGTCGATACGGTGAGATTGCGCGCGGTGCCGGGAGATCAAGCGCCGGAGGATTTGATCGGATCTGCCGACAATGTTCTCGTGGACGCACCTTGCACGGGCATCGGAACTATCCGACGAAATCCCGGAATGAAATGGAGCGTGACGCCGCAGATGATTGCGGAGCTGAGTGCAAAACAGAGCGCCATTCTTGCCCGGTACGCCCAGTGTGTCAAGGTGAACGGCCGGCTGGTGTACGCCACCTGTACAATGTTTGAAGAAGAAAACGAGCAGGTCGTCGAAGGATTTTTGAAAAATCATCCGGAGTTTCAGTTGATGAAACCCTCAGAAATCCTGATCCGGTACGGACTCGACTCTTTGGGAAATGATTCGTATTTTCAATTGCTTCCGCATGTCCATGGAACGGACGGTTTTTTTGCGGCGGTGATGAAGAGAATCCGGTAACGCACATGTTCGAGAAGTGAAAAGATTTGCCATGGAGAGCATAGGTTCCAAGGAGATCTGTGTCCAGATGTTCCGTGGAGCAATTATCATTATTCAAAAGGAGCCGCAATGAAGAGACGATTTGTTTTCGCCGTGATGACAACAGCGATTCTTGCCGGTTGCGGCAAGTTGCCGGAGGCGGAATTGTGGAAGCGGGCGGAGACGGCGAGGGATAACAAGAATGCTGACTCCACCCTCCAGATGTGCGAACTGATTCTCAAAAATTATCCTGAAGGCACATCGGCTCCGGCCGCGATGTATCTCATCGGCGATGTTCAGCAAAACATGAAACACGATTCTCGCGCTGCCATCGGCCAATACAAGCTATTCGTTCGCAAGTATCCCGATTTGAAACAAACACCGGTAGCGCTCTTCCTGATCGGTTTCCTGTATAATAACGAACTAAAGATGGCTGACAGCGCGAAAGCGGCATATCAGGAATTCATCGCGAAGTACCCTGCGCATGAATTGAGAGGTTCTGCGGAGTTCGAAATCCTGACGATGGGAAAGACGCCGGACGAGATCATCAGCAGCGAACCGCCCACAAAAAATCAAACGGCAGCGAAAGGCATGAAATAGTAATTGGAAGCGCCTCTCAAATATCTGCAGCCGGATGTCATTTCAAAGCTCGCGAATATGGAATTGCGCGCCCGGCTGGTCGTTGAGGGATTTATCACCGGTCTGCATAAGAGCCCCTATCACGGTTTCAGTGTGGAATTCGCGGAACATCGGCAGTACATGCCGGGCGACGAGATCCGTCGATTGGATTGGAAAGTCTACGGCAAAACTGATCGGTACTACATCAAACAATACGAGGAAGAGACGAATCTTTCATCCACGCTCGTGCTGGATGCAAGCAATTCCATGTCGTTTGCATCGGATCTGGACGGAAAAAAGAAAACACCTCGGATACCAAAACTTGTGTACGCATCCTATGTTGCCGCTGCGCTGTCCTATTTGATGGTGCAGCAGCGTGATGCGGTCGGCCTTACAATTTACGATGAAGGTATACGCACGGCGGTTCCGCCGCACGCCACACAGGCGCATCTTCGCAGAGTATTGCGCGAACTCGAAGTTGTGAAGGCGGGGAGCGGGACGGGCACCGCGGCATCCCTTCACCGGATCGCGGAGCAGACGCAGCGCCGTGGCCTGGTGATCGTGCTTTCGGATCTGTTTGACGATCAGGCACAGGTGCTGGCGGCGCTGAAACACTTCCGCCACAATCATCATGAGGTTCTTGTACTGCAGATTCTCGATCCGCTCGAACGCAGCTTCGCATTCGGCGGCGATGCAGTCTTCAAAGATCTGGAAACCGATGAGGAGATGATGTCGCAGCCGTATCATCTGCAGCGGTCATATCAAAAGGAAATGCAGTCTTTTTTGGAACGGTACAAACGGGAATGCCGCGAGAATTCCATCGACTACGTGATGATGGACACGGCGACACCGTTCGATACCGCGCTCTTTCAATATCTCATCAAGCGGAGACGGATGGGTTAGCGGTACCAGGTCGGAAGACCGTGTCTCCACTAGACCATTTACATATCAAACACACGAAGGAGGATTCATGAAGTATTACCGCAGAACTAAGCGCGGAATGGCGATTGCCGATAGACTGGAAGGATTGTTTGCGACGTGGAAGCCGGAGGAAGAAGTATGGCTGTTTGTCGGACCGCACGATGATGATATCGTTCTCGGCGCGGGACTCTTACTGCAGGCCGGTCTGAAAGAAAAAGTGAAAATCTATAATCTCATTGTTACCGACGGACGCATGGGCTACTGCAAGCTGGAACAGCGCGACATCATTACCGAGGTGCGGAAAAAAGAGACGATGGAATCATTCAAGATTCTCGGCGTACCGGAGGAAAATGTGTTCTTCGGCAACATGCCGGACTGCGATGTTAATTCCTACGTTGGACGCCGTCGAGCAAAAGCGGACGATCCTGCGATCGAAGGACATACCGGTTTACAGAATCTATTGACCTACTATCTGCGCAAAGTCGCACCGAAGCGTATTTTCCTTCCGACGGGCGCCGATCTTCACCCCGATCACAAAATTGTGTACCAGGAAACGCTCATCTCCCTGTTCCATGCTTCCGGCAATATCTGGCCGGAACTCGGTCCTGTGCTGAAGCATACTCCGTTTGCGTATGAATTCGAAGTGTACTGCGACTTCCCTGAACCGCCGGAAATCAAAATCGTTGCCGACGAAGACATTTTCAAGAAGAAACTCGAAGGCATTCTGGCATATCGTTCGCAGGAGCAGATCGCGCAACTTGTGGACACGCGCCGTGAAGGCGGCCCGTATGAATTCTTCAAGCCGGTGTCCTATTCATTCTATCATCCGAGCAACTATGTGATGCTGTTCTGATTTCTTTGATATCTCTGTGGACGCCGAGTGAAGTCGAAGACCCCGCTCGATGACCGCTTGCTATTGGCGATCTTTTCTGAAAGTTACCATGAAGCATTTTGACGGCACGCCTGCTGCTCCGCGCATCCTCTATGCAGGAGATGACGATCTCGATCGGGCGGCGCAGTATCTTGGTTCCATTATCGGAGAACAAGGATACACATTCGACTATATTGCCTCTCCACTCCGTTTCCCCGACGGAGTGCGGCTATCAACGTACAACCTGCTCATTCTCAGCGACTATCCTTCCGCCCGTTTTTCCAACACACAATTGAATAATATTGCGCAATACGTTCTTGAAGGGGGATCGTTGTTGATGGTGGGCGGTTGGGAGTCGTTTTCGGGATTGCAGAAGGAATACAATCAAACGCCGCTGGCGGACATTCTGCCGGTGCGTATGAAGCCGGGCGACGACCGCAGGAACGTCAGTCAGGGATGTGTCGTCTTGCCGCATGGCGCAGACCATCCGATTGTTCGTGCGCTTCGCTGGGATCTTCCGGCCATCATCGGCGGGTACAACGCTGTGATGCCGAAAGGCGGAGCAACCACCTCGATCGTCGGACGACTTCTTGCCATCACGGCAAAAGGAAAACGGATTTCGGCGGCTGTTCACCAGCGGGAAGTGCCGCTGCTTGTTCATTGGAAGGTCGGACGAGGGATGTGCACGGCGCTGGCCTTCGATCTTGCCCCCCACTGGGTGGGCGGCTTTGTGGACTGGGGAAAGAAAAGAGTTCGTGTCGATTTCAACGGCGCCTTTATCGAAGTGGGGAACTACTATCATCGATTTGTTACCACGTTGCTCTCATTTTGCTCGAGGAAAGACTCATGAAAGGAAATGCACTTGTTGCACAAACCGGCGGGCCGACCGCCGTCATCAATGCAAGCCTCGCCGGCATCGCTAGTCAATGTCACAGTGAGCCGAATGTTCCGCGCGTTTTCGGATGCCGCTGGGGCATGCTTGGATTGATGGAAGAGAACTTTGTCGATATGACGGAGTTGAGTGAAGCGAAACTTGATCAATTGAAACGGACTCCTTCCAGCGCTCTCGGATCGTCGCGGTACAAACTCTCTGCGAACGACATGCCGCGCGTGCTGGACGTGATGAAGAAACATGACATCCGCTACTTTTTCGGTATCGGCGGAAACGATACGATGCTCAATGTCTATCAGATAGAAAAATACTGCTGCGAACAAGGGTACGAATTTTTCGGCATGGGTTGTCCGAAAACGGTGGATAATGATCTGTTCGGAACGGATCACACGCCCGGTTTTCCGAGTGCTGCGCGGTTTGTCGCGCTCTCGGTGCTGCAGGCAGGAATTCTTGCCCGCGACATGCAGAAAGTGGACCAGTTCGTCGTGTATCAGACGATCGGACGCGACGCCGGATGGCTGGCGGCAGCCGCTGTTGCCGGGAAAAAGAATGATGCAGATCCTCCGCATATTGTGCTGCTGCCCGAAGTTCCATTTGAGGATGAGAAGTTCCTGACAGCTGTCGATACTGCGTACAAGAAATACGGGTACGTGTCTGTCATCTGCGGCGAGGGAATTGTCTACGCCGATGGAACTCCTGTGTCGGCTTCCAAAGTGAAAGACAATTTTTCCAATATCGAATTCGGCGCCATGGGCGGGACGTCTGCGGCAATGCGCCTCCACCGGATGATTGCGGACAAGTTCGGATTCCGTGGAGAATTTCAGGTACCGGAATCCCTCCCGATGTGTTCGATTGACCGTGCCGTGCGTCAGGATGTGGAAGAGGCATTCATCCTCGGGTACGAAGCAGTAGAGCGTGCGACCTCCGGTGCATCCGGACTCATGACCACGCTTGTGCGCGGTGAAGGAAATGTATACGGGATCAGCATCGGAACGATTCCACTGAACGAAGTGGCGGCGAAAACAAAGCCGCTTCCCAAAGAATTCATCACAGAAGACGGATTGATGGTCACAGACGCATTCAAACGGTACATTGCTCCGCTGGTCGGGGAAATTCCCGACTATTTCCAATTCTAAAAAAATAGCCACAGAGAACACAGAGGGAGTGATTAAGAGGATGCATCTTCCTTCACAAACATCATTCTCTGTGCTCTCTTCTTTTTCTCTGCCCGCTTCGCCGAGCTCAGCGAGGCGAGTGTTCTCTGTGGCGAGTCTTTTTTCATTGTTGAGCAGTCTCATTTCTAGATAATAGAGGATACGCTATGAACACCAAAGAAGAACGCTATGCGAAATTCGCGCTTGTGCGCGAGATGATGGAAACTCCCGGCATCATCCGGAAATTTAGAACAAAGAATATAGCACATCCAATTCAGTCGCTTAAAAAGACCGGCAGGCTGTTTCTCACCGGCGAAGGCTCGTCGCGCATTTTCCCGGCGAAGAATGCCATTTACACTGCATTGAAACGAAACACGTCGCTCTCAATCCACACGGAAGGAAGCCGTCAGGCGGCGGAGTTGGACCTCTCAACATACACGATGTTCGGCGCCTCCAATTCAGGAAAAACCAAGGAAGTCATCTCTCTCTTTCATGCGCAAAAAGGCTCTCC